>NZ_VOYA01000023.1:0-45065 GCF_013420465.1 Acinetobacter sp. YH01005 | reverse complement strand
AATCCATGTTGCAAAGCGACTGAAGCAATTGAAACGTCCGGTGCTTTACAAGCCTGAACGATCTGCTGTTTAAATTCAGCACTGTATGTTCTTCGTTTTTTCGCAAGAGATGCGATGGATGTCTGATGATTTGTAGTCATAAATTTAAGTCCCCACTTGTTTCTAAGTGGGGACTAAATTAAGGCTTATAGGATGAATTCAGAAGGTGTGTTCAGCGGACGCTTACTTTTTAAAATACCGTTTAAATGATTCATCTTTTGCATAACACCCTCAAATCACATCATTATATTTTTTAGGAAACTGCCTTCCCAAACTCAATTTAAGAGAATTATTCAAATAGTCAATTTTATTTAATCTTTGTTTTTAAAAGTTTTTCTTAAAGTGTGATGCATTAAACTTAAACATAAAAAAACCAGCTCAAAAGCTGGTTTTTTTTAAAGCTGCCTAAATTATTTAATTTTGGCATGATCTTTTAGATAACGTGTGTAGTCATCAAATTCTTGTTGACCACGAAGCTGTTGATAAAGTTTTGTTAACTCATCTAACTGCTCACCCGTTAATGCCGCATCAGATTGTTTGTTCACTGCAGTCACAGCAACCACAACCAATTCATTTGGTAGATTAGTCGTAGTAACAGACCAATGACCTGCTTTCGGCGCTTTTACACTAAATGCAGCACGTTGAATTTCGCGTTTCAACAAGCCATCCGCACGAGTGAAGGTACCCGCATTTTCAAAGTTTAAACTGCCTTTCGCAACTGAAGCAGCAGGTTTTGCAGCAAACTCTTTTAATGTCGCTTGAATTTGGGCTTTTGCAGCATCAGACGCTTTCTTTTCAATCAGCTGAGTTTTCACATGCGCTTTCGCTTCAGCTAAAGTTTGAACACCCGCAGCATGATAGTTACGCACTTTCACCCAAACCACATCACCGTTTTTCAACTGAATGCTCGATGAAACATTACGTTCACCATTTTTAACATCATCGTTAAACAATTTAACTTTGACGTTTGCATCACTTAAAACTGGATGTTGCGATGCTAATGTTAAGCCATTCAATGATTGTACTTTTACGCCTTTCACTTCTTGACCCACGACATCAAGGGCATCACTGCTCACGACCATGTCATTGAGGCTGTTTACAGTGTCAGAAAAAACATTGGCTTTTTTCGAAGCAGCGACTTCTGCTTGTAGACGTGCCTTTTCCTGTTCAAATGAAGCCACTTTTACAGCTGGCGCCACTTTTTCGATCAAGTGATAACCACTGTCTGTTTTCACTGGAGCAGTCACTTGACCAGCTAGAGCACCTTCAACTGCAGCATCAAACGCATCACCAAACACACCTTTTTCATAAGCAACCAGTTCACCACCTTTTGCTTTAGATTCCGGATCTTCAGAGAATTGCGCTGCAGCTTGGTCAAAGCTTAAACCCGCTTTAATTTTAGCTTGAACACTTTCAGCCAGTTTTTTAGCTTCGGCATCTGAACGACTGTCTGCAGTGATCATGATGTGCTTAACGAGTGGTTTAACTGACTTCTGTGCATTCTCAACAAAGCTGTTATACGCTTCTTTCAATTCAGCATCAGTTGCAGCTTCTACAGGTGCAGTAATATTGGCAGGTGTTAATACGACAAAATCTGCATCAATACTGGTTGCTTGCTTAAATTTGTTTTTATGCTGCTCATAATAAGCGGCAATTTCGGCATCAGATACTTTTACATTTTTCTTGTAATTTTCAAGATTAATGCTCGCCAACTGAATACTACGTTGTTCCGTTTGTAAGTTCGCAATTTGCAAGATATCAAGCTTACTCACCAATGCATATTCCATAAATGTTGTAGACAACATTTTTAAAGCATGGTCTTTACGTAAGTTATCAATGAATGTGCGGTTCGTCATACCAATCGATTCGAGGTATCTCCCAAACGCTTCATCTGAAAATTGACCATTGACTTGGAAGCTTGGCTGCTGATGAATCATTTGCACAATTTGTGCATCACTCAAGCTAATGCCTAATTTATCAGCTTGTTGCAATAACAATTGGCGTGAAACCAAAGTATCCATCGCTTTATTGCTAATGAAATTTTGATTCAATAATGTTTCATCACCCTGAGCATATGCCAGATATTGTTCTTTTAATGAGTTCGTCAGTGCTTCGAGTTCTTTTTGCGAAATTTCAGTACCGTTTACAGTCTTTGCTGCATCTTTAGATCCACCACTAAAATATCCTTCAATACCTACAAGTGCTAAAGGGGTCAAAAACAAAACGAGCAAGACCTTGCCCAGCCAACCCTTAATGACTTTACGAAACGATTCCATAAGTATTCCAATATTTTATTTGCGGTGAATTTTAACCGAAAACCCGAGATGAATGAATGCGATATATCAATTAATCACATTTACCAATAAAAAACGCGCCAAATAATGGCGCGTCTCATGTGCTTAATAAGATTAAGCTACAGAATCTTTCAAGCCTTTACCAGCTTTGAAGCTAGGAACTTTGCTTGCTTTGATTTCTAAAGTCGCACCAGTTTGTGGGTTACGACCAGTACGTGCAGCGCGTTCTTTAACGCTGAAAGTACCAAAACCAACTAAAGTAACTGTATCACCAGCTTTCAATGCATTGGTAACTGCAGCAATTGTAGCATCTAAAGCTTTACCGGCATCGGCCTTAGATAATCCCCCATTTTCGGCAATTGCATCAATTAATTCTGATTTATTCATGAAAATTAAGTCCTCTTAATATCGTTTATTTAAGGTTCAAAAATTTGTATAAAACGCCATAACGCCTTTATAGCAATGCTTTAGGGTTAAACGCAATACTCCTCAACCTCTTTTTATAGAATTTTTTGACGAAAAAAACCTTGAAAATTCGATAATAGTAAAAAAGTTAGTGTTTTTTTAGTATTTCGGCCCTCAGTTGGGCATTTTCTTCGGCTAATTGGTCAACTTTAGTATGTAATTGAAGTATAAGCCTTTCTAAGTGCTGTAAATCCTTTACAGTCACCAATCCTAAACGGTTTAAAGAATGATTAACACTATTATCTAAAATTTTTTCTACTTTATCTTTCGTATCGGTTACAGATTCTTTGGCTTTTTCTGAAACCTTTTCTACAGTTTGATCTGCAATATCAATCGTTTTGGACTCAAGCTCCTCTCCAACTTTGACTAAAGAGTCAAAAAGCTTATTTCCTTCGCCTTCTGCACGTGAAAAAGCACCTAATCCAGCCAACCAAATCTGTTTGGTATATTTGCGAAAATCCATTTTAGAGCGGCGATCAGAATGACTACGTACCCGAGGTTTAACCTGCTTTCCTGATGTTTCCTGCACATCGTCAATTATGCTTTCTGTATTTTCCATAATCCGCACTTCTCCTGATTATTTTATGTGCACAGCAACATGTGATTCTTCATTTTAATAGCATAATAGCAAACATATGACTTGATAGATTGATTAAACTGTTCTACAAAGCTGGTGAATTACCAACTTTTTGGTATATTCTAAGTTCCTCTAGAGCAGGATGCTCAATTTCCAGTGCTTTCAGATTTTAACAAGGACATTTTTTTTATGAGTGATACGCAACAAACACAAGCTCAACCACATTTGTTGCTTACTATGACCCTGATTGTTTTAGAAACGATTTTTACTTTCATTTTAAAACATGACCGCGTTGTAGCATTACAAGCTAAAAAATTTGTTGATCAAAAAGTCGCACTTAAGATAAATAGCTATATCCCTTATTTTGATTTTTATGTTCAGTTTACTGAACACGGTATTCTTTTCGACACGAAATCTCCAGATAAAGCCATCGACCTTGATGTCCGCACGACACTAATAGATTTGGTAAAAATTTTTGTATTTGGTAATCGTAAAAGCATCAAAACCATGCGTATCGATGGTGATGTGGTTCTAAAAGATGAATTTCGTGATCTGGTTTCATTATTTAGTGTGCCCAAAATTTTATCTGACTGGAAACACTGGCTGTCTGAACCTGTCGAAGAAAACGATATCGTTGCGTCAAAAAAACGTATTGCCCCACTTTTAGAAAAAATCGAACAGCAACGCTCTAGAATCAACACACTGCAAGTTGAAGTTAAACAATATAAAAACCGTATTAAGCGTATCGAACGTCGTCAAAAGCGGATTAATATCGCTTTTAGTCTAATATCTGTTCTTTTAATAACGTTATTAGTGTATAATGTGTGGTTCGAATAAATACATAATTTTTCAGACAAAATAAAACAAATAAACAATCTCAAAAAAACTTGACTATTTTAGTCAGGATTCATAAAATCTGCACATCTAGACTTAACATGTGTATCGAATCATGCGCTTAACAACTCGCGGTCGCTACGCAGTGACTGCTCTACTTGATCTAGCTTTGCAGCCAACTGACCAAACGATCACTCTTGCAGAAATTGCAGCTCGTCAAACCATTTCAGTGGCCTATCTTGAGCAGTTATTTGCAAAATTAAAGCGTCACGGCTTAGTTTCCAGCATCCGTGGAGCAAACGGTGGTTATCACCTTGCTCGTAGTGCTGAAGACATCACTGTTTTGGAAATTATTGAAGCTGTAAATGAAACAGTTGATGCAACCCGTTGTGACCACAAAGGTAACTGCCAAAATGGTGCAATGTGCTTGACTCATGATTTATGGCAGGAACTCTCCCACCACATTGCCGATTATCTTGCAAAAATCACCCTTGCTGACCTTGTAGCACGCGATAACGTTCAAACCGTATCTATTCGTCAAAATTCAGCAAACTTTGATTCAGCCCTTTTATCGGTTACAGGTATTTGACATGAAGCGTCCTATTTATCTTGACTATGCAGCAACTACACCTGTAGACCCTCAAGTCGCAGAACGTATGATGGAATGTCTAACGTTTGACGGTACTTTTGGTAATGCAGCTTCTCGTTCTCATGCTTACGGCTGGCAGGCAGAAGAAAAAGTAGAATATGCACGTGAACAAGTTGCTAATCTAGTAAAAGCTGATCCACGCGAAATCGTTTGGACTTCTGGTGCAACTGAATCTGACAACCTTGCGCTTAAAGGTATTGCTCAGTTCTATGCATCTAAAGGCAAGCACATTATTACAAGTAAAATTGAACATAAAGCAATTCTTGATACTTGCCGCGAGCTTGAAGAAGAAGGCTTCGAAATTACTTATCTTGAGCCAGAAGCAAAAACAGGTTTAATTACACCTGAAATGGTTCAAGCTGCCCTTCGTCCAGATACGATTCTTGTATCTTTGATGATGGTGAACAATGAAATCGGTACAACTACAGATGTAGCTGCAATCGGTGAATTGACTCGTGCAAACAAAACTTATTTCCATGTAGATGCTGCGCAAGCTGCTGGTAAAGTAGAAATTGATCTTTCAACAATGAAAGTTGATTTGATGAGTTTCTCTGGCCACAAAATCTATGGCCCTAAAGGTATTGGTGCTCTTTATGTACGTCGTCAACCACGTGTACGTATTAAAGCGCAAATGCACGGTGGCGGTCATGAACGTGGTATGCGTTCAGGTACGCTAGCGACTCACCAAATCGTGGGTATGGGCGAAGCGTTCGAACTTGCAGGCAAAAACTTACATGCCGAACAAACTCGTATTCGTGTACTTCGTGACAAACTTTGGAATGGCTTGCAAGGTCTTGAACAAGTCTTCCTGAACGGTCACCCAGAATACAACGTTGCAAACTATCTAAACGTCAGCTTTAACTTCGTTGAAGGTGAATCGTTAATGATGGCACTTAAAGATTGCGCAGTATCTTCTGGTTCTGCATGTACATCAGCAACTTTAGAACCATCCTATGTACTTCGTGCATTGGGTCTTTCAGATGAATTGGCTCATAGCTCGATTCGTTTCAGCTTTGGTAAATACACCACTGAAGCCGATATTGACCATGTACTTGAAATTACCAAAGCAGCAGTTGAAAAACTACGTGATCTTTCACCGCTTTGGGATATGTACAAAGAAGGTATCGACCTTAATTCTGTAGAATGGGCTGAACACTAATTCATCCCGGTGAGATAGCTTTTATTTTAAGGCTATCTCATTGATTAACGTAATTTCACCCCCATATTAATCTTAAGGCTGACCCCGAGGTTTGGAGAAGCGTCATGGCTTATAGCGAAAAAGTAATTGATCATTACGAAAACCCTCGTAATGTTGGTGTTTTAGACAAAAATGCAGAAAACGTTGGTACAGGTATGGTCGGTGCACCAGCTTGTGGCGATGTTATGCGTCTACAGATCCAAGTTGATGACAACGGCGTAATTGAAGAAGCTCGCTTCAAAACTTACGGTTGTGGTTCAGCAATTGCATCTAGCTCATTAGTAACAGAGTGGCTAAAAGGCAAAACTCTTGATGAAGCTCAAGCAATTAAGAACATTGATATTGCAACTGAACTTGCACTTCCACCAGTAAAAGTACACTGCTCTGTACTTGCTGAAGATGCAATCAAAGCTGCTGTAGAAGACTACCGTAGCAAGAAAGTAAAAGCTTAATTGTTTACGTGTTTTAAAAAAGATTAACGGAGTTTTCATGATTCATTTAACTGAAAATGCTGCAACTCATATCAGCAATTACATCAAGAATCGCGGTAAGGGTGAAGGCATTCGCGTTGGCGTGAAAACTTCTGGCTGTTCTGGTTTAGCTTATGTACTTGAGTTTGTCGATGATATTGACACGCATGACCAAGTATTCGATCAGTTTGGCGTAAAAGTATTCGTTGACCCAAAAAGCTTAGTTTATCTCGAAGGTATGGAGATGGACTATGTGAAAAATGGATTAAACGAAGGTTTTGAATTTAATAACCCAAATAAAAAAGGCGAATGTGGCTGCGGCGAATCGTTTACGGTTTAAGCCTTTTCCACACTCCTTTTTCGCATTAAAACAGTGTAAAATTCACTGTTTTAATTGCATTTAAAGCAACACTTTTTGCACCTCTATTGCGGACACCATCTCCCATGAATCATTTTGAGTTGTTTAACTTACCTGTAGCACTCGATATTGATTTAGCAGTTTTAAAATCTGAATTTTTAAAGTTGCAGCAACAATATCATCCAGATAAAGCCGAAGACAAAGATCTAGCCCTGATTAAATCCAGTGAGATTAATCAAGCATTTAAAGCTTTATCCAATGTTGATAGCCGCGCTGCATATCTATTAAGTCTCAAAAAACAAGATTATCACCTTGATCAATCAATTAGTGATTTTGAGTTCCTACAAGATGCCTTAGAAATTCGTGAACAGTTAGATGAGGCAGGCTCTGCTGATGACCTCACTTCACTTAAAACTGAAGTTCAGCAATGGATTGACGGTTTGGTTCGTGAATTCAAGATTGATTATGACGACGAAGACTGGGCTGAAGCACGTGATACCGTACGTAAATTACGCTTCTTCCAAAAAGTAATGGCTGACATCGATAAAGCTGAAGATCGCTTCTTAGACGACGATAGCTTTGATTTAGACGATGATTTTTAATTTATTTTTTATATTTGACGTTCAAAGGATGTAACACACATGGCTCTCTTGCAAATTGCAGAACCTGGTCAATCAAGTGCGCCGCATGAACACCGCATCGCAATTGGTATCGATCTTGGGACTACACACTCTTTAGTAGCCACGGTACTTTCTGGTAAAGCGAAAGTGCTTAACGATGAACATGGTCGTGTGTTACTCCCTTCTATTGCACACTATGGCGAATCCACTACGCAATATGGTGACGACGCAAAGGCATTCTTAACGACTGATCCTAAAAACACCATCGTTTCTGTAAAACGTTTTATGGGGCGCTCTAAAGCAGATATCAAATTCCAACACCCGTACAACTTAGTCGGTGAAGCGAATGAAATGCCTGCTTTTGAAACTGCACAAGGTCGTAAAACACCCGTTGAAATTTCTGCTGAAATTTTAAAACAGCTTAAAGACCTTGCAGAAAGCAGCTTAAATAATCCTGTTAATGGTGCTGTGATTACTGTACCTGCCTATTTTGATGAAGCACAGCGTCAAGCAACGCGTGATGCGGCTCAGCTTGCAGGTTTAAATGTACTACGTCTATTAAATGAACCGACTGCTGCTGCAGTGGCTTATGGCTTAGATCAAGACACCAATCTTGCACATGATCAAAACTATGTGATCTATGATCTGGGTGGCGGTACTTTTGACGTTTCAATTTTACGTTTCTCTCAAGGTGTTTTTGAAGTTCTAGCAACGGGTGGCCACACGGCGCTTGGTGGTGATGACTTAGACCGTCTGATTGTAAAATGGGCAAAAAAACAACTGAATATTGAAACTTTAGATGATGCTGAATATGCACATTTCATCGTTTCTGCTCGTAAAGCAAAAGAAGCTCTAACCGAGGCTGAATCTGTAGAGCTTAAAGTTCTTGATCAATCATTGACTTTAGACCGCCCTACTTTTGAATCCATCATCAAAGTTGCTTTGGATAAAACCATCAGCGTTTGCAAACGTGTCATGCGTGATGCCAAGCTTGAGCTCAGCGATATTCAAAATGTGGTATTGGTCGGTGGTTCTACCCGTTCATATGCTGTGCAAAAAGCTGTTCAAGATGTCTTCAATCAAGAACCACTCTGCACAATTAACCCTGATGAAGTTGTGGCCATTGGCGCGTCGATTACAGCAAACCAACTTATTGGTAACTCTAAAGATGGTTCATTGCTTTTAGACGTCACTCCGCTTTCTTTAGGTTTAGAAACCATGGGCGGTTTGGTTGAGCGCCTTATTTCGCGTAATACAGCCATTCCAGTGGCGCGTCGCCAAGAATTCACAACCTATCAAGATGGTCAAACAGCGATGTTAATTCATGTTGTACAAGGTGAACGTGATCTGGTTGAACATTGCCGTAGTCTAGGTCGTTTTGTACTTCGTGGTATTCCACCGATGACTGCAGGTCAAGCACGTATCGAAGTGACTTTCCAAGTTGACGCAGATGGTTTATTGACGGTGTCAGCCAAAGAAACCACTTCTGGTGTGCATGCTCAAATTGACATCAAACCTTCTTATGGTTTATCTGATGCCGACACTGAACGCTTACTGGTTGATGGTTATAAGTTTGCTGAAGAAGACAAAAACTTACGTCATCTTCAAGAAACCAAAGTTGAAGCAAAACGTGAACTTGAAGCACTTGATCAAGCACTTAAAGTGGATGCTCAACTCCTCAGCCAAGAGCAACTCAGTTCCCTCACTTCTGCACGCAGTGTTTTAGATGCTGCACTTGAAACGACTGATATCAAAGCTATTGAACATGCTGTAGAACAGCTTAAAATACATAGCGATGCATTTGCTGCAGCTCGTATGAATCAGCACATTGATGCCGCACTGAAAGGCACAAAACTCGATGACTGGTCAAACTCAAATTAATTTATAGGTCAAGATTATGCCACGTATTAAAGTACTGCCTCACGCAACAATCTGCCCAAACGGCGCTGAGTTTGAAGTCGAATCAAATGCTAACCTTTGCGAAAGCATGTTAAAAAACGGCATCAAAATTGAGCATGCATGTGATATGTCTAAAGCATGCACCACTTGCCATGTGGTTGTACGTAAAGGTTTTGATGGTCTAGATGAAATGGATGATGTCGAAGCAGATCTTCTCGATCGTGCTTGGGGGTTAGAACCAGACTCTCGTCTGTCATGCCAAGTAAAAATTGAAGATGAAGATTTGGAAATTGAAATTCCCAAATACACCATCAACCATGCTTCAGAAAATCATTAATTTATAGATAATTTTCTATAATCAAAAAGCCAGTTCATCGTAACTGGCTTTTTATGCATAAAACTATTCAACAATTCAAAAAAAAGAAGACGTTTTGATAAAAGAATGAATTGAGTTATTTTTACAATTTAAGGCAATACGATTAGATCTAATTTATATAATGTATATGTGAAATTAAGAGTGCGATTCAGTTTTTTTGACTTCTTCGATCACTTCATCTTCTAAATTCAGTTTTACGATACCAGCAGAGTTGGTCATTCTTTGCTGAGTTTGTAAGCGTTGAATCATACGTTCTAAAACATGTATTAGTTCAGGATATTCAAAGTTTTGCACTTCATCTAAGTTCAATAATAGATTGAAGCCTTTATATTCGTAATCGAACCAACGTTGATAATCTGTTTTCTGTGAGGTGTATTTTTCCATCACTTGCCAAGTACGTACTGGGCCTTTGATACCTTTTAAGAAGATCGGTGCTTTAGGTGCACATAAATAGTCATTTTTCACTAAATGATGCGTATCGTCTGAAATCAAAATTTCATCGACTTCGGCAGCACTCTGTAATCTTGCAGCCAAGTTGGCATCACGACCCACGATGGTATAAGCCATACGGTGAGCCGCACCATAGTTCCCAACGTGGCAATACCCTGTAGAAATACCCATACGAATGTGTAGCGGCGGATAACCCATTTTAATCCAGCGTTCACGTAGCAACTTCATTTGCTGACGCATGACCATTGCCATCTCTAAACAAGTTTTTGCATCTTGCTCTACGCCTTGGCTATGTGGATCGCCAAAGAAGATTAGAATTGCATCCCCCATAAATTTATCGACAGTCGCTTCATACTGTTTGGCAATCTCAGTCATATGACTCAAATAGTCATTGAGTAGAAATGCTAAATCGTCTGGGATTAATGTTTCAGAAAGTTCTGTGAACCCTTGGATATCTGAAAAGAAAATCGTGAGTTTTTTACGTTTATATTCGATTTTAGCTTCAGACTCACCTTTCATAATCGATTGCCAAAGTTGCATTGGCGCATAACGACTCAATTGATTGGCGAATTCCATATAACGATTCATCTGATCATAATAATGGTTCTTTTTATTACTTAGAGACTGAACTTGGGTGTGCTGATAAAAAGTTCCTACACTGAAATAGGTAATGAGGCACAGAAAGCCAAGAACGGTTAATTCACTACTGGTCGATTCAAAATATTCTTGAAAACCAAATATATAAATATTACATAAATAGAATACAGTGACGCCTACAATCCCTGCCAACGACATCATTAAGAAATTGATCTTGTTATAGATTGTTGTGTATAGCAGCGCAAAAACCGCAAGAAAGGTTAAAACAAGACTTAAATGTACCGCAGACATCAGTACAGCAATAACGATGATATCGATCAGAAACAGCACATTGCGTTTAGTTTGATTGCTATATCGATAAATTAGCCAATGAGAAAACTTAGGAACGACTAAAATCAGAAAAAATAAAAATGCAGGAATATAGATTTGATAATGCGTATCTGGTTGGGTGTAGTGATAGACAACAATCACCAAAGACAGCATGATATATCCCATCAAACGATGAAAATATTCAAACTGTTTAGGCTCTTTGCTGATTAAATTGTCTAACGGCACTCGATCGCCCCCATACGGACACTCATTCTTCTACTATCCTGATATTGTCCGTAAATCGGGATTAGTCCATACGCCAATCAAAAGGCATATCACCTTGACCACGTAGTGCAAGCATTAGTGTTTGGCGCATGTGTGCCAAGACATCATTGTTATAAGGAACTGCTGGCGTACCCCAAACTGGTTTCGGCCAAGCCACATCATTTTGATAACGAACAACATGATGAAAATGTAATTGTGGAACCATATTACCCAATGCAGCTACATTCATTTTGTCTGCACGGAATACACGTGACAATTGGCTTGATAACCAGCTTGATTCACGTAAAAACTGTTCTTGGTCTGCCTGACTTAATTCATAAAGCTCTGTAATTCCCGGAACACGTGGAATCAAAATAAGCCACGGGAATTGCATATCATTCATCAAACGACATGTTGACAGAGGAAAGTCGCCTACATAAAACGTATCTTGAGCAAGTTGTGGATGTAAACTAAACATATCTTTATAAATGATGCAAAATTAGAATGATGGCTAATACTATCACATCCTTATGGGTGTGAATATTCTGTACAGAACGTTTCATTACAAATAAACTGCATTTGAATAAAACGTTGCTTGCTTATGACTCTAATAAATTTTTCAAAAAAATCAAGCGTTTCTTCTATATAAAAAACACGCAGAAAAATCTACTCATTCTAAACAAGCAATTTATACGCCAAATCTAGTGATTTGGCGCCAATTCCGTCAGCAAACTGTCTAATAAGTCATTTATAAATTGAATCCGTTTGTCATACTCTTCGAGCATGACCATCACTTTTAGACGCTGTCCACCTTCCATTCGGAAGAAAGTCGGATGCTTTTGCATCATTTGGATGATCGATATGGCTTGAACTGGTGTATCTGGTGAGAACTCAATACTGCCGCCATGTGAGCTGATATCAATTTTAGTGATACCCAATTGTTCCGCTTTTAAACGCAACTGATGGACAGAGAATAACTGCTTAACGGCTTGTGGTGGCAAGCCAAAACGATCGATTAACTCCATACGAATGTTATCGAGTTTCTCTTGAGTATCCGTATTACTAATGCGTTTATAGAACAATAACCGTTGATGTACATCACCTAAATAATCATCTGGAATTAAGGCTGGCATGTGCATGCTAATTTCAGCCGTTAATGACAATGGAGAGTCAAAGTTAGGCGTTTTACCTTTTTGAATGGCTTTGGTGGCTTTTTCAAGCATTTCCATATACAGGCTATAACCGATGGTTTGCATTGAGCCACTTTGCTGTTCACCCAGCAACTCACCTGCGCCACGAATTTCTAAGTCTTCTGTAGCCAACATGAAGCCCGCACCCAAAGTCGATGCACGAGAAATGGCATCTAGGCGTTTTTCAGCATCACCTTTTAAACCTTTGAACGAAGGCACTAGTAAATAAGCATAGGCTTGATGGTGCGATCGACCAACACGACCACGTAGTTGGTGCAACTGCGCTAGTCCAAGTTTATCTGCACGCTCAATCAAAATGGTATTGGCGTTTGGCACGTCAATCCCAGTTTCAATAATGGTTGAACACACCAGCACGTTATATTCTTTGTGATAGAACTGCTGCATGATTTGCTCTAGCTCACGCTCACGCATTTGACCATGTGCTACCGCAACTCGGGCTTCAGGAACCAATTCACGTAGAGTTTCTGCCGTACGTTCAATGGTCTCGACTTCATTGTGTAAGAAATACACTTGCCCGCCACGTAATAGTTCACGCAAGATGGCTTCTTTAATCGAATCCCCAGTGTGTTCTTGCACAAAAGTTTTCACGGCAAGACGACGTGCAGGTGGCGTTGCAATAATAGATAGATCACGCATACCACTAAAAGCCATATTCAGCGTACGTGGAATAGGCGTTGCAGTTAGCGTTAGCATATCAACATCGGCACGTAAAGCTTTAATTCGCTCTTTATCACGTACACCAAAACGGTGCTCTTCATCCACGATCATGAGACCGAGATTTTTAAATTGCACACTTTCCTGCAAAATTTTATGTGTGCCAATCACAATATCCACTTTGCCTTCTGCGAGGTCTTCAATGGTTTTGGTATGTGATTTTGATGAACCAAAGCGTGAAAGGACTTCAATACGTACAGGCCAGTCCGCAAAACGGTCTTTGAAAGACTCGTAGTGCTGCTGCGCCAACAACGTGGTTGGCACAAGTACAGCCACTTGTTTGTTATTTTGTACTGCCACAAATGCAGCACGCATGGCCACTTCTGTTTTACCAAAACCGACATCACCACAAACCAAGCGATCCATCGGCTTCGCTTGTTGCATGTCATACAGTGTCGCTTCAATAGCATTGGCTTGGTCTAAAGTTTCTTCATAGGCGAAGCCACTGGCAAACTGCATATACAGACTTTGATCCAGTTCAAATCCATAACCCGGCTTCGAGTGACGACGGGCTTGAATATGTAAAAGTTCTGCCGCCACATCATGGATCTGCTCTAAAGCCTTGCGTTTGGCTTTAGACCATGCATCTGTGCCCAATTTATGTAATGGTGCTAGATCTGGGTCACCACCACTGTATCGGCTAATTAAATGCAGGTTTGTTACAGGGACATACACCTTAGCTGCATCGGCATAGTCTAACTGCAAAAACTCATGGTCTTGGTCATCGATACTCAAGGTAATTAAACCTGCATATCGCCCCACACCATAATCAATATGAACCACAGGTGCGCCAATACTTAGCTCGGTTAAACTGCGAACAAGGAACTCTTCTGATACTTCCTGTTGGCGTTTACGACGACGTTGAACCACACGGTGTTCATAAAGCTGATTTTCAGAAATTACACTGAGCTTGTCAGTTAGCAATAAACCACGATCTAAGGGTGCATTGGTGATCGCAATCGCATGCATAGAATGCATAAAATCATCAAAACTTTCGACCGTTGGGATATCACCCAAACTTGGACGCAATGCATCTTTTAAAGTTTCACGTCGACCAGCGCTTTCAGCCACCAAAAGCACTGGATAATTTGCCGCATCGATATATTGCTTAACAGCATAAAATGGCTTTTCACGTTTTGGATCGACAGGTAAACGGGGTGGAATCTCAGCTACAAGATTGATCACGCCATTGCGTTCATCAAAAGCCTCAGGCGAAGCCACAATACGACGGCAGAGATTTAATTGTTCTAAAACCTGATTTGGTTGTAGGAAAATCTGCTCTGGCGGCAAAATCGGTTGGTCGACATTATGACGACGGTCTTCATAACGACGCACAATATCCGACCAAAACTGAATCAATATGTCATCAATAGCTTTATCTGTAATGACAATGCCACTCTCTGGTAAGTACGAAAATAGCGTACTTTGCTCTTTCATAGCTTGTTCAGAGAAGAACAACGGAAAATAAAACTCAATACCCGGTGAAGCTATGCCATCTTGTACATCCTGATAAATTGGATTTTTCTTTGGATTTGCCGTCGGAAAATTTTCCGCATATCGATCACGAAACAGTGACCGCGCTTCTTTTAATGGAAATTCTTTTGCAGGTAAAACCGTAAAATGATCTAAGTTTTGGGTGGTTCGCTGAGTTTCAGGATCAAAGAATTTGAGGGTATCGATTTCATCATCAAATAAGTCAATACGAATCGGTGAACTTTGCCCCGAAGCGTAAATATCCATGATGCTGCCGCGTACTGCAAATTCACCATGATCATAAACGGTATCCACCAAGTGATAGCCCGCTTGTACTAATCTTAATTTTTGTTGTTCGATATCAAATTTTTGACCTACTTTAATATCAAAGTGTTCACCTAATACCCAAGATGCAGGCGCAACTCGCTGCGCTAAAGTTGTTGCTGAAACCAACAACACACCTTGCTGTGGCATATTGGACAAAATCGCCAAGCGTTCAGAAACAATGTCTTGATGTGGCGACAGCCGGTCATAAGGTAAAATTTCCCAATCTGGGAAAATAGTTGGCTTAATTCCGTAAAATTCCAGCTCACTTTCTAACTGCCCGAGATGCTGATTATTACGTGCAACAATCACAAACAACTGTTTGGATTGTTTGCTAATTTCTTTAAATAATAATGCAGCAGATGAGCCTTGTAAGTTTCCGACCCACCGCTTTTCGCCAGCTTTGAGCTGTTTAAGATTGAGTTGTGAAATTTCTTGCTGGAACATGATGTAAATAGCTTTTAATGTTTTAATCACTTGGTGATCATATTAACACGATGCTTTTTACATTCCGAGATTTAAGCAACTATATACAGTGTTTTAACCAATGTGGATTTGTGATTGTATTTTCTATTGATGAGTACCCTTAACGCACACATCAAACTCAAACACTGCAGTCCATTCACTTACTTACGATCACGGATGAATTGACGATAATAATCATTCAATAGTTTGACATAATGTTTAAATTGCAACAGATTTTCTTCAGTATTGCCTAATCGTGCAACAAAGCGTTGATTTGCAATTTCCAAGTCTATTTTTTCATTGATAATCATTGCAGTCGCATAGAGCTGTTTTAAATCATCGAAATTTGTCATTTTTCTATTCGACAAATATTCCATACGTTCAGACAAAGTATTTAAAACTACGCCTTCAATGATATAGCCCTGAGTTTCATCATATTGAATGTGGTGTTGTTCTAAGTAAAGTTGCTCAGGCGACTCTTTAGCGCCTTTGAATAAATCGACTAACTTATTAAACATCTGACTATCTACAACATGATAAAAAACCTATTGTACTTCGATTACGTCCTTTTTTGGGCAAGTTAAAGCTTTTCTGACTTTATCTATGCACTAAATTTTTCATCCAAACCTTCATGACTATATATAGAACAATAATTACAATCCTAAGCAAATATAGCGTTTTATTCTCAACCCAATACTTTCTTTTAGAAATTAGGTTTCTAATGGATACTTAATACATGACTGTCATTAGTTTAGTTCTCTATATTTACCACTAATTTCTTCAAATAAAAAACGAAGGATTAACCTTCGTCATTTACTCATCATGGGGCTATTTAAAAGTCTTAAATAAGCATTTAACTCACTTGAGCGAGTGGCATACTAAATGGTGTAACTTCAGAAACTAAATTTTCAATCGAGAAAATTTCATCCAATTGACTTTCAGTTAACAGCTCTTGCTCTAATACCACTTGGCGAATGGTTTTATTTTCGGCAATACATTGCTTACCGATTTCATCACATTTTGCATGACCTAAATATGGATCGAGTAAGGTCACGATTCCTACACTACGCATGACAGCATCAAAACATGCTTGCTCATTTGCCTGAATCCCTTGTATGCATTTGCTGTCTAATGTTTTCACCGCATTCACCAAAAGCTCAATCGATTCATTCATGGACAATGCAATCACCGGCTCCATGACATTTAATTGTAATTGCCCTGCTTCTGCGGCTAAAGTGATGGTTAAATCATTACCCATCACTCGAAATGCAATTTGGTTGACCACTTCTGGGATCACGGGATTGACCTTTGCAGGCATGATCGACGAACCTGCTTGTAACTCAGGTAAACGAATTTCCGCTAAACCTGTTCGTGGCCCCGAACTTAAAAGACGTAAGTCATTACAGATTTTAGAAAGTTTGACAGCTAAACGTTTTAAGCAACTTGATAATAAAATAAATACGCCACAATCGCTGGTTGCTTCGACATAGTCTTCTGCACCTTGCAATTTTAGACCGGTCAAATGAGCTAGATTTTCAACGGCCTTCGCTGCATAACCCGCAGGAGAATTCACGCCAGTGCCAATTGCCGTCGCACCTAAATTAATTTCCAATAGAAGCTGTCGATTTTGCTCAATCAACTTCAAATCTTCTTTTAATAATGTTGCAAATGCTCGGAACTCTTGCCCCAAAGTCATCGGAACAGCATCTTGTAACTGTGTACGCCCCATTTTGATGACATGTTTAAACTCATCGGCTTTAATATGTAAGCTTCCAATTAGCTGATTTAAAACCACAAATAAAGCATCAAAAGCGCTAAATGTTGCTAGACGCAGCGCTGTTGGATAGACATCATTGGTGGATTGTGACTTATTAACATGATCGTTTGGATGAATCCGTTGATAACTGCCTTTAGCATCTCCGAGCAACTCAAGGGCAATATTGGCAATGACTTCATTGGCATTCATGTTAATAGAAGTGCCTGCTCCACCTTGATAAATATCAATTGGAAATGAATCTGCCCATTGTTCAGGATGATCAATCAAAGCATCACACGCTTGCTGAATCGCTTGGCGAATATCATCTTGTATTAAGTTAAATTGATAATTGGTTTCTGCTGATGCTTTTTTTACCTGAGCAATAGCGCGTACAAAGTTTACATTTTGTCCGACATGCTGCTTTGATATTTGAAAGTTTTCGATGGCACGCAATGTATGTATGCCGTAATAACATGACTGCGGGACTGCTTTATCCCCCAATAAATCATGCTCTATTCTCGTTTTTTCCATTTGAACCGTTGTCACTGCGTATTCCCTCTAATTACGCACCAAGACTATGCATACCTCATATTCGACCTGTTCAAATCATCTCACTACAGATGATGTGATGCACATTTGCAACCAAATATTTCAAATGCACATTTCTTGTTCACTATGTAACATTGTGTAATTTTTACCTAATTTCATTAGTTCTCTTTTTGTGATGAAAAGTCTTAGGTAGATTTACTTAACAAAATTTAAATTCCCTTCTGGACAACATTTCAACAGTACAATAAAAAATTCGATTTGTAATAAGAAAAAATAGTGTTTACACAAAATATACATAAAATATGCTTAAAGGTTACAGAGTGTAATTTTTAAATCGTGCTTGAATCTGCGACTTACGACAGAAGTACAAATTTTCATCTAGGACAGAGATGATTTGCTTTCATTAAGGACGAACCGCCTATGAGCCATTTAAACCCGACATTAGTCACCTTTATTTTTTATATTCTTGCAATGCTTGCCATTGGTTTGTATGCCTACAGAGCTACGCATAACTTTGACGAATACATTTTAGGTGGACGAAGTTTAGGAAGTGTTGTGACTGCACTTTCAGCAGGTGCATCCGACATGAGTGGTTGGCTACTCATGGGTCTCCCTGGTGCAATTTATCTATCTGGTCTTTCCGAAGCTTGGATTGCAATCGGCTTAATTATCGGTGCTTGGTTGAACTGGTTGATCGTTGCTGGTCGCTTGCGTGTTCATACCGAATATCAAAATAATGCCCTGACCCTGCCCGATTATTTCACGAGCCGTTTTGCAGACCGTAAAAAGATTTTACGTATCATTTCAGCTGTAGTGATTTTAGTGTTCTTTGCGATTTACTGTGCTTCTGGCATGGTGGCTGGCGCACGACTTTTCGAAAGTTTATTCGGTTGGAACTACACAACAGCACTGTGGATTGGTGCAATTGCAACCATCAGCTATGTCTGTATTGGTGGATTCTTAGCGATCAGTTGGACCGATACTTTCCAAGCGGGTCTGATGATCTTTGCACTGCTGATCACACCGATCATCACCTACCTTGCTTTAGGTGATAACAGTCAAAATCTTGCTGCTATTTTGGAAACAGCTCGCCCGCAAGCTTCCAATTTATTTGAAGGCTTAAGTACAGTTGCGATTTTATCCAGCATGGCGTGGGGCTTAGGCTATTTTGGTCAGCCGCATATTTTGGTTCGCTTTATGGCAGCCGATTCTGTTAAATCCATTCCGAATACACGTCGCATTGGTATGACATGGATGATCCTATGTCTAGGCGGTGCTGTAGCAGCCGGTTATATCGGTATTGCTTACTTCCAAGTTCACCCAGAACTGGCAAGCGTCGTTAATGCAAACCCTGAAACGGTATTTATGGAATTGACTAAAATTCTATTCAATCCGTGGATTGCTGGGATTATTTTGGCCGCAATTTTAGCTGCGGTGATGAGCACACTTAGCTGTCAGTTATTGGTGTGTTCAACCACCTTGACGGAAGATTTGTACAAAGGATTTATTCGTAAAAACGCATCGCAAAAAGAATTGGTTTGGATTGGACGTGCGATGGTCTTGGCAATTGCCGTATTTGCAATCACCTTTGCAATGAACCCTGCAAGTAAAGTTTTAGGCTTAGTGGCTTATGCATGGGCAGGTTTCGGTGCTGCATTTGGCCCGCTGATTATTCTTTCATTGCTGTGGAAACGTATGACGCTTAACGGAGCTATCATTGGCATGATCGTGGGTGCTGTGACTGTCATCGTGTGGAAAAACTACTTAGGCCACCTTGGTTTATACGAAATCATTCCAGGCTTTATTTTCTCTGCGATCAGTATCGTTGTCGTGAGCTTATTGGGCAAAGCACCAGAGGCGGATGTGGTTGAACGCTTTGAAAAAGCCGAAGCGCAATATCAAAAAGAAATGTCTGAAATCTAAAATTTTTGACACTAAAAAGGGGCTAAATGCCCCTTTTTAGTACTCAATTATTGATGATTAGCTACTTCGGCCGAGCCGCAGGTTTCAGCTTAATTTGCATACTTTCTTTGATTACTTCCATCACAGGATAACTACGCGTTTCCTTGATACCAGGTAGCTGCCAAAGCACCTGCCCTGAAATTTTTCTAAATTCTTCCATATTTGCACAGCGTATTTTCACTACAAAATCAAAACCACCGCTGATCATATGACATTCTACGATTTCTGGAATTTGACGCACTGCATCCGAAAAATCTTCCAATACATTGGGCGTGGTTTTATCTAGTAAAATCTCTACAAAAACCACAAATCCATTGTTGAGTAAGACCGGATTTAAACGTGCTTCATAGCCTAAAATAAAGCCCTCTTTCGATAATTTTTGCACACGTGCCAACGCCGCAGTGGGTGATAAATTCACCATTTCTGCAAGCTTAATATTGGACAATTTTCCGTCGTCTTGCAGCAGCTCTAAAATTCGAATATCTATACGGTCTAAGCTCAAATATGGGCTAGTCATCTGAATTTTTCTCTAAATATTATTAAAACTATAGTGAGTTATTCGCTAAATATTCTGTGATGATAAATTAAATAAAGGATCAAGCTCAAGATTTATTTGCTCGTCATAGAACTTTGACACGGAAAATTGAAACATGAATGGAAAAGTATTTGAAGTCACGGGAAGCGATGACTACATCATTGAATTTAAAGACAAGAATAGCTTTGAACAATCGATTAATACAGCATGGCGTCGTGCTGAAACTGAGTGCATTGAAAACTTATTAGCACACAGTGAAATCCCTTCCCCGATCAGCGATCAAATTCAACAATTGGCTTTTGACTTAGCCCATTCATTACGTGAACGTAAAAGCGGTACAGGTAAAGCAGGCATTGTACAAGGCTTGCTACAAGAGTTTTCATTGTCTTCTCAGGAAGGCATCGCGCTCATGTGTTTAGCTGAAGCGCTACTCCGTATTCCAGACAAAGCAACACGTGATTTACTGATCAAAGATAAAATCAACCAAGGTAACTGGAAAGATCATGTTGGCCAAAGTAGCCTCATGTTCGTAAATGCTGCTGCTTGGGGATTAATGCTGACGGGCAAACTGATGGAAACCCCTCAACAAAAAAGTCTGTCTAGCCTACTCACCGGTATTTTAGCACGCAGTGGACGTGGCATTATCCGTAAAGCTGTAGACGTGGCTATGCGTATGATGGGTGAACAGTTTGTTACAGGTGAAACCATCAATGAAGCGCTTAAACATGCAGAAGTATTAGAAGACAAAGGCTTCCGCTATTCATATGACATGTTAGGTGAAGCAGCATTAACTGAACCTGATGCAGAACGTTATTATCAAGACTATACCGATGCGATCCACGCGATTGGTCAAGCCTCTGAAGGTAAAGATGTTTATAACGGTGCAGGTATTTCGATCAAATTATCTGCCCTACACCCACGCTACCAACGCTCGCAGATCGATCGTGTACATAACGAGCTTTATGGCAAAGTGCTTGAACTTGCAGTATTAGCCAAGCATTACAATATTGGTCTAAACATTGATGCCGAAGAAACTGACCGCCTTGAAATTTCATTGGAACTACTTGAGCGCCTGTGTTTTGAGCCTAAATTAGCGGATTGGAAAGGTATTGGATTTGTGATTCAAGCCTACCAAAAACGCTGTTTCTATGTGGTCGACCATATTATTGACCTCGCTAAGCGTAGCCAAAAACGTTTAATGATTCGCTTGGTGAAAGGTGCATACTGGGACAGCGAAATTAAGAAAGCGCAAATTGAGGGTATGAGTGACTATCCTATATTTACGCGCAAAGTTCATACCGACCTATCTTATATTGCATGTGCTAAAAAACTCTTGGCTGCACCTGAGCAAATTTATCCTCAGTTTGCAACACATAATGCGCAAACCGTTGCTACGATCTACCAATTAGCACAGCCAGAGCTTTACTATCCAGGCCAGTATGAATTTCAGTGCCTTCACGGCATGGGTGAACCCCTCTATGAACAAGTGGTGGGTTCGAAATCTGACAACAAACTGGGTGTGCCATGCCGTATTTATGCACCGGTGGGTAACCATGAAACCTTATTGGCCTATTTAGTTCGACGTTTACTGGAAAATGGTGCGAATACCTCTTTCGTCAACCGTATTGCAGATAAAAATTTAAAAATTGAAGATTTAATTGAAAATCCAAGACAGACGATATTAGCGGCTGCTGAAAAAGAAGGTGTGACTGGCGCTAAGCATCCATCCATCCCATTTCCGCAAGATTTGTATGGCTCAGAACGTCGCAACTCAAAAGGACTCGATTTAGCCAATGATCGCGACTTATCTCAGCTCAATACCACGGCAGTACAGCATGCACATACCCAGTGGCATGCTAGTGCAATGGGCGCTAATTTAGAAGAAATTCATACTGCAAGTATCAACATTACAAACCCTGCAAACCATAGTGATGTGGTCGGCAGTGTCAGCGAAGCCAGCCTAGAACAAGCGGAAATCGCTCTCAATAATGCGGTAAATGCCCAAGCTTCATGGAAAACTTTAGACAAAGATCAGCGTGCAGCATGCTTAAACCGTGCAGCGGATTTGATGGAAGCACAATTGCAATCTCTGATGGTGTTATTGTCACGCGAAAGCGGTAAAACCTACGCCAATGCTATTGCTGAAGTCCGTGAAGCTGTAGATTTTCTACGTTATTATGCAGCTCAAATGATTGATCTAGCAGAAAATACGCATATTGAACCTCTTGGCACTGTGCTGTGCATTAGCCCATGGAACTTCCCGCTTGCTATTTTCACAGGTCAAATTGCGGCGGCCTTGGTTGCAGGTAATACCGTGATTGCCAAGCCTGCTGAACAAACACCGCTGATTGCTGCTCAAGCTGTACATATTTTATGGGAAGCAGGTGTTCCGTTTGATGTATTGCAACTCCTTCCTGGGCGTGGCGAAACCATTGGTGCCAAACTCAGTGCTGACTCACGTATCCAAGGCATCATGTTTACTGGCTCAACAGAAGTCGCACGTATCTTGCAAAAAACCGTGGCACAGCGCTTAAACCAATTTGGCGAAAGCGTGGTTTTGATTGCTGAAACTGGCGGTCAGAATGCCATGATTGTTGACTCATCTGCATTGACAGAACAAGTGGTATTGGATGTCGTTAACTCTGCTTATGACAGTGCTGGTCAACGCTGTTCTGCCCTGCGTATTCTCTGTGTGCAAGAAGATAATGTGGACGGTGTCCGTACCATGTTGCAAGGTGCGATGAAGCAACTTCGTGTCGGAAATCCTGCACTTTTAGCAACTGACATTGGCCCAGTGATCGACCTTGAAGCACAGCAAAATATTGAAAAACATATTGAGAAGATGCGTAGCAAAGGCTATCCAGTACATCAAATCATGTTTAATGCTGATAGCAATGCCTTAAGTACGGGTACTTTCGTTGCACCAACTTTGATTGAACTGCCAAATTTAAATGATTTAGAACGCGAAGTTTTTGGGCCAGTATTGCATTTAATCACCTACAAATATGGTGAGATTGAAAACCTATTAACGCAAATCAATGCCAAAGGTTATGGTTTAACCATGGGCTTGCATACACGTATTGATGACACGATTCAAAAAGTTATCGGTCATGCAGAAGTTGGCAACCTATACATTAACCGTAATATTGTAGGCGCTGTGGTTGGTGTACAACCTTTTGGCGGCGAGGGCTTATCAGGTACTGGTCCAAAAGCGGGCGGTCCTTTATATCTTTACCGTTTAATGCATCAAGTTTCTGAGAAAAAACTGGCTACACCTTATGCGGCTCAGGCAGAAACGCAAGCTGCACATTTCCCTGCATATGAGGCTTTTAACACTTGGGCGAAGCAGCATTTTTCAGGCATTGCTATTCAAGCACCGCAGGCCATAGCCGCTGGACAAAGTTTTGAGCTACAAGGCCCAACTGGTGAAAACAACCAATATGCCATTTTGGCACGTAAAGGTGTGCTTTCATTGGCTAATAATGATGCAGATCAACTGAATCAAATTGCTGCGATTTTATCGGTAGGTAGTCAGCCCGTCGTACTTGCAGACAATACTTTTGTGTTGAAACACTTAAATAGCATGCCAAAAATCCTCGTGGACCAATTTAAAGTGATCACTGATCTTTATCATGGTAATTTTGATGCGGTTTTACATCATGGTGAAAAAGCTGAGTTATTAAAAATTCAACAAGTCATCGCGTCTCGTAAAGGTGCAATTATTGGCATTACGCATTTAGCTTCAGGCCAATATGACATCCCTGTAGAACGTTTCGTGATTGAGCGTGCAATTAGTGTCAATACTGCAGCGGCTGGTGGTAATGCCAGCTTAATGACGATGAATTAAACATTCAAATGAACTCCAACTAATCAGTTCCTCACTTAGCTCAATCTTTATGAATGTTCCATAAAGATTGAGCATTTTTTTAACTTTCCCCTAGATGAATGAACTAATTTAAAGATTCAGACTCATTTTCTCGACAGATAAATACAGCCAAAAGTGGAATTAATTTAGTCTTATAAGGTGAATTTTGCTAACATGACTTTTTTTAATATGTTTGCGATTTTTTACTGCATATGACTTCAACTTATCAGCAACAACTTGATGCCAAAGTTGCCCGCATTACGGCTCAATTTTCAGAATACAACCCTCCCTCTTTAGAAGTTTTTCCTTCTGCTGAACAAAACTTTCGTATGCGAGCGGAATTCCGAATTTGGCATACTGAAAATGATATGTTCTATGCAATGTTTGAACGCAATGCAGACAATGAAAAACAAGTTGTAGAAATTAAAGATTTCCCGATTGCAGATAAAAGCATTAATGATTTAATGCCCGTATTATTAAATGAACTCAAGGCACAAGAGATCTTATCTAGCCGATTATTTGAGGTTCATTTCTTAGCAACGCTGAAAGGTGAAATGCTGGTTTCATTGGTTTACCGTTGCCCACTCAATGCTGAATGGGAAGTTGCTGCCAAAGCGCTGTCTGAAAAGCTCAATATCAAGATTTATGGTCGTAGTCGTGGTCAGCGCGTGATTTTAACTGATGACTATGTGGTTGAAGAACTCCAAGTATTTGACCGTAAATATCAGTATAAACAAATTGAAAGTAGCTTCACACAGCCAAATGCCGGCGTATGTCAAAAAATGCTGGAATGGGCGTGTCAGGTTGCGGATCACTCAGACAAAGACTTACTTGAGCTCTACTGTGGTAATGGTAATTTCACGCTGCCACTTTCTACACGCTTTAATCGCGTTTTGGCAACAGAATTAGCCAAGTCTTCAGTTTATGCAGCACAGTGGAATATTGAGCAAAATGGCATTGATAATATCCAAGTGGCTCGTCTATCAGCTGAAGAGTTTACCCAAGCCTACAATGCTGAACGTACATTCCGCCGCCTTGAAGAAGCTGAGATTGAAATTTCAAGCTATAACTTCGATACGGTATTTGTCGATCCACCGCGTGCAGGTATCGATGATGAAACACTAAAACTGTTGCAACGTTTTGAACGCATTATCTATATTTCATGCAACCCAGATACTTTACATGACAATCTTAAACTGCTTTCACAAACGCATAAAATCAGTAAATTTGCCTTGTTTGATCAATTCCCTTATACACACCATGTAGAGTCTGGTGTGTTTCTTGAGAAGATTTAAACAAATTATTTCAAGTCATGTTGTTGTCATAAAAGGAGCTTTCTAAAAGCTCCTTTTTTATATACTAAAAAAGCTTTATTTTCTCGCCACATGCGGTGTAATGGATGCCTTTTTATATCAATTAGGCAAAGATTCTAAAAGTCCAATCGAAAAAATGATGATTCAAGTGGCTAAAATTTCACTTTAGTAGTCTTGCTTTATTTATTGGATTGGTTATATTTCGTCCTATGTTAGGTCGCAAATGAAGGCTCTATGAGTTTTTGGCATAAGTTGTTCGCTAATGAACAGCAAAACGGGCATAAGAATCAAATTGCCTGTGTTGAAAATGATTGCTCTTGTAAAACCAATGAACAGCTTATTGCTGCTCTTACAAAGGCAACAGATGAAGATGTTATCCTCGGTATTAAAAAAGTGCTCGCTTCGCGCGGTTATAGCCGTAAGGAATTAAATGAAATCCAGCATCTACCTCTACAGTAGAGTCTGAACATTCAATGTTCAAACAAGGCATTCTGTTTTACAGAGTGCCTTTTTCATTTTTTAGTCTAATCAAAAGTATGCCGCTTATTTACAGATTAGGTTTTGTGGATTGGCCACATCGCTATTTACAGCTTTTATGCTATGCTCCAAGGCAACTCAGTGATGTCTAATTTTTAAACACACGACAATAAAACCTAATATTGCATCAAATATGATGCCGAAGACCTCTAAACAGCATTGATATAAAAACTAAAGGAATGAACATGAATAAATTAACAATTTGCCTAATCGCCTGCTGCATACTTAGTCTAAGTGCTTGTAGCCAAATTCCCAAAGAATGCGAAGAATCTTGGGATAAACTCGAAGCCTTATCGAAACAAATGGGCTTAAACGAAGAGCAAATCAAAGAACAGAAAAAACAGTTTGAAGAAAGTATCAAGCAACAATCTAAAGAACAAGCCATTCAAATGTGCCAAACCCAAAGTACCTTTTTAGGTTTAGTCGGCAAATAAACAGTAGTTGCTATCAATCTAAAGACTGTATACATGAAGCCCGACCATTCGGGCTTTTATTGTTTGCATTGAAATGCTGTTGTATACGCTACAATTGGCCCTAAAGCTTTCAAACTTGAATCATGTCTATTCAATGCTTGAATATCTGCACTAGACACAGATCCATCTAAATACAAGGCATTGTTAATCGATAATTGCTGCTTAAAATATTGTGCAAATGCATAAAACGACACGCCTTCACGACTGATCACAAAATACAACTTGCCGTTTTTGATCCCCACACCATTGCGGATTTTCAATGAATCTGACTGTGGGATAAAGTTTGAATTGATTTTTCCATCTACCACTAGCATCGGGCCTGACTGCGTTGCATAACGTGCCTTAAAATCTGTGGAAGCATATTTTTGTGTGGTTGATATCACCGCTTGCTTGCCATTCCATGCTAGAACACCATTCGGCTGAATTAAAAAATTACCAAAGCCTCGTGTTGCACGATTCAAGGCTTTTTTCTGCACTCCATTTTCAACGTATAGACCAACAGGTGCTAAGTCTGCATGATACATCCCGGCATTCATTGCGAAGTTCATCGTATTACACTTACGCGCTAATACCTGCTTTAGTCGCTGTAGGTCTTGATATGGCTGCTGCTGTGTATCATATAAATAGAGCTTCAGTTGACTCAGATCGGAAATTTCAACCACATCCACGGCAATAGGCTGACTGACACGTTTCGCTTGAATATTGGCATAGGAAATACTCGGTGAGAAAATCAGACCGAGCAGCATCATAAAGCGCATTTTTTTAAACATTGAGGTTAATTGAAGACCAAGCATGACCCTATCCATAGTGCACGTTAAAAATCGAACAAATTTTAGCTAAATCATCGCTAAAATAGTCGATTAATTCACAGATTAAAAGTAGACTAATCTTTAAAAATAATTCGGATTTAAAGTAGGACTGGTAAATTCATGCACGTGCAGAAAGATGGTTTTCCTCTTGGAACACATCTGATTGTTAAACACTTCGGTTATAGCCATCATGGCATATATGCCGGCCGCGGTAGAGTCATTCACTACTCTGGTTTTGCACACCTTTTCAAAAAACATCCAATTGAAATGACTTCTATCGAAAATTTCAGCCACGGCAAAAAAATTATCGTTCAGTCATATAGCAATCCAAAATTTAAAGGTCGTAAAGTGGTGCGTCGCATGCGCTCACGTATGCATGAAAACAACTATCATCTGATTATTAATAACTGTGAACACTTATGCACATGGGCTATTACCGGCGTTGAAAGTAGTCCTCAAGTGTTCCGTATGATGAACCGACTCACCACGATTGGCTATGTCAGTTCTCTGATGAGCTTTATGAGCAGTATGATGCTAACCGTGACCACCACTTGCTTTGCACTGGTGTTCTATATTAAAAAGAAACTGCGCGAAAAAGCCAAAATGCAAATGCCGGTTTATACCTATTTAAAGCGTGAAGAACATAAAAATCGTTAATTCACTGCAGCAGCATTGAACCGTGGCTTTATCAAATTTCAATACATCAGCACATTGCTTAGAAATCTTGTGCCAATACACAAGATTCTGCTTACCGCGTATCAGATGTCATGCTTAATTTTGGTCACTCTTCACATTGCTAAAAGTTCGCATTGCTAAAAGGTGGAAATTTATCTTCAACCAAATTGCTTTGCAGGCCATGTTCTAAATAAATTTTGGCTGCATCCAAAACCGTTGTAAAACCACCTGTACTATCGATAATAAAATCAATTAATGCCTGACCTTGCAGAGGAATCTTTGAATTTTTGATACGAACGTAGGTTTCCATCGGGCTAATCTGCTCAAAAATAAAATCGACTTGAGTTTTTGGTTCTCCCCACTGTATTTGAATTAATTTGTTTTCCTTAATACTCAGCACGTCTACATCGGCGACTGCATTATATTTCTGCCAAGTCCATTGCACGGTTTTACCTTCTTCTAGATAGCCACTCGATGCACTAAACCAAAAATGCTGTGTTATTAAAGGATCAACAAAAGCATTAAATACGATATTGATGGACTTACGAATTAACATCTGGGTTTCAATCACGACACTCATCAGCATTCCTACAGTATTTTAATTTTATTCAGTGATAGCACAGAGAACTGATTATTGCCTACCACTGAATTGTTATTGCCCTATTATGCTGTATGTTCTGTAATAAATGCTGATGTCACTAGCGTGGGATTCTTCTCTGTAAATTGCCCATTCCAATAGGGATAGTATGGATAAGGTGGATACACTGCACTGACTGCGTCTAATCGGGCTAACTGCTCTACGCTTAACGACCAATCTTTCGCCGCAAGGTTATCCAACAGTTGCTGTTCATTACGTGCGCCTATCAAAATACTAGACACAGTCGGTCTGGTTTTCAGCCAATTCAATGCAATCTGTGGGATAGAGTGCCCTGTTTCCATGGCAATTTCTTGCATTACATCTAACACTGCAAATAACTTTTCGTGTTGAACTGGCGGTGCGAATTGAGCGGTCTCATGCAGCCGGCTATGCTTTGGAATCGCATGCTCACGATCAAATTTTTCAGTTAATCTCCCCCAGCCCAGCGGACTCCAAACCACTGCACCAATCTGTTGATCATGCTGCGCAGGCATCAACTCCCATTCATAGTCACGTCCAATCAAAGAATAATAGACTTGATGCACACTTAGCTTTTCATAGCCATGCTGTTGGGCAATCGACTGTGCTTTCATAAGCTGCCAGCCTGAAAAATTCGATGCACCGATATAGCGAACTTTTCCACTATGTACCAAGTCATCTAAACTGCGCATCAGCTGCTCAAGTGGCGTCGTGCTATCAAACTGATGCAGCTGCAGCACATCGATATAATCTGTGCCTAACCGCTTTAAACTCGCCTCCACGGCTTGAATTAAATAGCTTCTAGAATATCCACCTTGATTGATTCCATCATTCAATCGGATACCCACTTTGCTGGAAATAATCACCTCTTGGCGTTTTGATTGAAGTAATGCACCGAGCATCTGCTCTGAGGCACCATTTGAGTAAGCATCTGCGGTATCGAAATAATTCACGCCTTGATCAATACACAGATCAATCATACGTTGGGCATCATTTAAACTCGATTGCCCCCATGCAGAGAAAATAGGGCCTTGCCCGCCAAATGTACCTGCACCAAAGCCGAACTCTGAAACTTGTAAGCCAGATTGCCCTAGGTTGTGATAGTTCATGGTGATTTCCTGTGTTTAATTTATACACAGAATAAGTACAGATGTTTATCAGAAAACCCTGAATATCGAGAAAGACTTTCTTGATTATATTGATAATGCTAACTGAAGATTTCGACTTATTCACACGAATGGCGGCACTGGGTTCAATCAGTCAAGCTGCCAAAGAAGCCAATCTCTCTGTTTCTGTCGCTAGTAGCCGTCTACACAGACTTGAACAAAGTTTAGGGCTGCGCTTATTTCATCGCACTACACGGCAACTACATTTAACACAGGAGGGTGCTGTTTTATTGCAACAAGGTTTTCCCTTACTCGAACAATTTAATTCTCTGCTAGGCCAATTTCAGCCTGAACCACAACAACTTAGTGGGGTATTAAAAATCACCTGTTCAGAAGTTTTTGGAAATCGTATCTTAGGGCCAGTATTTGCAGCCTTTGCCAAGTTGCATCCAACATTGACTTTGGATATTGAACAGACCGATCAAAATTTAGATTTGGTCTCCGCAGGTATCGATGTTGCGATACGTATTGGTCAACTAGAAGACTCATCGCTGATTGCTAAACCACTTAGCTTAAACCGTCGTATTTTGTGTGCCTCGCCAAACTATATCGAGCAACATGGCGAACCTCGCTCTCTAGAAGAGCTCTCTATACACCAATGCATTTTACAGAAATACCCTAAGGGTGTTTCGCAGCTTTGGACATTCGTCCAAGATCAACACAACATAAATATACCTGTTTCAGGACAAGTTCATATCAACTCAGGTGAAGGCGTACGCCAAGCAGCACTTGCAGGTTTAGGCATCTCAAACCACTCCATCTGGCATGTGGATGAAGATTTACAATCTGGCCAGCTCATCCAAGTTCTACCCAAGATCCCTGTTCAAAGCACAGCAATCTATGTGGTAATTCCGCATCGACATTTTGTTCCGCCTAAAGTACAGGCTTTTATGCGACACTTGGACGATTTTTTCCAGCATCAATATGCGTGGTATGTATCGCCCAATTTATCTGAAAATTAGGCCAAAACTTATCTTAGGTTACTGTTAAAAGTCTTAATCAGCGGTGGCAGATCCACCTCTAAACTACTAAATATTTCACGCTCAATATTCCGTACAATCGAATCCAGCGGTAAATCATTTTCCTGCAAACCAAAAGGCTCCTCCAGCTCTGCACTTAACGCATCCAACCCTAAAAATAAATATGCAATCAATGCCACAATGACAGGTGTCCATATCCCTAAACTGGCCTCTAAGCTAAATGGTAAAATCAGACAAAATGAATACACCGCGCGATGTAAAAGCACCGAATACGAAAATGGCAATGGCGTGGTCATAATACGGTCACAGCCTGCATGGATATCACCCATCGCTACGGTATGACGTGTGAGCGTGCTGTAGATAATGTCTGTAATCTGACCTTGTTTATAGGTTTTGACTAAATCTTTTTGAATAATTTCAAGTAAATACTGTGGTGCATTGATATTGTCTCGGCATTGCTGCCATTGCTGCTCCGTTAAATCTACACCGTCTTTAAAATGTACAATATCTTGTGATTCATAGCGTAAGCGATCACGTAACAAATTGCAAAACAGCATGATGCGGTACATCAACACGGTTCTTTGCTCATCTTCAAGTACATGACTATCCCGAATCATGTGGCGTGTATTGGCAATCAATGTGCCCCAAAGCTTGCGACCTTCCCACCAACGGTCATAACAGGCAGTATTTCGAAAGCTCAAAAAAATCGACAGAATTACCCCAAAGATAGTAAACCCGATGGCTGGAACTTCGGGCGTATTCAGGTAATGTGCAGCACTTAGATACACCAAAATCGCCGACAAACTCACCACGACGGCTAAAGCAGGCATGACTTTTGGGAGTATCGTGCCATGCCATGCAAATAAAAGTTTAAAGCTATTATTTTTATTTCGAATGATCACTTATTTCCCCTCTGTACTGCCTTAATGAACCATCTCAACAATGAAAAAAGCCCAACCGAAGTTGAGCTTAATCTTAACCTACTTGATCTTAACCTATTGGGGATTCAAAGATGAATCCCTTTAAAAACTAAGATTTTATTTACCCGGTTTAAAACTGTCTTTCAAATCTAAGATGCGGTTAAACACTGGTTTTTCAGCTGTATGATCAAACTGATCTGCAACAAAGTAACCTTCACGTTCAAATTGGAAACGATCTTCAGGTTTTGCTTCTGCCAATGCAGGCTCAATGACCGCTTGAACCACTTTAAGTGATTCTGGATTTAAGTTTGCAAGGAAGTCATCACCCACTTCAGGGTCTGATTCAGTGAATAAACGGTCGTAGATACGAACTTCCGCTGCAATACCCTTGCTTGCAGAAACCCAATGTACAACACCTTTCACTTTACGGCCTTCAGGGTTTTTACCTAAAGTTTCAGGGTCAATTGAACATTTCAATTCAACCACTTCACCGTTCTCGTCTTTAATCACTTCATCACACTTAATCACATACGCATGACGTAAACGCACTTCACCGCCCGGAATCAGACGTTTAAAGCCTTTAGGCGCAACTTCTTCAAAGTCTTTACGATCAATGTAAATGTCTTGAGTTAACGGAATGATACGGTCACCCATGTCTACGTTTGGATGACGTGCATGCACCAAATCCATCGCTTCAGGCAAGTTAGTTAAAGTCACTTTGAGTGGATTCAACACAGCCATGCCACGCGAAGCAGTATTTTCTAAAGACTGACGGATGCAGTATTCAAGCATTGCAACATCAACAATACTACCATCGACTTTAGTTACGCCAACACGTTTACAGAAGTCACGTAGACCTTCAGGTGTAAAACCACGACGGCGCATACCCACAACGGTCGGCATACGTGGATCATCCCAACCATTCACAAATCCACCTTCAACCAATTTACGTAATTTACGTTTAGAGGTAATGGTGTAATCTACATTTAGGCGGCTTGATTCGTACTGACGCGGTACAGATGGTGATTTAACTTTCTCGACAACCCAGTCATAGAATGGACGATGATCAACAAACTCTAGTGTACACAGTGAATGCGTAACCCCTTCAATGGCATCTGATAATGGATGCGCATAGTCGTACATTGGGTACATTTTCCATTTATCACCAGTTTGGTGATGTTCAGAATGCAAAATACGATACAAAATAGGATCACGCATATGGATGTTAGGTGAAGTCATGTCAATTTTGGCACGTAGTACTGCCTGACCTTCTCCCAACTCACCATTACGCATTTGTTCAAAACGCGCTAAGTTTTCTTCTACGCTAGCATCACGTTGCGGCGAATTTTTACCCGGCTCCACAAAATTACCACGGTTCAGTTTGATTTCTTCAGGGCTCTGCAAATCCACATAAGCATCACCTTGTTCAATCAATTGCACTGCCCAAGTGTAAAGCTGATCAAAATAGCTTGATGCATAACGTGGCTCGCCGTTCCACTCAAAACCTAGCCATTTCACGTCATTGGCAATACCGTCTACATACTCTTGCTCTTCGGCATCCGGGTTTGTATCATCAAAACGGAGGTTACATAGACCTGCGAATTCTTGAGCAATACCAAAGTTTAGGCAAATAGCTTTTACATGACCAATATGTAGGTAGCCATTTGGCTCTGGTGGAAAACGTGTTACAACTTGTTCAGTACGACCTGCAGATAAATCATCTGTAATGACTTGACGTACAAAATCTAAGCCTGGCTGTTGTTCCTGCTGCGCAGCTTCGACAGGGGCATTGTTCTTGGTTGTCGGATTGTTAGGCAGGGATGAAACAACATCGTTTGGCTTCATGGTAATAAAATCACTTCTATAAAGATAAAATTAGGATAATTAAAACGCTTTTCTTTATTTTTAACAAAGAAAGTAACGTTTTTACTTGCCTTGTAGTTTACAGTTTGCTTATGCTTCTCACAACCAAAAAACCCATGGCTTTCATGTCCATGTACAGGAGATTACACAATGAGTTTTCCTCAAGTCGAATTAAACACCAATAAAGGTCGTATTGTTCTTGAGCTTAACACTGAAAAAGCACCTAAAACTGCTGAAAACTTCTTACAGTATGTTCGCGATGGTTTCTATGACGGCGTGATTTTCCACCGTGTTATTGATGGTTTCATGATCCAAGGCGGCGGCATGGATGAAAACTTCAAAGAAAAAACAACTCGTGATTCTATTGAAAACGAAGCTGACAACGGTTTAAGCAATGATGTTGGTACGATCGCTATGGCACGTACTCAAGCACCTCACTCTGCTTCAGCTCAATTCTTCATTAACGTGAAAAACAACTCCTTCCTTAACCACACTGGTAAAACAGCGCAAGGTTGGGGCTATGCAGTATTTGGTAAAGTAGTTGAAGGTCTTGACGTTGTTGACGCAATCAAAAGCGTTCGCACTGGTAACCGTGGCTACCACGCAGACGTTCCTCTAGAGAACGTTGTAATTGAATCAGCTAAAATCATTTCTGAATAAGAATCCCTCCTAACCTCCCTTTATAAAAGGGAGGAAAAGTCCCTCTTTTTTAAAGAGGGATTTAGGGAGATTCAAAGGAAAAGATTCGTGACCTATCTGTTTATCGCTGATTTACATTTGTCACCTGAACACCCTCGACTCGTTCGGGGGTTTTTAGCTTTGTTAGAACAATACAAAACTCAAAATACCCAGCTGTATATTTTAGGTGATTGGTTTAATGCTTGGATTGGTGATGACTTTACTGCCCCATGGTTAGACGAAATCATTGCAGCGCTTAAAGATTTTACTGCTTTGGGAAATCAAATTTATTTCCAAGTAGGTAATCGTGACTTTGCATTGGGTCAAAAGTTTTTAGATAAATTTCACGGTCAATTATTACAAGACGTTGATTATCTCCACATTAGCAACTATAAAATTCGCCTCGAACATGGCGATTTACTTTGCACCGATGATGTGTCTTACCAAAAGTTTCGTAAAGTGATTCGTAATCCTTTGCTTTTAGGTTTCTTAAAGAGCTTACCGCTTAGCATTCGACAAAAAATCGCCAATGGCTTCCGCAAAAAAAGTACAGAAACCAAGCAAGTTAAATCTTATGAAATCATGGATGTAAATGCCGAAGCTGTAGAAAAAGCTTTAGAGCATGCCGATCTACTGATTCATGGACATACCCACCGCCCCCAAATACATGATGTGCATGGCAAACCGCGTATCGTTTTAGGGGATTGGCGTGCAGAGCAAGCTCAAATATTAGAGATTGGTGAAAACCCATCTGTAAGCGATTTAAAATTAAAAATTTGGTCTTACTAGCCCATAGCTTTCTAATCGTGAGCCTTTAGAAAAACTTACCATCATATTTGATTAATATACGTATCCAGACCATGCAAACGTAGACTTTTAATTAAGCACAAAAAAACAGCAGATGATCTGCTGTTTTTTGCTTTTAGGCTAGGCGATATAGCTGGTTTGGGCCAGTATAGAAGCTTTTGCCATCTAGATTCAGGTTAAAGGTTTCGCCTGTTTCTAATTCAATCATTTGCCCAACATCAACCCAAATTAAACCAGCATTGGTATTTTGTTGACGTTTCAAAGGCACCAGTTTTACATTAATTTCGTCGCCATTTACGGCTTTGGCAGTTTGCCAAGTATTTAAAATATTCAAAAGATTTACTCAACATGTGAGCTTTTTGTGACAGAACAAAGAGATTAATCAATCGGGTTTGGAATAATAATTCTGTAGTTACAAAGATAAGATTCAAGTCAGAAGCTTGAATACAGATAAATCACAATCAGCTAAATAAAAAAAGATAAGCAGGAACATTACCCGCTTCGAGTTAAGCAGAAGTATACAATATTGCGCTTTGATTAGCAAAAGTAGGACTTATATATACTCTAAGCCACTACTTTTGCTAAAATTATTGAATTAATTTTTTTAACCAACGAGTAAATTAATTACCCACACAGTAAATAATATAACCAAGGCTGTACCGCTTAGTAACCACCTTCTGTTTTCATTACTTGGGTATCGGTTTTATACTTCGATAAAAGCTCTCGTAACGAATTCATGAGCACACTGGTATCGACACCCACGGCAACAAATTCTGTGCCTAACTCGATATATTTCTGAGTCACATCATGTTGTGTCGACAAAATACCTGCGGCTTTACCCGCCTTACGTATACGCTGAATTGCATCAATCACGGTTTTTTGTACTTCAGGATGGTTCGAATTCCCCTGATAACCCATCGTCGCCGACAAATCCACCGCACCAATAAATACCCCATCGATGCCATCAATTTTCAGTATTTCATCTAAGTTTTTAATCCCCTCAACCGACTCAATCTGAATCAGTAAACAGATATTTTCATGTGCAGTTGCATAGTAGTCAGGAATACTGTTCCAACGTGTTGCACGTGCTAATGCTGCACCTACTCCACGAATACCTTCAGGTGGATAACGTACTGCCTTAACCATAAGTTGAGCTTGTTCAACAGTTTCAACCATAGGAATCAGCAAGGTTTGCGCACCGATATCCAACAATTGTTTAATCAGTTGCACACTACCAATTGGAGGTCGAACTACGGCTTGCGAAGGATATGCTGCAATACTTTGCAATTGCGACAATGTCGTCCGTAAGTCACTTGGTGCATGCTCGCCATCAATTAGCAACCAGTCATAACCTGCGTTTGCAGCTATTTCAGTCCCATAAGCATCGGCTAATCCGACCCATAAACCAATCTGCTGTTCGGTTTTTAATTTTTTCTTGAAATGATTGGTGTAATCCATCGCTGCTGTCTCATGCTTAAACTATGATTAACTACAATTGATTAAACGCCTTTTGGCAAAAACTACCAATAGCATTTATCTATCTTATGATTTTATATAACTCTAATTCGCACTTCATACAGCTTAAATCTGTTAATTTTTAGCCAATGAGTACAGCATATACGACTAAGATCTATCTTTGGAAAATTTTCTCCTTAGACCATTTGGCCATTTATCCGCTAAACTACAGCAAACTATATCTGGAGATATTCGATGGATCTGTTAAACGTATCAAAACAACGCTATACCACGAAAGCATATAATCCTGCTAAAAAAATTCCACAGGAACAATTTGAGCGTTTATTACAAATACTCCGTTTAACACCATCTTCCATTAATATTCAGCCTTGGCATTTTTTTATTGCAGATCATGATGCAGCCAAACAACGCATTGCCAAAGCCTTAGTAGGAAAATATGCCTACAATGCCCCAAAAGTTTTAGATTCATCACATACGATTTTATTCTGTACTAAAGCAGACATCACTGCAGAGCATTTAGATAATCTTTTAAATCAGGATGATCGTAGTGGTCGCTTTAAAGATGACAAAGCCAAACAAGGTCAAAAAGACAGCCGTACAGGTTATGTCGATTATTATCGTAATGAAAAAGGTGATATTCAACGTTGGGCTGAAAACCAAACATTTATTGCTTTAGGTCAAATGCTTTTGGCAGCAGGCATTGAAGGTGTGGATGCAACACCGATTGGTGGGTTTGACGAAGCGATCATCTCTGAAGAATTGGGCTTAGTTGAACAAAACTTGATTCCTTCTGTACTGATGACTTTAGGCTATCGTAGCGAAAATGATTTCAATGCGAAATTACCTAAATCACGTCTGAATGCTGAAGAAATTTTTACACATCTTTAAGCTTTCAATAAAACCGACGAAAGGGGCAATTTTGCCTCTTTTTTGTCATTTCGGGACTTATTATTTAAACAATTATCGCGTATATTCTGCTCAAAATATACTCAGGTCTCTCCCTATGCCTACAGCTATAAAACTACCCATGAAATTTCATTGCGAAGCGTGCAATACGGTTTATTTACAAAAATATGCGGGCGATATGCTCCATAGCTATCCAAACTGCCCAAATTGTAAACAACCGGGTCAATTACAAGGCACCATTGAAACTCAAGATTTTCTGAAGCACCCTGTTGCTGTGGGTAAATGTTATTTTGAAAATACCTTACAACGGTTTCAACAACTTACGCGTTAACTAAGCATCTAAAACCAAAAGCCCTCAAATCGAGGGCTTTTTTATAACGACATATTTAGCAACAATGTGAAAATAGAAAATTTATAAATTGGTCTGAACTTTGCTGAATAATTTGAATCAAAATAACAAATCAAGCAGAGGTGGGACATGTCATATTTACTACAAATGCCGATGAAGTTTGAATGCGGTCATTGCCATCAAATGTATCTGCATACTTATCAATATACTGATCATCACTGCCCTGAGTGTCCAACCTGTCGAGATCAAGGACTGCTCATGGGCGTGGCTGAGTGGGATGATTTGCTACAACACCCGATCGTTTTTGCTAAAACTTATCTTAGACAGACATGGCATATGCTAAGCAAACCACACTCATGATCCCTGCAATCAAACCAAATACGGTTGCGACTCTCAATTTTTCTTTAAAGATGATGAGGCCCGCAACCACACCTAAAACTACAACCAAAATATTCATGCCAGCAAAGACGATTGCAGGTGTGTCTTTAAGCAACATGTGGGCTTTCACATACAGTGCAATATTGGCAAAGTTTAAGAGACCTAAGCCCAATCCAGCGAGGATATTTTTGGTCTGCCCCAAACTGCCGTGCTGTACGATGTTATAAATACTCGAAAGTAAAAATGCACAAATAAACACCAGATTTAAAGTCACTGCAAACTGCATGCCCAAACCTGAGGCAAATTTTAATAACACATCAATCAGTGCATAGCCTGCCCAAACGCTTAATAAAAATAAAATCCCCTGCTTTCCATCAATGCTTCCCTTGCGCTGTGAAAATAAAATCAGCAATACCGCAAGTACACCAAGTGCAATACCAATGAGCTTAATAGCATTAAAATATTCACTGAAAATAAAATAGGCTGCGCTAAGAGAAAGCACAACAGATAAACGCTGAGCCAATTCGGTTTTTAAAATACCCGCTGTTTGCAGTGAGCGTGCTAAGCAATAAAAAATCGTCGGCAGTAATACACCCAAAGCCGCAATTAAAACCCACGGCGTTTTATTAATCGAAATATGGGCTAGATCCGGCTTAAACCATAGAAAACATAAAATACTCGCAGATGCATAATTCCATGTGATCATTTGTGCAGGGTTAAAACCCCGATCACGACAGAGTTTTAGAATTACTGAAACGAGAACACTGCAAATCGCGGCAGCAAAGATCAATTCCATGACACGCTCTTATTCTTGAGTTGTATTTAAAGCAATTTTTCTAAGTTCAAATCAAAGAAAAGCCCACTTAATTGTGGGCTTTTCTTCAAAAATAATCTATCTCAAGACAAATTATTTATAGTGACTCACCATTTTCTCTAAAGAAATTGGACGAATCTTGTCAGCATTACCCGCTGTACCAAATGCTTCATAACGATCGATACAAATTTGTTTCATTGCATCAACAGTTGCAGAGAAGAATTTACGTGGGTCAAATTCAGCTGGTTTTTCAGCCATCATACGGCGCATAGCACCTGTAGAAGCAAGACGTAAGTCAGTATCGATGTTAATTTTACGAACACCGTGTTTGATTGCGTCTACAAGTTGGTCTACTGGAACACCGTAAGTTTCGCCGATGTTACCACCGAATTCATTAATTACAGCCAACCATTCTTGTGGCACAGAGCTTGAACCGTGCATTACAAGATGCGTATTTGGTAACGCAGCGTGAATTTCTTTAATACGGTCAATCGCTAAGATGTCACCTGTAGGTGGACGAGTAAATTTGTACGCACCGTGTGAAGTACCCACCGCAATTGCAAGTGCGTCAACATTAGTATCGGCTACAAATGAACGCGCTTCTTCAACTGAAGTTAAAAGCTGAGAATGGTCAAGTACGCCTTCAGCGCCTACACCATCTTCTTCACCAGCCATACCAGTTTCAAGGCTACCTAAACAACCGATTTCGCCTTCTACTGAAACGCCACACGCATGTGCCATTTGAACAGTACGACGAGTTACGTCTACGTTGTATTCGTATGAAGTTGGTGTTTTACCGTCTTCACCTAATGAACCGTCCATCATCACTGATGAGAAGCCAAGTTGAATAGAACGTTGACATACGTCAGGGCTAGTACCATGGTCTTGGTGCATAACCACAGGAATATGTGGCCATTCTTCGATTGCTGCCAAAATCAAATGACGCAAGAACGGAGCGCCTGCATACTTACGCGCACCCGCAGATGCTTGTACAATTACAGGTGAATTTGTTGCATCTGCTGCAAGCATAATTGCACGCATTTGTTCTAAGTTGTTTACGTTGAATGCTGGTACGCCGTAAGCATGTTCGCCGGCGTGATCCAAGAGCTGGCGCAATGAAATAAGAGCCATAATATCCTCCCAGGTAATGCCGCATATTCTACATGCTCAATCATTTCAATTCAGCAACAAATAACACTATTTAAAAAAAAATCCCTGCATTTGCAGGGACTTTTTAAATAAAGACAACAATCTTAGTGAGCTGCTGCTGCTGAAGCGGCTGTTTCAGCGTCAGCTGTTGCTTCGTCTGCAGGTGCATTTGCAATTTCAGCAGGAACATCTTGGTTCTTTTCATCCAATACTGGCTTATCAAGTTCATCAATGGCTTTTTGTTGTTCTGGCGTTGTTTGAGCATTATCTACGGCAACAGCAGATGCTTCTGATTCCGTTGGTGCAGACTCTTTTTTAGCACAAGCTGTCAAAGTTAATGGTGCGATTAAAAGTACAGCAAGTGCAAGTTTTAAGTTCATCGTTGTTTCCTACTACTGCGAATTAGGTGTTGCGATGAATTTTATTGCAGAAATATTGCACTTTGATGACGACAAAATGAATGGGCGATAAAAAAAGGCTGACCGAAGCCAACCTTTTTTAATACTGTATTATCTTATTGATAATACTAAATTAAGCACGGTCAAGAAGCGCCGCTACAGCAGGAAGAGTTTTACCTTCAACGAATTCAAGGAAAGCACCACCACCAGTCGAGATGTAACCAATTTTGTCTGCAACTTCATATTTATCAATTGCAGCAAGCGTATCACCACCACCCGCGATCGAGAAGCCTTCAGATTCAGCAATCGCTAAAGACAATGCTTTAGTGCCTTCGCCGAATTGATCAACTTCAAACACACCTACTGGACCATTCCATAGAATAGTTTTTGAAGTTTTCAAAATCTCAGCAAATGCTTTTGCAGTTTCAGGACCTACATCCAAAATCATATCGTTGTCTGTTACATCTTCAACTTTTTTCACAACAGCTTTTGCAGCAGCTAATGAACCGAGGAAGTCTGCAAAATCAATTTCAGCAGCATCAGCAACAACCACATCTGTTGGAAGTGGTACAGATACTTTTGCTGCAATGGCTTTTGCTGTGTCGATCAAGTCATTTTCACAAAGTGATTTACCAACATTGAAGCCTGCAGCAGCTAAGAATGTATTAGCAATACCACCACCCACGATCAATTGATCACAGATGTCAGATAGTGAAGTTAATACATCTAATTTAGTAGAAACTTTTGAGCCTGCAACAATCGCAACCATTGGTTTTGCAGGAGTTTTAAGTGCACGGCCTAGTGCATCAAGCTCAGCAGCAAGTAAAGGACCTGCAGCAGCCACTTTTGCACAACGTGCTACGCCTTCAGTCGATGCTTCTGCGCGGTGAGCCGTACCAAATGCATCCATAACGTAAACATCACAAAGTGCTGCATATTTAGCAGATAATTCAGGATTGTTTTTCTTTTCACCTACATTGAAACGGCAGTTTTCAAGTAAAACCACTTGACCTGGCACAACGTCAACACCATCCAAATAGTCAGTGATCAATTGAACATCTTGACCCAAAGCTTCTGTTAAATAAGCGGCTACAGGTGCTAGAGACTGTTCTGCTTTAGGCTCACCTTCAACAGGACGACCTAAGTGTGAATACACCATTACAGCAGCACCTTTTTCTAAAGCTGCTTTAATTGTTGGCAACGCCGCACGTAAACGCGCATCGCTTGTAATCACGCCATTTTTAACTGGTACGTTAAGATCTTCACGGATCAGAACACGTTTACCCGCCAAATCTAGGTCAGTCATACGCTGAAAGTTCATGCATTACTCTCTTTTATTGATATCAAAACGCGACGATTTTAAATGATTATGCAGAAAAACGTTAGCTTCTTTTGCAGAAAAGCTATGTCGAGCCAAAGTTTTGTTATGATAGCGAAAAGCCTTATAAAGATTCAGCGCTTATGTCGATTCATCCAGACCCAAATATTAATCGTTTAAATGTTTTAGGCGAACCCTTGGCAAGCTGTTGTTTTGATCCGATTACCGGATATTTTAGAAATGGCTTTTGCCATACAGCAACAACAGACCTTGGTCAGCATACGATGTGTGCACAAATGACATCTGAATTTTTAAACTTTTCCCAAAAAGTTGGCAATGACCTAATCACACCCTTACCCGAAGTTGGTTTTCCAGGACTACAACCTGGTGACTTCTGGTGTATCTGTGTGACTCGCTGGGTGGAAGCGTATCAAGAAGGATTTGCCCCACCTATTAAAATACAAGCGTGTCACCAAGCGGTGCTGTCTTATGTACCGCTTGATGTACTTATGGAATATGCAGTGTAATGAGTACTTCCAAAATCATTTTGGCTTCTAGCAGCCAAACCCGTAAAGACCTAATGGACCGTTTACGGATTGATTACCTCTCAATCGTACCAGATATAGACGAAACACCTCGTGGTGAGAACCACGCTGATGAGTTAGCAAAGCGACTGGCATTTGAAAAAGCTTCAGCAATTGCAAACCAACACCCAGACGCGATTGTGATTGGTTCTGACCAAGTCGCATGGCGCGAAGGCGCACCAGATATTTTTATCGGTAAACCGCTTTGCGATGAAAAAGCCATTAAGCAGCTTCAAGCCAATTCTGACAAAATCGTTTATTTCAGTACGGCACTCAGTGTCCAACAAAAATCGACAGGTTTTGAACAAACCCTTGTCGAGCACTATAAAGTGAAGTTTCGCAAACTTAGCTTGCCTGAAATTGAACGTTATGTTCAGGTTGAACAACCGTTACACTGCGCTGGCAGTTTTAAATGTGAAAGTTTAGGGATTAGCTTATTTGAAGAAATGATCGGGCAAGACCAAACTACACTCATGGGTATGCCGATGATTAAACTCTGCAATATTTTGCGTGAGCTTAAGATCTTAGTCCCATAATTTTAAAATCTTTATTTGTTACAGCATAATAAACACATCATTAGCTCTTTATGGGCTAATGATTAAAAAGTCACTTACTTATTTATTACAACCAAGAACTGAAAACATGAAAACGTTTAATTTAATTTCATCTAGCCTCATTAGCATTAGCCTTCTATTTTGTTCGACAAACGGTCATACCAATACAGTGAATCAAACTGTGACCAACTCTCAGCAATACAACAAAAACTTAGTCAATGAGTGGGTTCAATATAAATTCATCTATGCTGAACTAGAACAACAAGGCGCTGCGATGCAGGAGCAAATCATTCAACAACTGGGCACTAAAACCAAAACCGGTGGTAGTAACACGCCAGAGCAACAAATCAATAAACTAGTTGCTCTAGGCAAACAAAAATTTGAAAGCATTCAACCACAAACAGTTGAAGTGAAAAAACTTCTAAAACTACAAACCGAAAATGTTGAAATGATGGCAAAAGTCATGCCGAATCATTTCAAATTAATGTCTGATAAAGAAAATACTAAAATTGATACCAATGCACATTTTGAGCAATTCATGAAATTTTCAGCGACTACGGCTGCTGCCAATAGCTATGATTTGGAAGTTGAAAAATTAGTCATGCAATATCTCAAAGACAATCCTTTAAAATAGTCTCAAGCTAATCGAAATAATTTAATGAAATAGAGCCTTGCTAAAAACTGGAATCTCAAGGGACAATATATCCATTGAAATTGTATGTATTTAGCTATGGCTCATTCTCTTGACATCCTCGGCGGTATCAGCGCTGAACAATTCCTTGCCGAATATTGGCAGAAAAAACCATTATTGGTTCGTAATGCACTCCCTGAAATTGCCCATATACTAGAACCCAAAGACATTCTTGAATTGGCTTTAGAAGATAACGTCACTGCACGTCTCATCAAACAAAAAGATCGTGATCCTAACCAATGGACAGTAAAATCTTCTCCACTACTTAAAGCCGATTTTCAAAAAATGCCAAAACTGTGGACTTTATTGGTTCAAGCTGTCGATCATTATTCTTTTGATCTAGCCGAGCTTTGGAAGCAGTTTTCATTTATTCCGCAATGGCGTCGTGATGACATCATGGTGTCGTATGCACAAAAAGGCGGCTCTGTCGGACAACATTTTGATTTTTACGATGTCTTCCTCGTACAAGGCTATGGTCATCGCCGTTGGCAATTGGGTCAGATGTGTGATGCAGATACTGCATTTGTAGAAGGTCAACCACTTCGCTTACTACCAGAAATGGACGTACATTTTGATGAAGTGCTTGCTCCCGGCGACTTACTTTATGTGCCACCAGGCCTATCACACTATGGCGTAGCTGAAGATGAATGTCTGACCTATTCATTTGGCTTCCGCATGCCAAATGTCACTGAAATGATGGATCGAGTGACAGACAAATTCACAGACAATCCTCTACTTAAAAATCCATTAACTGACATTTTACGTGACCAAATCAGTGCGATTGGCCAAGTGACTGAAAATGAACTTGAGTATTTAAAAGAAAAGTTATTTGAACAATTGCAAAATTCAACCGTACTTGAAGATGCAATCATGAGCTTAATGTCAGAACCTAAATATCCTGACAATATTCCTGAAGCCGAAGAAATCGGCACTGGTGATCTTGAAGAGGCCTTAGATCAAGGCTATCAACTCATGTTAGAACCGGCTTCACGCTTACTATATACAGAGCAAGACGGTGATATTTTGTTTTGGGCAAATGGCGAAGGAATCTGTATCTCAGACGAATTTGCAGTGCATTTAAAAACCATTGCCGATGGCCAAAGTCTAGCGCTAGACGAATCTTTATATGATGCTGATATCTTAGAAGATATTGCCATGCTATTAAATGAATCTGTGCTGATGCTCGTCCCAACGGAAGCTGAATAAACTCAATAAAAAGGGAGCGTCATGCTCACTGCTGTCCCACAATTTTTCACAAGAGGAAGCTCATTTGAGCTTCCTCTTGTTTTATGGGTATTTTATCGGGTGAAAATAAAGCTTTTAAAGTTCTTCTTTCAAACAAATTCACTTGAATTATT
>NZ_VOYA01000022.1:0-45865 GCF_013420465.1 Acinetobacter sp. YH01005 | reverse complement strand
TCATGAAATACGGTATTCTGATGTGACAAAACCTGAATCCTGGTCGTTAAAGTGTTTGTTTGCACTCATATTTTAACTGTTAGGACTCAGGTTTTTTTATTTAAAGCAAACTATGGGACAGCAGTGGGGAAGCCTCCCTTTTGTAAAGGGAGGTTTGGAGGGATTAATTTATGGAGAATTTAAAGGATTTTTAAAAATCGTCCTTTTGATACATATGCGACATACGATCATGTTTGGTTTTTAAATATTGTTCGTTGAATGGATTTAAACCCACAGTCAGCGGAACACGATCAACGACATTCACCCCTTGCTCTTGGAGCGCTTCAATTTTTAATGGGTTATTGGTAATGAGACGCACAGCCGTAATGTTGAGATGATTCAACATGATAGGGCACATATCATAACGACGTGCATCGGCAGGAAGATCCAATAATAAATTGGCATCCACTGTGTCATGGCCTTGGTCTTGTAGGGCATAAGCACGGATTTTATTGGTCAAGCCAATACCACGACCTTCTTGGCGTAAATATAAAATCACCCCTTGACCTGCTTCATTAATTAATTTTTGGGTCGCTTGAAGCTGTGGGCCGCAGTCACATTTGAGTGAAGCGAAGGCATCACCGGTGAGGCATTCGGAGTGGATACGAACTAAAACAGGTTCAGTGGGAGCTTGTTCTAGTCCTTTAGAGAGTGCGACGTGTTCTTCACCGGTTTCAGGATCCTGAAAAACCGTAATATTGAATTCACCAAAAGCGGTCGGTAATCTTGACGTTGCGACAAATTCTATAGGCACTGCTTAACCCGTTTATTCGATTATAAATTGGCTAAAGTATAGCGTAATGCTTGGACATTGGTAGAATTGCAACGACGAATTTATGCAGAACATTTTCTTTTTTGTATAAAGCGAACGATAATAGTTGATAAATAGGAAGATTATTCAGGATAATCTGACTCATTCAAAATCTCCCCAACGAGATCATTGCTAAAAATTACATCGCTACAAGTTTGGCTGATTGTAAGGTGATACAATTCGACGATATGATCGAGTTACCCATTTAGACCGAGCTTAGGAATTTGCCAGGCTTTAGAAGGCTTTGCCACATTATGCTGTATAAAGAAATACCATTTCAACGCCCTGTAACACCGTTGCTGGATACGATTAACCATCCTCAACAACTTCGTTTACTCGAGCGCAGCCAATTAGAGCAAGTGGCGGATGAGTTACGTCAATTTATTTTGTATGCGGCCGGACAAAGTGGTGGGCATTTTGGTGCCAATCTTGGGGTGATCGAATTAACCGTGGCATTGCATTACTGTTTTGATACGCCACGTGATCGTCTGATTTGGGATGTGGGTCATCAAGCCTATCCGCATAAAGCCTTAACTGGTCGTCGTGAACAATTAGTGACGATTCGTGCCAAAGATGGTTTGGCTGCGTTTCCTGCCCGTGAAGAATCTGAATTTGACACCTTTGGTGTAGGCCATTCATCAACCGCGATTTCTGCTGGTCTTGGGATGTCATTGGCACGTCGCTTCAAGCAAGATCCCTGTCATGTGGTTGCAATCGTGGGTGATGGCGCGATGACAGCGGGCATGGCTTTTGAAGCCATGAACGATGCGGTGGCACACAATGCTGACCTCATGGTGGTATTGAACGACAACGATATGTCGATCTCATGCAGTACTGGTGGTTTTGCTAAGCATTTGGCTGCGATTTGGGAAAGTGGTCAATCGGTGAATATTTCTGAAAATGGCGAAGCCTATATTCAACCTCATCCTGAATGGGCGTATAACTCACGCCTACATTGTGCTGCGACCGATGCTGCAGACAACCTATTTAAAGCCATTGGCTTTGACTACTTTGGTCCTTTTGATGGGCACGATGTTGAACAATTGACACATGTGTTTGAAGCCTTAAAAAAACGCAGAGGCCCACGTTTAGTGCATGTCTATACCAAAAAAGGTAAAGGCTTTGCACCTGCCGAAGCAGATCAAATCAAATACCATGCCATCAGTAAAGTGAATGCACCTGCTGCAGTGGCAACTGCACCGAAATATTCAGATGTTTTTGGTCAGTGGTTATGTGATGAAGCTGCACAGGATGATCGTTTATTGGCGATTACTCCTGCGATGTGTGAAGGCTCAGGCATGGTGCAATTTGCCAAGCAGTTCCCTGAGCGTTTCTTTGATGTTGCCATTGCAGAACAACATGCGGTGACTTTGGCTGCGGGTATGGCCTGTGAAGGGGTAAAACCGGTTGTTGCAATCTATTCAACCTTCTTACAACGTGGTTATGACCAGCTGATTCATGACGTCGCTTTGCAAAATCTTGATGTGACATTTGGTATCGACCGTGCAGGTTTGGTTGGTGAAGATGGCCCAACGCATGCCGGTGCATATGATTATGCCTTTATGCGTACCGTGCCAAACATGGTGATCATGGCGCCGAAAGACGAAAATGAATGTCGTCAAATGTTGCATACGGCTTATTTGTATAAAGGCCCAGCGGCGGTACGTTACCCACGTGGTAATGGACTGGGTGTTGAGATTCAGCAAGAGATGATTGAGCTTGAAATTGGCCGTGGTGAAATTGTTGCAAACTTCAATGATCAGCAAGATGACACCATTTCTATTCTGGCTTTCGGTAGTCGTGTTCAAGCGGCACTAGAGGCAGGACAGGCTTTAGCGACAAAGCTAGATGTGGCTGTACGTGTGATTAATATGCGCTTCGTGAAGCCATTAGATACACAGTTGATCGATCAAATCGCAGCAAGTACGCAACTGTTTGTGACAGTTGAAGAGCATGCAGTCATGGCGGGTGCGGGCAGTGCAGTGAATGAATATTTAGCCCAAGCAGGCGTGGTTAAGCCGGTGCTGAATTTAGGTTTAGCTGACGAGTTCATGCATCAAGCAACACATGCTCAAATGTTGCATCAGGCTGGACTGGATGCTGAAGGCATTGGCGCTTCAGTGACACAGAGCTGGCTAAAACATAAGCAAACAGTGGTTTGTTGAATTTCTAATTTTTAGAAACATTTTTTCCCTAAAAGCCCTTATATTTGATAAGATATAAGGGCTTTTATGCATTATTCTTTATCAGTATCTTCAAATTTGTAGTGGGTGTTCAATGGAACCTATGGTGGTTATGGCTGCGCGTGCGGCTCAATTAGTTGGTCAAGAGCTTTTAAAAGCGCATCAAAATCGTCATAAACTCGATCTACAAGTCGAAGAAAAAGGAATTGATGGTCCAGTAACGCGTGTAGACCGTTATTTGGAACAATTGACTATCGATACCCTACGTAAAAGCTATAAAAATCACAGTTTCCTAGGCGAAGAGTTTGGTCTTCAAGAAGGCAAAGGTCACGACGCTGATTGGTGTTGGATCATCGACCCACTTGATGGCACATTAAACTTTGTCAATGGTGTTCCACATTTCTGTATCTCTATTGCAGTTCAACATAAAGGTGTAACTCAACACGGTGTTATTTATGACCCTGTGAAAGATGAGTTGTTCTCTGCAAGCCGTGGTCGCGGTGCGATGATGAACCAACGCCGTATTCGTGTAAATGTAAAAGACAGCCTAGAAAACACGTTCCTTTCAGTGGGTCATGCGTATCGTAAAATTCGTAATGGCGAAGTGGTTTCTTATGCGAAAAACCATTTCAACTCATTGTTAAATGTGACTGAAGCCGGTGCTCAATACCGTCGTTCAGGTTCTGCTGCTCTTGATCTAGCATATGTTGCTGCCGGTCGTTTCGATGGTTATTTCGAACTTGGTTTGAAACCATGGGACATCGCTGCAGGCGAACTTATTGTGAAAGAAGCGGGTGGTACTGTGGTTGATGCTCGTGGTGGTAACGACTCAATGGACAATGGTCAAGTACTTGCATGTTCTATGAAAATGCTTAAACCACTTATGCAAGCTGTTGTTCCAGCTTGGGGTGAAGCTGCTAAATAATAGAACGCTTAGTTCGAGTTTATTGACAGAATAATGAAATAAAGCCCTCTTTATGAGGGCTTTATTTTTGTCTAATCGGTCAAAAATAATAGCTTAAACACCTATAATTTAAAGCTTCTTACAAAAAATATTCTGAAGTTGACTAAAACAGGTGACATTTAAAAACTTTCTGCTATAATCCCCGCACGCACTAAATTTCGTTCATTACCTGAACATTCTCTTCTATCATTGTGTATGCGCGTTCCGGTCCAAAGAGAGGACGATATTTCGCGCCCCACCCAATCGCTAAGCGATTCCTTCAGGTTGCGGCTGTAATCATGTGTGCGTTATACGCATCGTCGTTCTCGGATCGCCGCTGATTCTATATTTTCAGCGTCTTTTGCTGTGCCGCTTTTTGCCGATGTCCATCTGAATTTATATTTTTAATGGAGCACCCATTTTTGGGGTGAAATACTCTATGAGCAAAACTTTTGCTGATTTTCCTTTACATGAGTCGTTACAACTAGCATTACAAGGTCTAGGTTTTACTACACCGACTCCAGTGCAAGAACAATCAATTCCAGCTGCATTAGAAGGTAAAGACCTTCTTGTATCAAGCCAAACTGGTTCTGGTAAAACTGCTGCATTCTTACTCCCAACTGTGAATGCTTTGGCTGGTCAAGACACATTGATGTCTTTCAAAGAGCGCATGAAAGCGGTAACTGCACCGTCTATTCTTGTACTTTGCCCTACACGTGAATTGGCTCAACAGGTTAGCCAAGACGCAATTGCTTTAGTACGTCACATGAAAGGTGTTCGTATTGCTGCAATTATGGGTGGTATGCCTTTCGGTAAACAAATCCAACAGCTTAAAGGTGCACAAGTTGTCGTAGCGACTCCAGGTCGTTTACTTGACTTGGTTAACCGTCGTCAAATTAAATTAGATAACGTTGATGCGTTAATCGTTGACGAAGCTGACCGTATGCTTGACTTAGGTTTCTCTGAAGACCTAGAAGCGATCAGCGACTTGGCTGCTAACCGTAAACAAACATTAATGTTCTCTGCAACATTTGCGCCGCGTATCATTACACTTGCAGAACGCATGATGAATGATCCACAGCGTATTGCGATTGAAACTGGTCATTCTACAAATACTGACATTACTCAGACTCTTCACTGGACTGACGGTTTCGAACACAAGAAAAAACTTTTGACTCACTGGTTATCTGATGAGTCTGTAGATCAAGCAGTTGTATTCGCATCTACTCAAGAAGATACAGATATGTTGGCTGAAGAACTTGCAGAAGCAGGTCACTCAGTTGTCGCTCTTCACGGTGCAATGCCACAAACTGTACGTAACCGTCGTTTACGTAGCATTCGTGAAGGTCGTGCAAAAATCTTAGTTGCGACTGACGTTGCTGCACGTGGTCTAGACGTACCAACTATTTCTCACGTAATTAACTTCGGTCTTCCAATGAAGAACGAAGACTATGTACACCGTATCGGTCGTACAGGTCGTGCGGGTCGTACTGGTAACGCGATTACTTTAGCGACTTACCGTGAACGCGGTAAAATCCGTGCTTTAGAAGACTTCTTAGATGCACGTTTAAATGTATCTGAAATTGAAGGTCTTGAGCCATCTCCACCTCCTGCACGTGGTAGCCGTGATGGCGGTCGTGGTCGTCGTGATGGCGGTCGCGGTGGTCGTGGTGGTTTCGGTGGCGGTCGTCGTTTTGAAGGTGAATCAAACTTCAAACGTCGTGAAGGCAACCGTGATGGCGAACGTCGTTCATTCGGTGGCGAAGATCGTCCACGTCGCGAATACAACAATGATCGTCCACGTCGTGAAGGCGGTTTCGAAGATCGTCCACGTCGCGAATTTAACAACGATCGTCCACGTCGTGAAGGCGGTTTCGAAGATCGTCCACGTCGCGAATACAACAACGATCGTCCACGTCGTGAAGGCGGTTTTGAAGATCGTCCACGTCGCGAATTTAACAGCGATCGTCCACGTCGTGAAGGTGGTTTTGACCGTCGTTCTAACGATGACAACCGTGGTAACCGTGTAGATTACAAACCAGCTCGTGAAGGTTATGGCGATCGTCCAAAACGTTCATTTGGTGAAGATCGTCCACGTCGTGAATTCAACGGTGACCGTCCTCAACGTTCATTTGGTGAAGATCGTCCAAAACGTTTCGGCGATGACCGTCCAAAACGTTTTGGTGATGATAAACCACGTGGCGAACGCACTTTCGGTGAAGACCGTCCACGTCGTAAATTCAATGACTAATTGAATTTCGAAAGAAATATCGAAAAAACCGGTGGAAACACCGGTTTTTTTTATGGATTTAAATTAGCTTTTTAATCAGAAAAATGTATACTTGATCAAACTTTATGTGTTTAATGATAATTAATATGAACGGAAACGCGTTGGCAAATATGCGTACAGTAATGATCGAGGTAATTATGCCTTATATCGGTTTGACACTCTTATTGTGTAATATCGTTTACTATATATACAATTATTTTAACTAAATTCTTCTATTGGGTTGAAATCATCCTCTATAAAATCGCATTAATAATAAAAAACACTTTACCTGATGGAATGCAGGGATATGCGCTCATGCAATGGTAACATTTTAAACTTCAATCCTTTATAGTATGCATGCTGAAAAAAATGCAGGAAAATCCTCAGCTATGAATAATCAAACGTCTTCTCAGACTCAGGCACTGATCGAAGTGAAAAACCTGAGTTTTAAGCGAGGAGAGCGCGTCATTTATGACAATGTCAGTTTAAAAATTCGTCGTGGTCAGATCACTGCAATTATGGGTCCATCTGGTACAGGTAAAACGACTTTACTCCGTTTAATTGGTGGTCAATTGACTCCCGATAATGGAGAAGTGTTGCTTGATGGGCAAAACATTGCACAGATGTCACGTCAGGAGCTCTTCGCTGCGCGTGCGCGTATGGGGATGTTGTTTCAGAGCGGCGCATTATTTACCGATATGTCGGTGTATGAAAACGTAGCCTTTCCAATTCGTGCGCATACCAAGTTGCCAGAGCATTTGATCGCTGAAATTGTTGCGTTGAAATTAGAGTCTGTTGGTTTACGTGGTGCAGAACAAATGATGCCCTCTGAACTTTCAGGTGGTATGAATCGTCGTGTGGCTTTGGCACGAGCTATTGCACTCGATCCTGAGTTGATCATGTATGACGAACCCTTTGCAGGGCAAGACCCGATTGTGATGGGGGTTTTAACTCGCTTGATTCGTTCGTTACGTGAAGCTTTAGATCTAACCACGATTATTGTTTCGCATGATGTGGCTGAAACATTATCAATTGCAGATTACATCTATGTGGTGGCTGAAGGGAAAGTGCAGGGCGAGGGAACACCTGAGCAATTAAAAGCACATGCTTCGCCTTTTGTGAAGCAGTTCTTGACGGGTTCGGTAGAAGGTCCAGTCGATTATCAATTCAGTCATCAGCCCTATTTAAATCATGAGGTTCGTTCATGAATGCTATTGCCGCATTAGGTAGACGCGTCATTGAACGTGTTCGAGGAATCGGCGTAGCAACCATTATGTTGCTGCAGATTCTTTTTTCCATGCCGACTTTACTTGGCGTGAAATTGTTTATTTATCAGATGTACCGTGTTGGTGTGCTTTCATTACTGATTATTGTGGTATCTGGCTTATTTATTGGCTCGGTACTGGGTTTGCAGATGTATAGCATTCTGTCGACCTTTGGTAGTGAAGCGATGCTCGGCACCGCAGTTGCACTGACTTTATTGCGTGAACTTGCACCTGTGGTTGCGGCTTTACTCTTTGCAGGTCGTGCAGGTTCAGCTTTAACGGCTGAAATTGGTTTGATGAAAGCCACTGAGCAGTTGTCGAGTATGGAAATGATCGGGGTCGATCCCTTAAAACGAGTGATCTCGCCTCGACTTTGGGCTGGTATTTTTAGCTTGCCAATGTTGTCGGTGATTTTCGCTGCGGTCGGCATCATGGGTGGTAAATTGGTGGGTGTTGATTTTCTGGGTGCAGATGAAGGCTCTTATTGGAGTGGCATCGAGAACAGTGTGCAATTCTTTAAAGACGTCTTTAATGGCACCATCATCAAAAGTTTTGTTTTTGCATTAATTTGTACATGGATTGCGGTCTATCAGGGTTATGCCTGTGTCCCAACTTCAGAAGGTATTGCAACGTCGACCACACGTACTGTCGTGTATTCTTCGTTGTGTGTTTTAGGATCAGATTTCGTGTTGACTGCGGTCATGTTCGGAGGTATTTAATGAAATCACGTACGAGTGAACTGGCCGTCGGTTTTTTTGTCATTCTTTTTGCTATCGCTATTTTCTTCTTGGCGATGCGTGTGAGTGGTTTGGTCGGCAATAACATCGAAGACAGTTATGAATTGACCGCGACATTTGAAAATGTAAACGGGATTAAACCCCGTGCCAAAGTCACCTTAAGCGGTGTCAAAGTTGGTCAAGTGGAGTCGTTGAAACTCGATCCTGTGACGCGCTTAGTGACAGCACATCTGATTATGGATGGCTCATTAACCTCTTACAACGCAGAACAATTAAAAGAAGTGCAAAAGAATGCACTCGAAGAGCTGCGTTACACATCAGACTATGAAGCAGCGACACCTGCGAAACAAAAAGAAATGGAACAACAACTGATTGCTAACATGAAATCCATCACCAATATCGATGAAGATGCTTACATTATGGTGGCAACCAATGGTTTATTGGGCGAGAAATATTTGAAAATTGTACCGGGTGGTGGTGTCAACTTCTTAAAACGTGGTGACCAAATTGGTAATACCCAAGGTACGATGGAAATCGAAGATTTGGTGTCTAAATTTGTGACCGGTGGTGCAGGGAACAAATCTGACAGCACAGCAGATACTGAACAAAAAACAGAAGCTGCTGACACAACAACGGCAGAAGAACCTGCATTTGTTGAATAATTTTTAGGAGAAATTAAGTGAACACATTGTTAAAACATACGCTTACAGCAAGTATCTTATCAACTATGATGGCAGGTACAGCTTTTGCTGCTCCAAGCGAAGCACCACCTGCATTTGTAAAAAAAGTGGCTGATGGCCTCATTACACGTTTAAAAGCAGACCACGCAAAACTACAAAATAACCCTGCGGCTGTGAAAGCGATTGTTCGTCAAAACTTAGACCCGTACATCGATTCACAAGCGTTCACACGTATCGTGATGGGTACGTATGCAACGAATCAATACAGCTCAGCGGCTCAACGTGCACAGTTTGAACGTAACTTCCGTGCAACACTGATCGAAAACTATGGTTCAGCTTTTGCCAAGTTTAGTAACCAAACGTATAGCATGCGTCCATATAAGGTGTCGAACAGTAAGAACCCTGTTGTAACGATTGATTTCCATAACAACGGTGAAAAAATTCCAGTCTCTTTCCAGTTGGCGGATAAAGGTTCACAATGGAAAATCCGTAATATCAACGTTTCGGGTATCGACCTAGGCTTACAATTCCGTAATCAGTTTGCGGCAACTGTAAAACGTAATGGCGGTAACATTGATAAAGCAATTGCGAACTTCAAACCTGATGCTGACGCAGCATTGGACAAGAAAAAATAAGATAGGTGATGTGTGATTAAACTTCATCAACAAGAATTGATGGTTTCAGGCAAAATCGATTACAACAATGCCGAATTGTACTATCAAGACGGCTTGAAATTGATTCAACAACAGCAAGCTTTTCCCTTAGTGGTCAATCTTGCTGAGCTTGAGCATGGCAGTACTTTGGCTTTAGCTGTTTTGGTCCGTTGGTTACGTCAAACGCCAAAAGCGCAAGGTTTGCAGTTTAAAGCAGTCCCTGAAAAAATGATGAAGATTATTCAAGCCTGTCATCTTGAGCATGACTTGCAATTGATCTAAATAAAAAAAGCACCGTAAGGTGCTTTTTTTATTTCAGTGAGAGAAGAAGTTCTCGCAAGTCTACGCAATAGGAACGGATTAAATCCATTTCTTCCAGCGAAAGTACATCAATGGACCAATAAAGAATGCCACGATGATTAAGCTGACCACGATAAAACTTGTTGTACCATGCGCGAAGGGCAGTACATCGGTGTTCATCCCATAGACGCTAGCTACTAACATTGGTGGCGCAAGCATACTTGGTAAAATCGAGAATCGACGAATCGTATCATTCTGTTCGGTGTTAATGAACCCAGAGGTGGTATCCAGTAAGAATCGAACCTTTTGGAACAAAAAGGCATCATGCTCAACAAGAGAGCGCACGTCTTCACTGAGTTCTCGGATGTCGGCATCATAAATATGGCTGCCCAAGGCGCGAGGACGTGACAGGAAGGTGAGAACACGACGTAAGTCGATCAAACACAGTTGAGCTTTCCCGAGCATATCTTCTAAATGCGCAAGTCGGGTAATCATGTCATCTAAGTCTAAAATCATCTCACGATGGCGGTTATTTAGCACTTCTGTGGAATACTTTTCTAAGTCCTTGTGGATATCTTCCAAGATATCCGCAAGCTCATCGAGTTTGGCTTCTAAAAGGCCCAATAAAATCCAAGTTGGATCTTTATAGTCAATTTCATAGTCATTACGACGCGCGCGGGCGCGAAAGGCACGGAAAGCTACCAGCTTTTCACCCCGTAAAGTGAATAAGCGTTCTTTATGCAAAATAAAGGCAACTGTCTGCACGGTAGCTAAGGTGCTGGCATTTTCTTCGGGTTCGCCATCGACCTGAAAATTTTTATTTTTCGTTAAAAAATAGGTGCTGATGTGCAAAATACCGTCGTCATCACGGTAGAATCGTGCACTCGACGAAATATCTTCTAATGATTTTAATGTAGGTAAATTTTGATCATAGGCATCCATAATCCATTGCTGCTCTTCCTGAGACGGGGCAATGAGATCGAGCCAGACTAAATCCTGATGTAAATCGAAGTCACCATTGATGGTGACATCTTCCAGGCTACCGCGCTCTGTGGCGTAAAAGGCTTCAAGCATGTTGTCTTTTCCCCTTGCGCAGTAAGTTAAAAATGAATGGGTGTATTTTAGACAAGGATTTGCTGAAAAACACTGTTCTAATGCTTATTTTATGAAAAAATCTGTTTAAAGTTGATTTTTCCAGCATAGCGTTCCTGATCTGATGGTGATTATAAATGAAATCTATCGCAATTTTCTGTGGTTCCGCCCTTGGTAACAATCCTGCCTATTTACAGGTGGCTGAAAAAGTCGGTCGTCATTTAGCGGCACAAGGCATCACACTGGTCTATGGTGGTGGTCGTTCAGGTTTGATGGGTGTTGTGGCAGATAGTGCTTTGCGTGCAGGTGGGCAAGTCATTGGGGTGATTCCAAAAGTCTTGGTCGATAAAGAATTGGCACATCCAGATTTAACCGAATTGCATGTGGTAGAAAATATGCAACAACGGAAAACTAAAATGTCTGAACTCTCGGATGGTTTTGTGGCGATTCCTGGTGGAGCAGGGACTTTAGAGGAAATTTTTGAGCAGTGGACGTGGGCTCAATTGGGCATTCATTTAAAGCCATGTGCCTTTCTCAACGTTGATGGTTTTTATGACGATTTATTGAATTTTCTAAAAACAACTGCAGAAAAAGGCTTTACCCATCCGCGTTTTATCGAAGGCTTAATTGCAGAAGATAATATTGAAACGATTGTTGAGCAGTTTCAACATTTCACTGCGCCAGAGCCGAAATGGGGCATGGTTGAACGTACAGCCTTTATCGCGGATTTGGAACAAGATTGATGAAAACTATTACTGTAGCCGCAGCAATTATTCTAAATGAACAGCATGAACTTTTAGTGGTTCGTAAAAAACACACGGCATTCTTTATGCAAGTGGGTGGTAAGTTAGAACCCAATGAAGCCCCTGAAATCACCATGCTGCGTGAAATTCAGGAAGAAATAGGCTGCGCTGCGCAGATTGAGCAATTCATTGGTCGTTTTGAAACGGCCGCTGCGAACGAAGCAGATCATCTACTGGTGAGTTATGTCTATCTTGTTCAGTTGCAAGGTGAACCGAAAATTGATGCGGAAATTGCAGCGATGCAATGGGTCAGCTTGGATGATACACAAACAAAACTTGCACCTTTAACACGTGAGGTGGTGATTCCTTGGGTGAAGCAGCAGGCGCGATCTCTTGCTGAAAGCTAAACCGCTTCGCTTGCTCAGTTTCTTTATTAGTGGTTGATGTTTGAAACTAAGACTGTGCCGCAGCAATGCATGCGGCATATACCTGCGTGCAATGTAGCTGATGTAACAGCGTACTTAATGCATGGATTGAACTCCCCGTGGTCACCACATCATCGATGATGAGGACTTTGCGGAAACGGCGTTTTTCGGTTGGGTCGATAATAAATTGCTGTTCGATATTTTCTAGTCGTTCTAGCCGACTTAAACCTTTTTGAGCGTGCTGTGCTTGACGAATCACGGGTTGCCAAACAGGGATGCGCAATTGCTTTGCCATCATCTGTGCAACGAGTAGCATTTGGTTGTACCCACGGTCTTTGAGGCGTTCTACTGAAATAGGCATCGGCACGATGGCTTGAACTCTAGCTAAGCGCATGCTTAAAAGGCTCTGTGCCAGTAAATTTTGATAGTGCAATTGTTGCTCATACTTATAGCTTTGGATGATGCGATCTATTGGAAAATCATAGTAAAAGGCACAAGAGATGCTGTGTTCATGGCGATTAACCATTTTTTTAAACCAAGGCAGTTGTTCCCAGCAGTCAGTACAAAGCGAATGATGTTGTTGTCGATCGATACCACAGAGCAGGCAAGGGGAAACGCTCTGCATTCCTTTTCGGATGAAATGTTGGATGGATTGGAGCATGTTTTTATTCTAATCATTCTTTTTTGAGTATTTTGCACAGATTGCTGTGAAGTGCAATCACGACACTACAGCAATCTGTTCGACAAGCTTACTGGTTAAAGCCAATCTGTATTTTTAGGATGATCGATCTGTCATCCCAATAATTATTATACATAGGCATAACGAGGAGCTTCCGGCAGCCAGCGTTTTAAAAGTGCTTGAGCCTGTGCAGGATAATCATTTAGGACTTGTTGAGCCACATAGTGTGCCTGATTGAGTAAATGGTCATCTCGCTCTAATTTTGCTACACGAAAGCCCATATCGCCTGTTTGTTTAGTGCCGAGGAGCTCGCCGGGACCACGAATTTCCAAATCTTTTTCAGCAATGATAAAGCCATCATTGGTCTCGCGCATGATGCGTAAACGCTCTTGCCCATTTTGCGATAAGGGATTTTTATACAGCAAGGCACAGAAACTGGCTTTGGCACCACGTCCTACACGACCACGTAGCTGATGTAGTTGTGAAAGCCCTAAACGCTCTGCATTTTCAATTACCATGATTGAGGCATTCGGGACGTCAACACCAACTTCAATCACTGTGGTTGCAATCAGTAATTGCAATTCATTATTTTTAAATTGCTGCATCACTGCTTGTTTTTCATCGGCCTTCATTTTGCCATGAACCAGACCAATATTGAGGTCTGGAAAGCGTTCTTTAATTTCATTAAAAGTCGCTTCAGCGGCTTGAGCATCTAAGGTTTCGGATTGTTCAACTAAGGTACAGACCCAATAGGCTTGTTTACCTTCAGCACAATTGCTGGCAATCCGCTGTAGTACTTCTTCACGACGGTCAAGTGGAATAGTGACTGTTTGAATCGGTGTACGACCGGGCGGCAGTTCATCAATGACGGAGGTATCTAAATCGCCATAAGCCGACATGGCCAAGGTACGAGGAATAGGGGTTGCTGTCATCACCAGTTGATGTGGTGTCATGCCATTGAGACCTTTGTTCCGAAGTGCCAAACGCTGATCGACACCAAAACGGTGTTGCTCATCAATAATCACTAAACCCAATTTGGCAAATTGAACATTGTCTTGAAATAAAGCATGCGTGCCGACCACTAAATTAGCAGAACCATCTTGAATACATTGTTCTGCCGCAGCTCGAGCTTTACCTTTTTGCTTGCCTGAAAGCCAAGACACAGTTAGACCCATCGGCTCAAACCATTTTTTGAAATTTAGATAATGTTGTTCGGCCAAAATTTCTGTTGGCGCCATCATGGCCACTTGCCAACCTTCCTCGAGCGCATGACAGGCAGCCACACCTGCAACTAAGGTTTTACCTGCACCCACATCACCTTGTACGAGTCGCAGCATAGGTTTGTTCTTTTTCAGATCGACCGCAATTTCTTTGGATACGCGTTTTTGTGCGCCGGTCATTTCAAACGGTAGTGTACTTAAAAGTTGTTTGGTGAAGTTCTTACTTGCAGAGAAAGACGGTGCTTCGATTTGTTGAATATAAGCACGGCGGCTGAGCAAACTGACCTGATGGGCAACCAATTCTTCGAAAATTAAACGTTGCTGTGCAGGATGAGAACCTTGGCTGAGTTGCAACATATTGGCATCGACAGGGGGATGATGAATATAGTCCAAAGCCTGTTTTAGTGCATAGCCATTGGTGAATTTTTCTGGCAATAGTTCAGGTAAGTCATCACTATATATCTGTAGTGCTTGTTTGACGTATTCACGTAGTTTGGGCTGTGTTAAGCCTTCGGTTGCAGGGTAAATCGCAGTGAGTTGGGTTTGTGGTAATGGCGTGTGTTCAGTGATCACCTGTAGTTCAGGATGATACATTTCTAAGCCACGAGCACCAACACGGACTTCACCAAAAATCCGTAAACGATTTCCCGGTTTTACCCGATCAGTAATGCCTTTGTAGATATGGTAAAAACGTAAAGTGACTTTGCCACAATCGTCATCCAAAAGGGCGGCCATCGATTTACGCTTACCGGGTGGGAAGTCGATATTTTTGACCGTGCCTTCTAGTAAATAACTGCGGCCCACGGTTAATTGGTTCATGGGGATGATCGTGCTACGATCTTCATAGTCGCGTGGCAGATGAAACAAAAGATCATCTGTCGTGAAAATATTAAGTTTTTCAAGTAAAGCAGCGGCGGCATTGCCAACCCCTTGCAATTGATGGACGGCAGCCATGTCCCCTCAACTTCGGTTTATATGATCTAAATGGATCAGTTCTGAGAATAGGTCGTTTGATGCATATTCTATTTATCGGTTATGGTAAAACATCGCAACGTGTTGCTAAACAATTATTTCAGCAAGGTCACCAAATTACCACAGTGAGTCGTAGTGCGAAAGAGGATGATTTTGCAGAACATTTAATCCAAGATGTTCACCAACTGGATTTGTCGCAGGTTCAACCGATTGATGTAGTCTATGTTCTTTTGGCTCCTGCACGTCATGCTCAACTCAATGCTGTGGATGCTTACCGACACACTTATGTCGATTCTGTACAGCCGATTGTTCAAGCATTAGCACATCATTCAATACAACGTTTAATCGTGGTGTCTTCCACTCGTGTCTATGGTGAACATGCGGGGGAGCGGATTGATGATGACACTGTGCCACATCCGATCGATGAGCAGGGCATGTTGTTACTGGAAATGGAGCATCGCTACACACAAGCATTTCCTAACGAATGCGTGATCGTACGTCCCTCTGGGATTTATGGCACATCGACAACACGAATGCAGAAACTGGCAGAAACGACTCATCGCTATCCCAATATTCATTGGTCAAATCGAATACATATCGATGATTTGGCAAAATTTCTGTGTCATCTACTTCACGTGGAACATCCTGAAAAATCATATATTTGTACTAATAACCAACCTCAACCTTTGCATGAGCGAATCTTGGAATTGCAAAGAGCTATGCATTTACCCGAATTGGTTTTAGAGAGTGAAGTAGAAACAGGTAAAAAGATTTATGCAACGCGGATGATGGAGAGTGGTTTTAAGTTAGCGCACGATTGATTGTGATGTGTATGTAAAATTGGCGTGACGTATAAAATTCAGAGCAGCTTTGTGAGTATTAAAAGAAATTCTATAAATGAATAAGATAGGTCTTTTACAACATGTATTGTTCAAATTTTCGGATGGATCTCAAAGGATAAAAATTAAATAATGACAAAATCATTTGCTGAACTTACTTAGAATCTACCCCATAGACCGATTCTGGAAAAAGCTTTGAGTTATTTTGAAAATTTACCAAAGATCTCGATTGATTGTGGTTGTGGTGCAGGAAATGAATCATCATTTCTACTCCGTCATAATTTTAAAGTATATGCATTTGATCCAACTGTTGAAGCTAAAAATATCTGTCTAAGTAAATTTAAAGACAATAAGAATTTTTTATTTTCTAATCAGGCCTTTGAAGACTATAGCTTTCCTAAAGCTAGTTTAATTATTGCTTTATTCAGTTTATTTTTTTGTTCTACGGATTCGCTTGAAAGTGTTTTAAAGAAAATGCAGGAATCCTTAAGTGAGCAAGGCATTTTACTCATACAACTATTAGGGAAAGATGATGATTGGGTAAATAATTTTTCTGAAAAATTTATAGGTTTTGAACAGGAAGAGCTTAAACAATTGTTTGATGCGGACTTTGATATTATTTATATCGATGAATTTAAAGGCAATAAACCGCTAGCCAATGGAAATCCAAAATTTTGGAATGTACATACCTTAATTTTAAAAAAGAAAATATTAAATACTTTTGTATAGTCCAAAAAATAGAGACAAGCTTTTTACAACTTGTCCCTAATTTTGCTCAAATTCTTTTGCTTTTATAGTGAAAAAAATCAGAACCGTTTATTTTTTCTTACGTTTCAAGCGCTTTTTAGCTTGTTCCGCAGCAACTTTATCTAGTGCTTCTTTTAACTCTTCATCACTAAAGGTTGTAATGTGCTGCAACATTTGCAGGGTCACATCATCCAAAACGAGGTTGGCATACTGCGCAACATTTTGGAAATTTTCATCAAACACAATGGCGTTGTTTTCATTGGTGCTGATATAACCTTGTTGGGTTAAGACTTTAATAAAGCTTTGGAATAAGGCCTTATCAAAGAACTCAGGCGAGTTAAATTCATACAACACAGATAGACGTTGACCAACCAAGTGACTGAGTTCTTCAACCTGACGCGTAGAGATATTGCCCGAACCACGTTGTGTGATTAAGGCCAAAGTCATGTAGTAACGCTCAAGACTTTGCATCACGGGTGCAGCTAAGACCACTAACTGATTGTGCTGCTCTGAGTTAGGCGCAGGGGAGATCAGGTTGCCTTCTGCATCTTCAGAAATTAGCTTGGCTTTGATCAGTACTTCTGCATACGCACAGATCTGATCTTTAAGTTCTTCATCATTCCATTTAAGGAACAACTCAGCTTTTAAGAACGGATACAGTGTACGAATGACATTAATTAAATCACCACGGCGAATAGAACCATTATGTTCAACCAAAGCGGCAATGAGTGATGGCAAAATAAATGCGTGCAGGATGTTGTTGCGGAAGTAGGTTAACAGCACCGCTTGATTATCAGCAATGGCAATAATATCGCCAAGGACATGATGAACACGTTTAATCAGCTTGAGTTTTAAACCATAAGCAATGATTTCTTTACCTGACAGCGGTGTTACTTGCATGCGCTCATCGTAAGGTAAGGCAGTTAAAAGATCACGATAGGTATCTAACTGCTTAATGCAAATCTCTTCATCTAAAGTATGTTTAGATGTTGCCAATAAAATCAGTGAAAGCAATGAAACTGGGTTCACCACTGCTGCACGGTTAATATTTTCTAAAATCACGTGTGCAGAACTGTTAATGGCATCCGAAACTTCTGGCGGAATTGGGTCGTCATTTTTCTCGATTTTGATGTTGCTTGCATTATGCTGTTTCAACATATCATCAAGGAAAACCGGCTCACCAAAGTTCAAATGCACTTTACCGAAAATACGTTCGATCTTACGCAGAGTTTTCATAATCCCGATGATCGATTCGCCCTCTTTCGGCTTACCATTCATTTCGCCAACGTAGGTCGCACCTTCCATTAAACGCTCATAACCAATATAGGTCGGTAAGAACACGATCGGTTTGGCTGGATTACGTAAATGACCATGGACAGTCATGGCGAGCATGCCGGTCTTCGGTGGTAATAAACGACCAGTACGTGAACGACCCCCTTCGATGAAGTATTCAAGCGGCGTATTACGCGCCAAAATACTGTAGAGGTATTCTTTAAATACGGTGGTGTAGAGACCATTGCCACGGAATGAACGACGAATAAAGAACGCGCCGCCGCCACGTAAAATTTGCCCGACAAATGGCATGTTTAAGTTATCGCCCGCAGCAATGTACGGCACCATCAAGCCACGTTTATAGATCACATAAGACAATAATAAATAGTCGATATGGCTACGATGACATGGGGTGTAAATGATCTCGTAGTCTTTGGCTAGTTCACGAACGGTACTGAAGTTATGTACTTCGACGCCATCATAAAGCTGTGTCCATAGGCGAGTCAGGGCTAAGTCAGCAAAACGTACTGTTGATGCAGAATAGTCAGAAACGATTTCATTTAAATAACCAATCGCACGACGTTCAGCTTCAACCATGCTGATTTTACTGCGAATGCTTTCACGACGAATCGCATCTTGCACATCCGTAGATTTGATCAGGCCGTGCATCACATTACGACGGTCAGATAAATCCGGCCCCAAAACCACTTCACGCTGTGCATCTAAATAATCATTCAGTGTGCTGACAATATAAGTCGCAGGTGACAAGTTTGGATGTGTAGTTTTGGCATATTCAACCAAACGACGCAAAGACTGTGGCTCATGGAATTCAAGGTAGGATTGACGACCGTGCAAACCAATATTGACCAGCTGCTTCACTTTGCTTGGTGTAGACCATGTATCGGTAAATAATAATTTAAACCAAGAATCTTCTTTATCGGGTTCACGGCCCCACAGCACGGTTACAGGAACGAGCTCAACATCCGCATCAGGATTTTTTTCCAAAACCTCAATTAAACGTAATAAACGAGGTGGAAAGGCATGTGGCGGTGGATTGAGTAAATTGTCTTCATCATGATGTTGTAAAAACACCACAGATGCTTTTTCTGTTTGCGTACCCACTGTCATTGGGTCGAGTGCAGGGTGTAGCTTTAAACGACGGGTTTCACCATCGACAATTAAAGCATTACTCCGTGAATGATTTTGCAGAACGTAGCAGGTAATTTTCGTTGTCTGTACGCCGGTATCTGTATCGGTTTCAGTCACTACAGGTTCTACAGGGACTTCACCTAAAACATGCGGTGTTACCACAAGGTCAAGCAGTTTACTCGAAAGCTTTCGATACATCTGACCAAAGCCGCTCTTGGACATACAAACTCCTACTTTTCATGACCAAACCACAGAGATTCTGAGGGGAATCTATTCTGCGTAATTGTACTTAAAAACTGTATGTCATTTTCTGACAAATTGCATAGATATTGTAAGATTTTATCGTTAAAAAACGTATTTTTAGCAGTTATATTGCATCAGTAAGGTGACAGATCAGTCAGCGAATCTTTAGGGTTTTAGTCTGGATTTATGGCAAAATGGAAAATATATTTAAACATCTGTTGATGTTGCCTGCGTTAGCTTAATCCCGAATGATAGATAGGTTTGTTATGAATGCCTTAACACAAGAGTTGGTTGATTTACTCAGTCTTGAAAAATTAGAAGAAAATATTTTTCGTGGGCAAAGCCGAAATTTGGTCGGGAAACGTGTCTTTGGTGGACAGGTTTTAGGTCAGGCGCTACGTGCGGCATCTTATACCACAGATCGACCTGCTCATTCCTTGCATGCCTATTTCTTATTCGGTGGTGATATCAATGCACCGATCATTTATGAAGTGGATCGTATTCGCGATGGACGCAGTTTTGTGAGTCGTCAGGTCCGTGCGATTCAACATGGTAAAACCATTTTCATGTGTATGGTGTCATTTGCAGAGCAAGAAGAAGGGTTGAACTACCAAGTTGCAGAGCCAGAATATCCAGCCGTTGAGGATTTAAAATCTGAAGCTGAGCTAAAACGAATGATGGTGGAGTTTGTTCCTGAAAACGTCCGTGCATCTTTTATGCGCGACCGCCATGTAGAAATTCGCCCGATTGATCCACAAAACCCGTACCAACCGCAGCCTGCTGCGCCATCGTATGCACACTATATTCGTACCCATGACACGATTGCTGCCGATGTTGATGACATCTCTTTACATCAGGCTATTGCGGCATTCTATTCAGACTTTACGCTGATGACGACTGCACTACGTCCACATGGTTTAAGTTATTTATCACCTAGTTTGCAGTGTGCGAGTATTGATCATGCCATGTATTTCCATAAGCCATTCCGTGTGGATGAGTGGATGCTTTATGACATGGATGCCACGGTCAGTGCCAGTTCACGTGGTCTAAATTTCGGTCGCATGTGGCAAAACGGTGAGTTGGTCTGTAGTACGACACAAGAAGGCTTGATTCGTTTACGTGAAATTGAAACCCAATAAGCTTTGAGCACTATGTGTTAAGTCGTGCATGTTGAAATACTGAAAAAACCGAATCTTCTGATTCGGTTTTTTATCTCCGTCAATTTGGGGTTATGCAACTACTCACGGAATCGAGTTATCTAATTAGGGTGCAGTACAAATTGAATTGGGTTGAATACATGCTTTGCAGAATTGTAGCAGTATATGTGACAAAAAATTCCTCGATTCTCAATGGGTCGCATGGCATAGTGCCTGAATAAAGGATGATTAATGCAAGGCACAATGAGCTTAAATACGCAGATTTTAATTGCCGCAATATTGGGTGTGGCATTTGGGTTTTTATTAATTCAGTTTCCAGAGACGCAGTTTTTATCCGCCAGCCTGTATGGCTTGGGGATTGCCAGTAGTATTTTTATTGGCTTGCTGAAAATGATCTTGGTTCCGCTGATCTTTAGTTCGATTGTGGTGGGGGTATCGAATTTACAAGCGGGTGGTCAGCTGAGTCGTACGTGGAAAATTACCTTAGCGTGCTGTGTCACCACTACGACTTTGGCACTGATCTTGGGTCTAGCATGTGCGCATATTTTTAAAGTTGGGCAGGGCGTGGACATCGTCATGTTCCAAGATGCAATGCAACAACATCAGAGTCCTGACACCCTCACAGCAGGTTCATTCTTTACCAATTTTATTCAAAATACACTGATCAATCCGTTTAAAGCCTTTAGTGATGGCAATGTACTCGCTGTCGTGGTGTTTTCACTATTTTTAGGTGTGGCCTTGGTCAAAGGCGGTGAAAAATTTCGAAGTGTGAGAAAGCTCAGTCAGCAATTTTTTGACATCATGATGATGATCATCGGTTGGGTGATGAAGCTTGCACCGATTGGTATTTTTGCATTATTGGCTAAATTGATTGCTACCGAAGATATTTCGGTGTTGAGTCGCCTCGCGGAGTTTGCTGCCGTAGTCACAGGGACCACGATTTTCCATGGGGCAGTGGTGTTACCTCTGTTGCTTTGGATTTTTGGGAAAATGAGTCCACTGACATTTTTTAGAGGAACACGAGCTGCCTTAATCACTGCTTTTGCAACCAGTTCAAGTTCAGCAACGATGCCACTGTCGATGAAATGTGCGCAGGAAAATTTAGGTGTACGTCCTCAAACAGCAGGCTTTGTGATTCCTTTGGGCACACAGTTAAATATGGATGGTACAGCGCTGTATGAAGCTGCTGCTGCGTTATTTATTGCCAACTTGATGGGCTTAGATTTAACCTTGGGTCAGCAGTTAATTGTCTGTGCAACCGCCATGATTGCTTCACTCGGTGCGCCGGGTATTCCAAGCGCTGGAATGGTGACAATGATTATGGTTTTACAATCGGTTGGGCTTCCTGCAGAAGCCATTGCGATATTGCTGCCGATCGATCGTCTATTGGATACGGTACGGACTGTGGTGAACGTACAGGGTGATATGATGATTAGTGTGGTGGTGGATCGTCATACGCGAGATGTAGATGAACCAGCGTTGTCGAATTAAGCAGATAAACAGCTAAAATGTGGGTTGTAGACGATCTCCCACAGATGCCCATCTAAGTCTTGAAAATAGCCTGCATAACCACCGTAAAACGTGGGCTGTGCGGGCTTAATTGTTTTTGCACCTGCGCGTTGGGCTTGTTGCATGATTTGATCGACGGCTGCGGTACTGTTGACGTTATGTCCAAGAGACATTTGAGTTGGACAAAACGCTGATGTACTGATTCCGGTGTCATGACTCAGGCTATCTTGCGGCCAGAGTGCGAGCTTTAAACCGTGTTGTAAATCAAAAAATGCCACAGCACCATGTTCAAATTCAGTCCCAATAATCCCTGCGCTATTTAGACCTAAACCCTCCTGATAAAACGCGAATGCAGCGTGTAAATCTTTCACGGCCAGTGTAATAACGGAGATGTGAGCGTGCATGGAGATGCTCCTGAACGGTGTATTTTTATTTTAGGATGAGACTGAGTATAAATGCATTTTAAAGAGAATAGGGAACTCGGAATAACTGTACTTTAAACCTCGAACTTATGAGCCTATCCATCTTGAGTTTGTTGATTGCTCAATAAAAAATGGAGCGTAATGGATGTGAGCACAAAAAAAGCAGGGCGAACCCTGCTTAATACAGATTTTAAATGGTGTTTAAGCAACTTTCAGTGCGGCACGTTTTGCAGCAGGAGAGTTGTCGAGATAGGCAATCGCATCTTCAGTTTTTGCTTCATGTACAGGATCGTACCAAGGCATTAAATACCCCAATTGCTGCGACACCAACCAAAGCGGATGTGGCAATAAGCGATTGTCTTTTTGCGCGATACGCGCCCATTCACGCCAAATCCACGGTTTATATACGGCAGGTTTAATCGATGCATAGCGCGAGTCTTGCTGCATGATATGTGCTGCACCATCGACCCATAGACCAAGTACGGCAGCAATCACGATCACACTTTGATAATAGCGAGAAATATAGCCCCCACCGAGATGACGATACAAATCAAAAGCCACGGTACGATGTTCTATCTCTTCTGCACCATGCCATTTTACTAGATCGAGCATATTCGGATCGGCACCGAGGCGTTCCCACTCTTTGTTATATAAAGCATATTTGCCTAGTACGCAGGTCATGTGCTCAACTGTTGCAATCACCCCTAAACGAAAGAGATCCCATTGATGATCCAAAGCTTTAGGTACGTTGAGCCCTAAAGGTTGGTCCGCAAGCAGTTTGCCAAAGAGGAAGTCCATGATTTCAAGGTTGCGTTGAATACTGATATTGCGCTGAGACAGATATTCTTTATTGGCAGAGTTATGCGCCTGAGCATGCATGGCTTCTTGGCGGATAAATGCTTTAACGTCCTCTGCTAATTTTTCATCTCTAATTTGTGGCAATACTTTGTTATACAGACGGCAAAACCAAAACTCACCAGCCGGTAAGATCATATTAATTTCATTAATAAAATAGCTGACAAAAGGTTGATTGGGTACCCAATCAACCTGAGTATCTTGCCACTCAAATTTCACTTTACGTGGCTTAATTTTATATTCGATTGATGATCCAAGTTTTGTGTTTCTCAAGCGGGAGAGTAATTTCATGACCTATCCTTGTTTTTATGTGATCGAGTACACATTTGATGTATTCAGTATCTAAAAAAATCCTGCATTGTGATTAGCAATACAGGACATTTCATTATCTTCAGATGATACTTTTTGTCAGACAATCATCTTTATACTGACTTTAACATTACTCGATTAGTGGTCTGAATTTTTGCCTTCAGTTTGGGGTAAGTCTTCAGATGTAGTGTGGAAGTCATCGAATGCTTCCGCGTCTGCATCGATTTCAATATCATCTTCTGATGCTTCAGGAATGCTATCAAGATCAAACTCTGTCGATTGTTCTAGAGTGAAGTTGAGACGACCCGCCATGACACTCGCTAATTCTTCTAAACCTTGTTTATTCAATGATGAGAACAATTGGATAGAGAAGTTTAGCTTCATTTTTTTCAATGCTGCTTTCACTTCTTGTAGTGCTTTAGAGGCTGGGCCACGGTTTAATTTATCTGATTTGGTGAGCAGTACATGCACGAACAATTTACGTGAATGTGCCCATTCCAACATCATGACATCAAAGTGTTGTAGTGGATGACGGATATCCATCAGCAGCACAAGGCCTTGTAAACTTTCACGGTGTATCAGGTAGTTTTCTAACTCTTTTTGCCACACGATTTTCATCGCTTCAGGTACAGCGGCATAGCCATAACCCGGTAAGTCGACCAAACGTTGATCAGGATTTCCTAGACTGAAAAAGTTGATCATTTGGGTACGACCCGGTTTTTTCGATGCACGAGCCAATTGTTTTTGGTTAGTGAGCGCATTAATGGCACTTGACTTACCCGCATTTGAGCGGCCAGCAAAGGCAATTTCATAGCCGGTATCTTCAACGCAGAGGTTGAGTTTAGGCGCACTCATTAAGAACTCAGCTTTGCGTAGCCAGTTGAGCGAGCGCACAGCATATTCAGTAATCGCAGAGTCTACTTTTTTCTCATAAGTAATCTTTTGCTTCGGCGCATTGGCCGCTTTACTGTTTCGTGATTTTCCTCTGTGCTGATGCATAACCCAACTTCAATAACTGATTTAACAACACGTATTATAAAGGAAGTCGGGCAGGCAAGCGAATTTTGTCGCAGGCAAAGTGAAATTAGAGATTGATCATTTGAATCGGAGATTGTGTTGTAAATTTAGATGCGCTGCTTGGTTGCAAGACATCGGCAAGTTTGTACTGATCGAGACTTTGATAAAACTGTTCTAAAGCTTGGTCTAAAATGCTTTTTAAACCACACTGACTGCGCAGTACGCAGGGTGGGTCATTGCATTCAACAATCTGGTGATTACCTTGCAAAATCCGTACGATTTGACCGAGCTGAGCCTCAAGTGCTTCAGGGTTTAGGCGAATGCCGCCACCTTTGCCGCGGCTGGTGATTAACCAGTTTTGCTTTGCCATAAAATGCACAATTTTCACCAAGTGATTACGCGAAACGTGCAGGTCTTCTGCAATTTCAGCAATGTTATAAGGCACATCACGAGGACGTGCGATATAGAGCAAAATGCGTAATGCATAATCGGTGAATTTATTGAGTTGCATGATAATACTGTGAGTCTGAGAGAAATAAATAAGGGTTAGTCTAGCATAACTAAACTAACCCTTTGTATTTCAGGTGAATAGCTTAGTTAGTGTTTTACACCACCAGTGCCGAAAGCTTCGCTGTGAATATTGCTAGCAGGAATACCACGAGCAATTAAAGCTTTCTGTTGTTCAGCCATAAATGGCATTGGACCGCAAAGGTAATAATCCGCATTGATCGGTAACAGTGCAGTATCCATGCTGCCTAAGTCTAGACGACCAGCAGCATCATAATCTTCACCTAATTTATCATTAGCATGAGGGAACTCATACGCTGTAAAGGTGCTAAGACGTGGGTATTTTGCTTCCAAATCCTGAATGTGTTTATGCATTGCATGCACTTGTTTGCTACGGCAGGCATGGATAAATGTTACAGGTTGTGGCATGTCTAAAGTCACCAACTGATTTAGCATCGCAATCATTGGTGTTAGACCTACACCACCACTGATAAAGACATTGCGTTTTTGTGAATCAATCAGGAAGAAATTACCTGTTGGTGCAGACACTTCGATTTCTGAACCGATCTCCAAGCCATGCAGTGTATTCGATACCCAACCTGGAACCAAGTCACCTTTCTGATCTTCACGTTTTACAGAGATACGTAAGTAGTTGTCTTGTGGGCTGGTAGACAGTGTATATTGACGTGGTTGTTTTAGACCCAGCTCATCGACCAATACACGTACAGAGATGTACTGACCTGCTTCATATTTTGGTAAATCACCACCATCAGAAGGCTCAAGGTAGAATGAGGTGATTTCATCACTTTCAGCCACTTTTTTCGCGATTTTGAAATTACGCCAACCTAACCAACTGCCTTTAGTTTGCTGATGTTGCTCATAAATCGCTTTTTCAGTGCTGATAAACAAGTCTGCCAATTGTCCATATGCTGCTGCCCAAGCTGCAATCAGTGGATCTTCCATTGAAATGCTTAATACTTCACTGATCGAGTGCAGCAAATTTTCGCCGACAATATTATAGTCTGGCGCTTGAATGTTAAGACTCACATGTTTATGCGCAATTAATTCTACAACTGGTAAAAGTACAGATGGGTCCTCAATATTTTCAGCATAAGCCAATACAGCACCCGCCAAGGCTTGTGCCTGAGCACCGCTGCGCTGATGTCCCATGTTAAAGGTTTCTTTGAGGTCAGGGTTATTGCCCAACATACGATTATAGAAGTAACCAGTCAGCGCGACACCATTTTCACGTAGAACAGGAACAGTAGCTTTTACTAGGTCAATTTGCTGCGGAGTCATAGCTGATCTCTCATGGCTGTTATTTATAAGATGTATTTAAAATACATTTTTAAATACATCCGCGCAATACATGTTTTAGTAAAAACCATAAAAAAATTATGGAATATAAAAAGATTCCATAAATTTGTACTTTTTAATTGGGCTTTTAGATTATTTCTTGCCGAAGATAGAACCTAAGAGGCCACGGATAATTTTCTGACCTGTCGACCCACCCAAGCTGCGTGCTGCACTTTTTGCAAAAGTTCCTACAGTGTCTTGAATCAGTTTTTCACGTTGTTTGGCTGAGCGCTCAGCGTCTTTTTGTTGTTCGCGTGCAAGGCGTTCTTGTTCACGCGCTTGCTGTTTAGCGAGTGCATCTGCTTCTTTGGCTTGTTGTTTGGCCAACGCTTCTTGTTCTTTGGCTTCTATTTTATCTTGTTCCGCTTGGACGGCTTGTTGTTGGCGCTCCGCCACTTTATTTTGTAAAAGTTCATAGGCACTTTCACGATCTGCTTCGGTGTCATACACACCTGCGACAACGCTATTTGCCATCAGAGCTTTGCGTTCTTCTACAGCAATTGGGCTAAATGAAGAGTAGGGTGGCATCACCCAAGCACGTTCAACAATTTGAGGTGTGCCTTGTTCATCTAGACAGCTGATCAGTGCTTCACCTACAGCCAGTTCCGTAATCACTTGATCGACTTTAAACGCAGGATTGGCTCGGAAAGTATCTGCTGCCGTCTTAACAGCTTTCTGATCTTTGGGGGTAAATGCACGTAGCGCATGCTGAACGCGGTTACCTAGTTGTCCTAAAACACTCTCGGGTAGGTCAAGTGGATTTTGCGTTACAAAGTAAATCCCGACGCCTTTAGAGCGAATTAGACGAACCACTTGTTCAATCTTTTCTTGTAAAGCAGGGCTGGCATTATCAAACAATAAATGCGCTTCATCAAAGAAGAACACCAGTTTGGGTTTATCCATATCTCCAACTTCGGGCAATTGTTCAAACAGTTCTGACAGCATCCAAAGTAAGAAAGTCGCATAGAGCTTAGGGGTATTCATTAACTTGTCGGCTGCGAGCAGGTTGATGTTGCCACGACCTTGTGCATCCGTTTGAATGAAATCCATGATATTGAGCGCAGGCTCACCAAAGAACTTGTCACCGCCTTGATCTGCCAAGGCAAGCAAATTACGTTGAATTGCACCTAAACTTGCAGGCGATAAATTGCCATATTCATTTTTAAATTCAGCTGCATGTTCACTGACGTAGCTGATCATGGCTTTTAAGTCTTTAAAGTCGATGAGCAATAAGCCCTGATCATCGGCAATACGAAAGACCGCAGATAACACGCCTTCTTGCGTGTCGTTTAAATTCAGAATTCGGGCAAGGAGCAGTGGGCCAATTTCAGAAATGGTGGTGCGAATGGGATGTCCTTGTTCACCAAACAAATCCCAAAACACCACAGGGGAGGCAGCAAAAGGAATGCTCTCGATATTTAAACTTTTAATTCGTTCGTCAAACTTAGGATTGCTTTCACCTGCTTTGGCAAGGCTAGAAACATCCCCTTTGGCATCGGCTAAAAATACAGGTACACCCAGCCGAGAAAAACTTTCTGCCAACACCTTCAACGTCACCGTCTTACCAGTACCTGTGGCCCCAGCAATCAAACCATGGCGGTTTGCAAATTGTGAATGAAGCACCACATCTTGTGTGGTGTCTTGTGTTTTTTTGCCAATAATAATTGGTGTACCCATAGATGTTCCTGTATTTATTCGAGTTGCTGTTTATTTAAATGTTGTAGTGCGTTTTCTATATCTTGTATTAAATCTGCAGGATGTTCTAGTCCTATACAAAAGCGAACCAGTAAGCCGGCTTGAATATGTGAATGTTCGAGTACACGCATATCTTTTAAGTTATATAGCATGACTAAACTGACTGGGCCACCCCAGCTAAAACCAAGCTTAAAGAGTTTCAGCGCATCGCAAAAGCGGCGTACATCTTGCAGGCTATATTTTTCATTAAATACCACGCTGACCAAGCCGGCACTGTGTTGTTCTGTACAAATTTCTTTCCAATGCTGATGTCCTGCGGAAGCTTCATCAGCAGGATGTAAAACCTGTACAAAGGCTGGCTGCTGTTTTAGCCAATTTAATAAAGTTAAAGCACTTTGTGACTGGTGTTCATAGCGCAGGCGCATTGAAGCCAGGCTGCGTTGTACTTGTGCTGCATCATCACCAGAGATGCTAATGCCTTGAATGGCGTGGGCACGAAACAGTTTGTGATGAAGCTTTTTATCTCGTGTAATTACCGAACCCATCAAAATATCCCCGCCGCCACTTGGGTATTTGGTCAAGGCATGTACACTGATATCGACACTCAGATGCTCAGCACTGAAATCAAAAGCATTAAAGGCAAGTCCTGCTCCCCAAGTATTGTCCAGTGCAGTGAGAATGTTATGGGCTTGGGCTTTTTTGACCAAGCCGACTAAATCTGGAAACTCTAAAGTGACAGATCCAGCAGCTTCTAACCAAATAAGCTTGGCTTGCGCTGAAGGTGTGAATGAGTTGACATCAATCGGGTTATAAACCTTGACCACGATACCGTAGCGGGTTTCTAGGTTGCGTAGATGTTCCATATTTGGGCCATAGATATTATCTGCGACCCAAACCTCATCCCCCTGACTTAAAAAACATGAATTGACCAAATTAATTGCAGACAAACCGCTTGGTGCAAGTAAGTGATACAAGCCTCCTTCAATCTGAGCAAGCTGATCGCCTAGGGTAAATGTCGTGGGGGTACCATGCGTGCCATAGCTATAGTCATAATCATCGGTCCAATGGCGATTAAATAGCGCATCTGTATTTTCGAAAATTATAGTGGATGCACGAAACAGGGGAGGTTGAACACTATTGATGTATTGCGGTGCCATTCTTGGTGCATGAATGAGTTCAGTTTGAGGATTCTTTTTCACGTGGCGCTCTGAAATGATCAAAATAATAATGAATGTTCAAAAGAATACGACTAAAACGCATGGATTTACGATGCTTTTGTATAGAAAATTAAGTGAAAAGCAAAGTTGGCTTCATTCTTGCAAAACCGATATCAGAGCAACAACAATAGGTTTAGCGCATGAAGTCGCATTTAAAAGTACATTATTTTCAGCATATTGCTGGCGAAGGGTTCGGCAGTTGTTATGAATTTTTAAAACAGCATCAGGCCAAAATTACGGCCACAGAATTCTTTGCATTACCTGTCGATCAAGCCTTGGATCTCGAGGCTTTGCCGCATGTTGAAGATGTCGATTTACTCATCATCATGGGTGGGACCATGAGTGTGAATGATGAGGCCAATTTTCCATGGTTAAAAATAGAAAAACGGTGGCTGCGACGCTATTTAGCACTCGGAAAACCCGCAATCGGGCTTTGTTTAGGTGGGCAATTGATTGCCAATGCTTTGGGTGGGGCGGTGAGCCGAAATGCACAACAAGAATTAGGTTGGACGACTATCCGTAAGGTTGCTAACGTACCGCATGACTGTTTCAAACTACCTGAAGAGTTTAAAGTTATGCAGTGGCACAGTGAAACATTTGAAATACCCAAAGGGGCGGTATTACTGGCAGAAAATGATGCGTGTCGTAATCAAATGTATCAAATCGGACAAAATGTTTTGGGCTTCCAATTTCATCCTGAAATTACCCCAGAAGTACTCGATTTATTTTTGGAAAATGATGAAGAAGTGGCATTTTTTTCAGGAACACATGTACAGCCAGTACATGATCTACGGAAAAGTGCAAAAAACAAATTTATTGAGGGAAATCAAATACTAAACCAAGCAATAGAGTATGTATTAAGAAAAAATGCCTATTGATTAAAAGTTAAGCAATTGATCTTGCATAAAAAATGAAAAATATAAGAAAAACAGCAAAAGAGATTTGCTTATGCATTAAACAATAGCTATAATGGGCGACCCTTTGATGAAGGGGGTTAGCTACGAATAAAGTAGTTAACATCGTGACAGTCGCGGCATCGATCGTGACCTTAGTGATATTTCACTGCTCTTGACACTTGCCTCTTTTAAAGTGGGGTGAGATGCGTCAAGGGTGATTCTTTATATATTTGGCTTGGAGTTAACTGGTATGTCTAACCAGAGAATTCGTATCCGTCTTAAGTCTTTTGATCACCGTCTAATTGATCAATCAGCTCAAGAAATCGTAGAAACAGCAAAACGTACTGGCGCACAAGTTTGTGGTCCAATCCCGATGCCTACACGTATCGAACGTTTTAACGTTTTAACATCACCACACGTTAACAAAGATGCGCGTGACCAATACGAGATCCGCACTTACAAACGTTTGATCGACATCGTTCAACCTACAGATAAAACTGTTGATGCATTGATGAAGTTAGATCTTGCAGCTGGTGTTGATGTTCAGATCGCTTTGGGTTAAGGCTTTCGGTTAATTAACGCTCTAAGTTAATTAGGCCGCTTTTTTTAGAGGTTTATGCACATGGCTATTGGTTTAGTCGGTCGCAAGTGCGGTATGACACGTATCTTTACAGATGCTGGTGTTTCTGTACCTGTAACAGTGATTGAGGTTGATCCTAACCGCATCACACAAATCAAAACGCTTGAAACTGATGGTTATCAAGCGATTCAAATCACTACTGGTGAACGTCGCGAATCTCGCGTAACTAACGCTCAGAAAGGTCACTTCGCTAAAGCGGGTGTAGCTGCTGGTCGTCTAGTTCAAGAATTCCGCGCTACAGAAGCTGATCTTGAAGGTCGTGAAGTTGGCGGAACTATCGGTGTAGATGTGTTCACAGTGGGTCAAATTGTTGACGTTACTGGTACATCTAAAGGTAAAGGTTTCCAAGGTGGTGTTAAGCGTTGGAACTTCCGTACTCAAGACGCTACACATGGTAACTCTGTATCTCACCGTGTTATCGGTTCTACAGGTCAAAACCAGACTCCTGGTCGCGTGTTCAAAGGCAAAAAAATGCCTGGTCACTTAGGTGCTGAACGTGTAACTACACAGGGTCTTGAAATCGTTGCTATCGACGCAGAACGTTCAGTTCTAGTTGTTAAAGGTGCGGTTCCTGGTGCTACTGGTGGCGACGTTACTGTTCGTCCTACTATCAAGGCCTGAGGGGAAATAACGTGAATTTAAATACTGTTTCCGGCTCTGCTGTTGAGTTATCTGAAGTTGCGTTTGGTCGTGATTTTAACGAAGCTCTTGTACACCAAGTTGTTACAGCTTACTTAGCTGGTGGTCGTCAAGGTTCGAAAGCGCAAAAATCACGTGCTGACGTTTCTGGTGGTGGTAAAAAACCTTTCCGTCAAAAAGGTACTGGCCGCGCTCGTGCTGGTTCTATTCGTAGCCCAATCTGGGTTGGCGGTGGTAAAACTTTTGCTGCTCGTCCACAAGACTGGTCTCAAAAAGTAAACCGTAAAATGTATCGCGGTGCTATGCAATGCATCCTGGCTGAGCTTGTTCGTCAAGATCGCCTTGTTTTAGTTGAAGAGATTGCTGTTGCAGCTCCAAAAACTAAAGAATTGCTTGCAAAACTTAACGACTTGAATGCACCTCGTGCATTAATCGTTACAGATGCTGTTGATGAGAACTTGTATCTTGCTGCTCGCAACATTCCACACGTTGATGTGGTTGATGCTGCTGCAATCGATCCTGTTAGCTTGATCGCGTTCGATAAAGTTGTTATGTCTGTTGCTGCTGCTAAGAAAATTGAGGTAGAACTCGGATGAACAACGAACGTATCTATCAAGTCCTACAAGGACCTGTATTCTCAGAAAAAGCACAAGTTTTAGGCGAAACTGCTGGTGTTCAAGTGTTCAAAGTTGCACTAGATGCAAACAAACTTGAAATCAAAAAAGCTGTTGAGCAACTATTTGGTGTTCAAGTTGTTAAAGTTAACACAACGATCACTAAAGGTAAGACTAAACGCTTTGGTAAAACATTAGGACGTCGTTCTGATGTTAAAAAAGCATACGTCACCCTGAAAGCTGGCCAAGATGTTGAAATGGCTGACTTGGGCGATACCGCTGAAAACGCAGCGGAATAAGGACGAAAATTATGCCGATTCAAAAATGTAAGCCAACGTCTCCAGGACGTCGCTTTGTAGAGAAAGTGGTTCATAACCACCTTCACAAAGGCGCGCCATATGCTCCGTTGGTTGAAGCTAAAAAACGTACTGGCGGTCGTAATAACAACGGTCACATTACAACTCGTCACGTTGGTGGTGGTCATAAACAGCACTACCGTATCGTAGACTTCAAACGTAACAAAGACAGCATCCCTGCTGTAGTTGAGCGTATTGAATACGATCCAAACCGTACAGCTCATATTGCTTTATTGAAATATGCTGACGGTGAACGTCGCTATATTATTGCACCTAAAGGCCTTCGCGCTGGTGATCAAGTTCAATCTGGTAACGATGCTCCAATCCGTCCAGGTAACTGCTTGCCACTTCGCAACATGCCTATCGGTTCTACTCTTCACAACATCGAGCTTAAAATCGGTAAAGGCGCACAATTAGTACGTTCTGCTGGTACATCTGCTCAATTGTTGGGTCGTGACGGTTCTTACGCTATCATTCGTCTTCGTTCAGGCGAAATGCGTAAAGTACACGTTGAATGCCGTGCTGTGTTAGGTGAAGTTTCTAACTCAGAAAGCAACCTTCGTTCACTTGGTAAAGCAGGTGCATCACGCTGGCGTGGCGTTCGTCCTACCGTACGTGGTATGGCGATGAACCCAGTAGACCATCCACATGGTGGTGGTGAAGGACGTAACAAAGGTATTCAACCTGTAAGTCCATGGGGTCAAAAAGCTAAAGGGTACAAAACACGTACCAACAAGCGTACGACTAAGATGATCATTCGCGACCGTCGCGTTAAGTAACAAGTAAAGGAATCTGACAATGCCTCGTTCTCTGAAAAAAGGCCCATTCGTCGATGCGCACTTGTTCGCTAAGGTTGAAGCGGCTATCGCGGCTAATAACCGTAAGCCGATCAAAACTTGGTCGCGTCGTTCGATGATCTTACCGGATTTTGTTGGTCTAACAATTTCTGTACACAATGGCCGTAACCATGTTCCAGTGATCGTATCTGAGCATATGGTTGGTCATAAATTAGGTGAATTCGCGCCAACTCGTACCTATCGTGGTCACGGTGTTGACAAGAAGTCTAAACGTTAATAGGTGCTATGATGGAAGTAACTGCTAAATTACGCGGTGCCGCTATCTCGGCACAAAAAGCACGTTTGGTTGCAGACCTAATTCGCGGCAAATCTGTTGCGCATGCTTTAAATATCTTAAACTTCAGCAACAAAAAAGCTGCAGTTTTAGTTAAAAAAGCATTGGAATCTGCGATTGCAAACGCTGAACACAATAACAGTTTAGATGTAGACGACCTTAAAGTTTCTACGATCTACGTTGATGAAGGCATGAGCCTGAAACGTATTTTGCCACGTGCTAAAGGCCGTGCAGATCGTATTACTAAGCGTACTTGTCACATTACCGTTAAGGTAGGGGTTTGATATGGGTCAGAAGGTTCATCCAATCGGTATCCGCCTAGGTGTTGTGAAACGTCATAACGCTAACTGGTATGCGAATCCGAAACAATATGCTGAATATTTGCTAAAAGATCTTCAAGTTCGTGAGTTTTTAACTAAAAAACTTAAGAATGCGATGGTAAGCAATATTCTTATCGAACGCCCTACAGGCGCAGCTAAAGTAACTATTAGCACTGCACGTCCTGGTATCGTGATCGGTAAAAAAGGCGAAGACATTGAGAAATTACAACGCGAATTAACAGCCATTATGGGTGTTCCTGCGCAAGTAAGTATCAACGAAATCGATCGCCCAGATTTAGACGCTCGTTTAGTTGCTGAAGCAATCGCTTCTCAATTAGAAAAACGTGTAATGTTCCGTCGTGCTATGAAGCGTGCGGTTCAAAACTCTATGCGTGCTGGTGCTAAAGGTATCAAAGTAGAAGTTTCAGGCCGTCTAGGTGGTGCTGAGATTGCTCGTACTGAATGGTATCGTGAAGGTCGTGTACCTCTTCATACTCTTCGTGCTGACATCGACTATGCTACTATGCGTGCTGAGACTACTTACGGTACGATCGGCGTTAAAGTATGGATCTTCCGTGGTGAGATCTTGGGTGGCATGAAACAAGTCATGAACCCAGCTCCAGCTGAAGAACGTCCAGCTAAACGTGGTCGTGGTCGTGGTGAAGGTCAAGAGCGTCGTGGTCGTCGCAATGATCGTTCTGCTGAAAAAGGAGAATAATCCATGTTACAACCTAAACGTACTAAATTCCGTAAAGTGCAAAAAGGCCGTAACACTGGTCTAGCACATCGCGGTAGCTCAGTATCTTTTGGTACTATTGCACTTAAATCAATTGAACGTGGTCAAATGACTGCACGTCAAATTGAAGCAGCGCGTCGTACAATCAGCCGTCGTATTAAACGTGGTGGTAAGATCTTTATCCGTGTTTTCCCAGACAAACCAATTACTGAAAAACCATTAGAAGTTCGTATGGGTAAAGGTAAAGGTTCTGTGGAATACTGGGTTTGCCAAATCAAACCAGGTAAAGTCTTGTACGAAATTGATGGTGTTAACGAAGAACTTGCTCGCGAAGCGTTTACGCTTGCTGCTGCAAAACTTCCGTTTAAAACCACTATCGTGACTCGGACGGTAATGTAATGAAAACTAATGATCTACGTGAAAAGTCGGTAGAAGAGTTGACAGCTTTGCTTGATGAGCAACAGCTTAACCAATTCCGTCTTCGTATGGCGAAAGCAACTGGTCAATTGGGTAAATCGCACGAAGTTGCGCTTACTCGTAAAACTATTGCTCGTATTAAGACACTCCTAACCGAAAAACAGGGGAACGGACAATGAGTGAACAAACAGTTCGCACGTTAACCGGTAAAGTAGTTAGCGACAAGATGGACAAGTCTATCGTTGTTCTTATCGAACGCCGCGTTCAACACCCGTTGTATGGCAAATCAATCCGCCGTTCAACTAAATTACACGCTCATGATGAAAACAATGTTGCTAAAGTTGGCGACGTAGTAAGCATCAAAGAAAGCCGCCCAATTTCTAAAACTAAGTCTTGGACTTTAGTTGAAGTTGTTGAAGCTGCTGCTGAGTAATTAAACGTTCTTGCATCATCGGTCAATTTCGAGTACTCTTTGAGCCTTTCGAAATTGCGACCGGTGATGCTCGGTTTTGGAGTAGGGCAATGATTCAAACCGAAAGTATGCTCGACGTAGCAGACAACAGTGGTGCTCGCCGCGTACAATGTATTAAAGTACTTGGTGGTTCACATCGTCGTTATGCTTCTGTTGGCGACATTATTAAAGTTACTGTAAAAGAAGCTATTCCACGTGCACGTGTTAAAAAAGGTGACGTGATGAATGCTGTAGTTGTACGTACAAAATTCGGCATCCGTCGTGCAGATGGTTCAGTTATTCGTTTCGACGATAACGCAGCTGTTATTTTGAACAACAACAAAGCGCCGATTGCAACTCGTATTTTCGGACCAGTGACTCGTGAACTTCGTACTGAACAGTTCATGAAAATTATTTCATTGGCTCCTGAAGTTCTATAAGAGGCACTCATGGCTAAGATTAAAAAGGGCGATCAAGTAATTGTGATCGCAGGTAAAGAAAAAGGCAAACAAGGTACTGTTTTGTCTGTTTCAAATGACCGTGTTAAGGTTGAAGGCCTTAACTTGGTAACGAAGCATCAAAAGCCTAACCGAGCTACTGGCGCTGAAGGCGGCATCGTAACTCAAGAAGCTGAGCTTCATATCTCTAACGTGGCAATTTTTAATGCTACAACCCAAAAGGCTGACCGTGTTGGTTACCAAGTGATTGAAGGCGTGAAAACTCGCGTATTCAAATCTAATGGTGAATCAGTGGCGGTAGCGAAGTAATAGGTTGACTAGGCAATGGCCAGACTTAAAACGCGTTACAACGACGAACTTAAGGCTCAATTAAAAGAAACATTGGGCGTTAAGAATGTGATGGATATCCCTCGCATTACAAAAATCACCATCAACATGGGTGTTGGTGCTGCATCAGCTGACAAGAAATTGTTAGATGGCGCTCTTTCTGATATGCAAGCAATTGCTGGTCAAAAACCAGTACTTACTTTAGCTCGTAAATCTATCGCTGGTTTCAAAATCCGTGATGGTTGGCCGATCGGCTGTAAAGTTACTTTACGCGGCGAACGTATGTACGAATTCTTAGACCGTTTGATCTCTATCGCGATCCCTCGTATCCGTGACTTCCGTGGTTTCTCTGCGAAATCATTCGATGGTCGTGGTAACTACTCAATGGGTCTTAAGGAACAAATCATGTTCCCTGAAATCGATTTTGATAAGATTGATCGTATTCGTGGTATGGACATTACCATCACTACGACTGCTCGCACCGATGACGAAGGCCGTGCGCTTATGCGTGCATTCGGCTTCCCGTTCAAATAAGAGGTCGATATGGCTAAGAAAGGTATGATTAATCGCGAATTGAAACGCGAAGCTACTGTTGCTAAATACGCTGCGAAACGTGCTGAATTAAAAGCAATTATCGCAAACGTAAATGCATCAGATGAAGAACGTTTCGAAGCGATGATGAAATTTCAAGCATTACCACGTAATGCGTCTCCAGTACGTCTACGTAACCGTTGTGGTTTAACTGGTCGTCCTCATGGTTACTTCCGTAAGTTCGGTTTAAGCCGTAACAAATTACGTGAAACAGTAATGCAAGGTGATGTACCGGGCGTTGTTAAGGCAAGCTGGTAAGGAGCACTATAAATGAGTATGCAAGATACCGTTGCCGACATGCTAACACGTGTTCGTAACGCACAAATGGCAAAGAAACAAACTGTTTCTATGCCAAACTCAAAGTTGAAAGTTGCGATTGCTAACGTACTTCAACAAGAAGGTTATATCGCTGATGTAGCTGTTGCTGACAATGAAGGCAAAGCGACTTTAACGATTACTTTAAAATATTTCGAAGGCAAACCAGTGATTGAAACTGTGAAACGCGTAAGCCGTCCTGGTCTACGTCAATATCGCGGTAAAGATGCACTTCCTAGCGTTAAGCAAGGTTTAGGTATTGCAATTGTTTCTACAAGCAAAGGCATCATGACTGATCGCGCTGCACGTGCTGCAGGTATCGGTGGTGAAGTTATTGCTTTTGTTTCTTAATAGGTGATTCCTCATGTCTCGTGTGGCTAAAGCCCCAGTAACTGTACCTAACGGTGTTACAGTTACTCAGAACGGCCGGCAGGTCGAAGTGAAAGGCAGCAAAGGTACATTGTCTTTCAACCTGCATGCGCTGGTCGAGCTAAAACAGGAAGACGGTACTCTAGTTATTGCTCCTAAAGCTGAATCTAAAGATGCTTGGATGCAAGCTGGTACTGCTCGCGCTGTGCTTAACAACCTTGTAAAAGGTGTTAACGAAGGTTTCGAACGTAAGTTACAGCTTATCGGTGTTGGTTATAAAGCTGCGGTTAAAGGTAACATTGTTAACCTTAACCTTGGTTTCTCTCACCCGATCGACTACAACCTTCCTGAAGGTGTAACTGCAGAAACTCCTACTGCAACTGAAATTGTACTTAAATCTGCTGATAAAGCTAAATTAGGTCAAGTTGCTGCAGAAATCCGTGGTTACCGTCCGCCAGAGCCTTATAAAGGTAAAGGTGTTCGTTATTCTGACGAAGTTGTACTTCGTAAAGAAGCTAAGAAGAAATAAGGCGCGAGGTTCTTATGAACGAAAAGAAACAATCCCGTTTGCGTCGTGCGAAAAGCACACGCTTGCACATCCGTGCATTGGGTGCGACTCGTTTGTGTGTAAACCGCACTCCGCGTCACATCTATGCTCAAGTTATCTCTGCAGATGGTGGCAAAGTATTAGCGCAAGCTTCTACTTTAGACGCTACTCTACGTGCTGGTACTACTGGTAACGTTGAATCGGCTCAGAAAGTTGGTGCTTTAATTGCAGAACGTGCTAAAGCGGCTGGTGTAACTAAAGTTGCATTTGACCGTTCTGGTTTCAAATATCATGGTCGTATCAAAGCCTTGGCTGATGCTGCTCGTGAAAACGGCTTGGAGTTCTAATCATGGCTAAAGTTGAACAAAACGAAGGTCTTGTTGAAAAGCTGGTTGCCGTTGATCGTGTAGCCAAAGTTGTTAAGGGTGGTCGTATCTTCTCTTTCACAGCATTAACTGTTGTGGGTGATGGTAATGGTCGCGTAGGTTTTGGTCGTGGTAAAGCACGTGAAGTTCCAGCTGCTATTTCTAAAGCACTTGAAGCTGCTCGTCGCAACATGATTACTGTTGACCTTGTTGACGGTACTGTTCAGCACCCTATCAATGCTCGTCACGGTGCAAGCCGCGTTTACATGCAACCTGCTTCTGAAGGTACTGGTGTAATTGCTGGTGGCGCTATGCGTGCAGTTTTAGAAGCTGTAGGTGTACGTAACGTATTAACTAAGTGTTATGGTTCTACTAACGCTGCTAACGTAGTAAACGCGACTTTTAACGGTTTGCGTGATATGACTTCTCCTGAGAAAGTTGCTGCGAAACGTGGTTTATCAGTAGCACAAATTCAAGGGTAATCAATCATGAAAACGATTAAAGTTACCCAGACTAAATCTTCATCGCACCGCTTGAAAAATCACAAGCTTAGCCTTAAAGGTTTAGGTCTGCGTCGTATTGGTCATACAGTTGAAGTGCAAGATACGCCTTCTAACCGTGGTATGATCAACCAAGTTTACTATATGGTTAGTGTAGAGGAATAAGCCATGACTCTGCGTTTAAATACAATTGCACCTGCAGAAGGTGCTAAGCGTGACAACCTTCGTTTAGGCCGTGGTATCGGTTCTGGCGTTGGTAAGACTGGTGGCCGTGGTGTCAAAGGTCAAAACTCACGTAAGAGCGGTGGTACACGTCCTGGTTTCGAAGGTGGTCAAACTGCGTTATACCGTCGTTTACCTAAATTCGGTTTCACTAGCCAAATGGCTTTGAAAACTGCTGAAGTACGTTTATCAGAACTTGCTAAAGTTGAAGGCGACATCGTGTCTCTTGAAACTTTAAAAGCTGCTAACGTTGTACGTAAAGATATGTTGCGTGCACGCATCATACTTTCTGGTGAAATTACTCGTGCATTCACTGTTCAAGGTGTTGCATTGACTAAAGGCGCTAAAGCTGCTGTTGAAGCTGCTGGCGGTAAAGTCGAGGAGTAATCCCCAGTGTCTATGACTCCTAGTTCGACAGGTCATGTTAACATGATGAAAGGCCAACCTTTTCATGTGAAATATCGTGAAATTATTCGCCGTATGATGTTCCTCATCGGGGCGTTGTTGGTTTTTCGACTGGGAGCACATATTCCAGTACCGGGCATTAACAATGCCGCACTAGAGAATCTGTTTAATGCAAACCAAGGTACGATCCTTGGTTTGTTTAACATGTTCTCAGGTGGTGCATTAGAGCGTATGTCAATTCTTGCTCTTGGGATTATGCCGTATATCTCTGCATCGATTATCGTGCAGTTAATGTCTACGGTTGTTCCTTCGCTGGAAGCTTTAAAGAAAGAAGGCGAACAAGGTAAGCGTAAGATCAATCAATATACGCGACAAGGCACATTGTTTCTTGCACTTGTGCAAGCCGTTGGGATGTGTGCAGGTCTGATTAGTCAAAATATTACTTTGACTAGTGGACTTGCTTTTTACGTTCCTGCTGTAACTTCTTTGGTTGCAGGTACAATGTTCCTGATGTGGTTAGGTGAGCAAATTACTGAGCGTGGAGTAGGGAATGGTATTTCCATGATCATCTTCGCTGGTATCGTTGCTGGTTTGCCGAACTTGGTTCTGCAATCTTTAACCTCAGTAGATAATGGCCAATCTAGTTTAATTGGTCTTGCAATCTTTGCATTGCTATCTGTTGCAGTGTTAGCAGCAATTGTGTTTATTGAGAAGGCGCAGCGTCGCATTCCAGTAAACTATGCTCAAAAACAGCAAGGTCGTCGTGTATTTACTGCTCAGCAAACACATTTGCCATTAAAAATTAATATGGCGGGTGTGATTCCTGCAATTTTTGCGAGTTCATTGCTATTGTTCCCAGCGAGCTTAGGGCAATGGGTTGGCAGTGCAGACCCAAATGCTGGCGTGATTAAACGTGGCCTACAAGATTTGGCACTCGTATTGTCGCCGGGTCAACCGATGTATTTGGTGCTATTTGGTGCATTAATTATCTTCTTCTGTTACTTCTATACTGCGCTAGTATTTAGTCCGAAAGAAGTGTCAGAGAATTTAAAACGTAGTGGTGCTTATGTGCCGGGTATTCGTCCTGGTGAGCAAACTGCACGCTATTTAGATCATATTTTGAATCGTTTGACTTTTATTGGCGCGGTTTATATCACAATCATCTGTTTAATGCCGATGATTCTACAAAGCTCATTTGGTATTCCATTTAGCTTAGGTGGTACGTCTTTACTGATCGTAGTGGTGGTGGTGATGGACTTTATGGCTCAGCTCCAAGCTCATCTCACATCGCATCAATATGACAATCAATCGTTAATGCGTAAAACGACTGCTCATCCGAAAGGATAAGCGCACTTAGAGGTTTCATTATGAAAGTTCAAGCTTCTGTAAAGAAAATTTGTGGTAGCTGTAAAGTTATCCGTCGTAATGGGGTTATTCGCGTAATTTGCAGCGCAGAACCTCGTCATAAGCAGCGTCAAGGTTAATCTGATCAAGACCTGTTGATTTCAGTAGGCTAATTAGGTTATTATCCGCCCCTCAAAGATTTTGTCGGGCGGTTGATTATCTTAACTGCCTTTTTGGAGAAAATTGAATGGCTCGTATTGCCGGTGTAAACATTCCGGATAACAAGCATGCTGTTATCTCTCTAACGTACATTTTTGGTATTGGTCGCCACACTGCAAAAGCTATCTTAGCTGCTGCTGGTATTGCACCAACAACTAAAATTCGTGAATTAGATGACGCTCAGCTTGATGCGATTCGTGCAGAAGTTACTAAGGTTCCTACCGAAGGTGATTTACGTCGCGAAATTTCCATGAACATTAAACGTTTAATGGATTTAGGCTGCTACCGCGGTCTTCGTCATCGTCGCAGCTTGCCTGTCCGTGGTCAACGCACCAAAACTAACGCACGTACCCGTAAAGGTCCGCGCAAACCTATTAAGAAATAAGATTTCTGGAAGCTAAAAGATGGCTAAAGATACTCGCACACGCAAGAAGGTCACTCGTACCGTCTCTGAAGGTGTTGCACACATTCACGCTTCTTTTAATAACACCATTGTGACTATTACCGATCGTCAAGGTAATGCACTGGCTTGGGCTACCTCTGGTGGACAAGGCTTCCGTGGATCACGTAAATCAACTCCGTTTGCTGCTCAGGTAGCTGCTGAAGTTGCTGGTAAAGCTGCTTTAGATTACGGTTTGAAAAACTTGGACGTCCTTGTAAAAGGTCCTGGTCCAGGTCGTGAATCTGCGGTTCGTGCTTTAGGTGCAGTGGGTTATAAAATTAACAGCATTACCGATGTGACGCCAATCCCGCACAACGGTTGCCGTCCACCTAAAAAACGTCGCGTGTAAGGAGAAACATTCATGGCTCGTTATATTGGTCCAAAATGCAAACTCTCTCGCCGCGAAGGGACAGACCTGCAATTAAAATCTGGCGTTAAACCATTTGACGTCAAAACAAAAAAAGCTGCTAAAGCACCTGGCCAACATGGTGGCGCTCGTGGCGGCAAACAATCTGAGTACTCACTACAATTACGTGAAAAACAAAAAGTACGTCGTATGTACGGTGTTTTAGAGCGTCAATTTAGTAACTACTACAAAGAAGCTGCTCGTGTTAAAGGCGCAACAGGTGAAAACTTGTTGAAACTTCTTGAAAGCCGTCTAGATAACGTTGTTTATCGCATGGGTTTTGGTTCTACACGTGCAGAAGCTCGTCAGCTTGTATCTCACCGTTCAATCACTTTAAATGGTCGTCGTGTTAACATCGCGTCTATCCAAGTTAAAGCTGGTGACGTTGTTGCAGTTCACGAAGGTGCTAAACAACAATTGCGTATCAAAAACGCAGTTGAGTTAGCGACTCAACGTGGCATTCCAGCTTGGATTGAAATTGATCATTCTAAATTGGAAGGTACGTTCAAAGCTGCACCAGATCGTTCTGATTTACCTGCTGAAATCAACGAAAGCTTGATTGTAGAATTGTATTCTAAATAATCCTTGAGGTAGCAATAATGACGCGTACTGCAAATGAGTTTCTAACTCCGCAAGCGATCAAGGTCGAAGCGGCAAGCGGGACCTCGGCAAAAGTTATTCTAGAACCATTAGAGCGTGGCTTTGGTCATACTCTTGGTAATGCTTTACGTCGTATCCTTTTGTCTTCTTTACCTGGCGCAGCCGTGGTTGAAGTAGAGATTGAAGGTGTCGAGCACGAGTACAGTACTTTGGAAGGCTTGCAGCAGGACATCGTCGAGCTCTTGCTGAACCTAAAAGGATTGTCTATTAAGCTGTTCGATCAAAATGAAGCTTATCTGACATTGGAAAAACAAGGTCCTGGCGACGTTACAGCCGCTGACCTTCGTTTACCACACAATGTTGAAGTGGTTAACCCTGAACACTTGATCGGTACTTTAAGTGCTTCTGGCTCATTAAAAATGCGCCTGAAAGTTTCTCAAGGTCGTGGTTATGAGACTTCTGATTCACGCTTCCCTGAAGGCGAAACTCGCCCAGTGGGTCGTTTACAATTAGATGCTTCTTACAGCCCAATCAAACGTGTGTCTTACACAGTGGAAAACGCTCGTGTAGAACAACGTACTGACCTTGATAAATTGATCATTGATCTTGAAACCAACGGTACTGTTGATCCTGAAGAAGCAATCCGCAAAGCGGCAACAATCTTGCAACAACAAATTGCAATTTTTGTTGATCTTCAGAAAGATCAAGCACCAGTTGCTCAAGAGCCTCGTGAAGAAGTTGATCCGATTTTGCTTCGTCCAGTAGATGATCTAGAGCTTACTGTTCGTTCTGCTAACTGTTTGAAAGCAGAAAATATTTACTACATTGGCGATCTTGTTCAACGTACTGAAGTTGAGTTGCTTAAAACTCCTAACTTAGGTAAAAAATCGTTGACTGAGATTAAAGATGTTCTGGCATCGAAAGGCTTGCAATTGGGCATGCGTTTAGAGAACTGGCCACCGGCTAGCCTCCGCATGGACGATCGCTTTGCTTATCGTAGCCGTTAATTAAGTAGGACTATCACCATGCGTCATCGTAATAGTGGTGTGAAATTAGGCCGTACAAGCAGTCATCGTAAAGCGATGTTCCAAAACATGGCTAATTCTTTGTTCGAACACGAGTTAATTAAAACTACTGTTCCTAAAGCAAAAGAATTACGTCGTGTTGCTGAGCCTTTAATCACTTTAGCTAAAGTCGATTCTGTAGCAAACCGTCGTTTAGCGTTTGCTCGTACTCGTTCAGCTGCAACTGTTGGTAAATTATTTACCGTTCTTGGCCCTCGTTACAAAGAACGTAACGGCGGTTATCTACGTGTTCTTAAAGCGGGCTTCCGTGCAGGTGATGCTGCACCGATGGCTTACGTTGAGCTAGTAGATCGCGAAGTTAACTAATTTCGTGAAGAGCAGCGTACGTTGTTCTAAAAAAGGTCGGTTTTTAACCGACCTTTTTTAATGCCTGCAGTTTTGTATTGGCTGTATATTGTTAGACAATAATTCAATTTGTCCTTAAAAGATAAAAATAAATCGCCTTTTGCTTAAACTTGACATTGTGCATTGTCAAAAATGTGATTTAATAAATATAAATCTAAGATAGGTTAAAAGAACAACATGGAAAAACAAGTTGATATTCTCATTGTAGGTGCAGGGATCTCTGGTGTAGGTTTGGCTGCTCATCTTTCAAAAAATTGTCCAAATCGTTCATTTGAAATTATTGAACGACGTGGAAGTTTCGGTGGTACATGGGATCTTTTTAAATATCCGGGTATTCGTTCTGATTCGGATATGTCAACTTTTGGCTTCAATTTTAAGCCGTGGAAAAAATCTAGTGTGCTTGCTGATGGGTCTTCGATTAAAGGCTATCTTTCTGAAGTGATTGATGAATATAAGATCAAAGAAAAAATTCATTTTCAGCACCGTGTTGTGAGTGCGAACTACGATTCACAAACTCGTAAATGGTCTGTTGTTATTGAAGATGCGAAGAAGAAACAACAAACCTGGGTTGCAAATTTCGTCTTTGGCTGTACGGGTTATTATAATTATGACCAAGGTTTCCAACCTGAGTTTAAAGGGCAGGAAAACTTTAAAGGTACCTTCATTCATCCACAACATTGGCCTGAAAATTTTAATTATGCAGGCAAAAAAGTTGTGATTATTGGTAGTGGCGCAACAGCAATTACCCTTGTGCCAGCAATGGCAAAAGGCGGTGCAGGGCATGTAACTATGCTACAGCGCTCTCCGACCTATATTGCCTCAGTACCTTCTATTGACATCATTTACGACAAAATGCGTAAAGTATTACCTGAAGATGTTGCTTATAAACTTACCCGTGCACGAAATATCGGTGTCCAACGGGCTGTTTATGCTATTGCACAAAAGCAACCTAAATTACTCCGTAAATTTTTATTAAAATCAATTGAGTTGCAGTTGAAAGGTAAAGTGGATATGAAGCACTTTACCCCAGATTACAATCCTTGGGATCAGCGCCTTTGTGTGGTGCCAGATGGTGATTTGTTTAAAATTTTACGCGAAGGCCGTGCATCTGTTGAAACCGATCAAATTGAAAGTTTTACTGAAAATGGCATTCAATTAAAATCAGGTAAACATCTTGATGCAGATGTAGTAATTTCAGCTACAGGACTCAACATTCAAATTCTAGGCGGGATCAGTGCCACAATCGATGGACAGCCATTAAATACCTCTAAGCATATGTTGTACCGTGGCGTGATGGTCAGTGATGTACCAAATATGGCGATGATTATTGGCTATATTAATGCTTCATGGACATTAAAAGTTGATATTGCTTCTGAATACATCTGTAAATTGATTAACTATATGGATCAAAATGGTTATAACCAAGTGATTCCACAAGGCGATGCGACCGAGTTGTTAGAAGACACAGTAATGGGAAGCTTGACTTCAGGTTATATTGCACGTGCGGCAGATGTGATGCCAAAACAGGGTAAACATGCACCGTGGAAAGTCAGCAATAACTATTTGGCAGATCGTAAAGAATTAAAGCATGCTTCATTTGAAGATGGAGTGCTGAAATTTGAAAAAAAGTCTGATCAAGTGGCGGCTAAACCCAGATTAGTTTCTTAAGTCAGTTACATAAAAAAGGAGCATCATGCCACTGCTGTCCCATAGTTTGCTTTAAATAAAAAAACCTGAGTCCTAACAGTTAAAATATGAGTGCAAACAAACACTTTAACGACCAGGATTCAGGTTTTGTCACATCAGAATACCGTATTTCA
>NZ_VOYA01000021.1:0-46537 GCF_013420465.1 Acinetobacter sp. YH01005 | reverse complement strand
AATTGTCTGCTGATTTCGCTGAATTGATCTTTTACTCATGCCTCGCTTTAGCCAATCATAAAAGCGAGAAACGGATACACGAAGTAATCGAGCCATTAAAATAATCGGAAATAAGTGGCTTTGCGATTTCATATAGGCGTACCTCACTGACTTTCTTTGGCAAAGTACGCTGCTGCCTTTTTTAAAAATTCACGTTCCATTTCAGCTGTTTTGAGCTGTTGTTTAAGCTTCTTATTTTCTTCGAGTAAGGCGTTTAGATCGGGCGAATACTGTTTTGTGCCTGCTAAAGTTCCAGCCTTTGCTTTGTTATTCCAGTTCGAAAGGGTTTGCATTGAAATGCCAAGTTGTCTAGCGGATTCCGATACATTACCTTGGTTCTCTTCAATGGCTTTTATGGCTTCAGCTTTAAATTCTGCGGTGTAAGTCTTCTGTTTCTTGCTCATGGTAAACTCCTAATGAGTATGTATAGTTTACCAAGTTAAACCCTCCTGTTTTTTAAGCACACATCAGAATGCTATTTGGGATCAGACTTATTATATAAAAAATGGATGCGTAATGGTGAGGCTCAAAAAGACGATATTGCTTTCACAATGGAAGCACCTTTAGGAAATGTTGCGTTAATACCAGATCATTCTAAATATATATTGAGCCAACGTACGATTTTATTACAAGTTAATAAGCAAGAATTTGATCCTCATTTTATTTTTCATGTACTCATGTCAAATGAGTTTGAAAAGTATATTTCAGATCAAGCAACAGGTTCTACTGCTCAAGGAATCAAAAGAAGTTTATTTGAAAAACTTAAATTAGTTTTACCTATAGAACTTTCAGAGCAAAAAAGTATTTCACAGATTTTAGATGATTTTGATTTTGAAATAGAAAAGCTAAATCAAAAATTGAAAAAATTGCAACTTATTAAACAAGGCATGATGCAAGAGCTTTTAACGGGTAAAACGCGTTTAGTTTAAGTACGGTTAAAAAATATTTGGGGGTAAATATGAAAATTGATGCACAAGTAAAATCGATTGAAAAATTAAAGGACTATTTTTTTCTCGTACCTGACTATCAACGTGAATACGTATGGAAAGCAGATGATCAGGTCGAGCAGTTTTTAACAGATATAGATAATGAATACGATGAAAATGCTGAGCAACAAGAAAGCTATTTCATTGGTTCAATTATCATTGTTAAAAACAAGAATAAATACGATGTGATTGATGGTCAGCAACGTCTGACCACTATTACACTGACCTTGTGCGCAATTCGAGATTTACTCTCAACTCAAGAAGCAAGCTTAAATGAAATACAAAAAGAGCATTTAAGTACCGTTAAGAAGTTATTGTATAGTTTTGATTTGGATACTGAAAAGCATTTATTGCGTCTTGAACTTCAATATGAAGAAAGTCGAAATTTTCTAGATAAGCTCATTTTAAAAGAAGCATACGAGGGTGAAAACACGGCATCTATTCAGAAAATGCGTGCTGCTTATAATCAAATTTATAACTATCTTGAAAATATTTTACAAAAAGGTGTGCCTGCTTTAACCAAATTTGCACGCTATTTCATGAGCAAAATTGATTTGGTGCTCATTGAATCAGAAGATATCGGTAGTGCACTCAAAATCTTTGAAACCATTAACCAACGTGGTGCAAGTTTAAATGCCATGGACTTGGTCAAAAACCTATTGTTTAGACAAGCCAACGAAAGTCAATTTAATACAATTAAGGAAAAATGGAAAAATATTAATGAGGCTTTACTACGTTGTGGAGAACATGAAAATCCACTACGTTTTTTACGTTATTTCATGATGGCACGTTATCACAACGGCATTTTGCGTGAAGATGATATCTACAATTGGATTATTACCAAAGCGGGTAAAGCCATTCTGAAATATGAGACCCATCCAATTGAATTGGTCAAAGAAATTGAGTCTATGGCACTGCGCTATGCGGATTTAGTCAATGCAACCAAAAAATTAAGCGATGGCAGCGATTACCCACATGTGACGCATATTGGCTTTATTAACAAATATAAAGCTCGACAACATTTAATTATGCTGTTGGCATTATCTGAACATGCGGATAAATCAGCGATTGATTATTTGGCTCAGCAAATCGAAAGTTTCTACTTTGTGACCAATACAGTAGGTATTTTAGGTAAAAGTAATGAACACTCATTTGCCAACTGGGTGGTCTCCTTCCGTGGTAAGAAAACCATCGAAGAAATTCAACAAGCTGTTGAAAAAACCATTGTGCCGTATGTACTAGAGCGCTTAGAAACACTGAAATTTAAGTTTTTAAATATCCGTCACGACGGTTATAACCCACAATATCGTCAGCGTTTTATTTTGGGCTTGTTAGAAAATCAGGCACGTAAACAAGCTGGGTTATCTGAACTCAACTTTAAACAAATTGGTGAGTTGCAAATAGAACATATTTTCCCACAAACACCAAAAGATGATGTATTGCCAGCAGAGTTTGTAGATAAAGCCGAATATAACAATACTATCTATAAGTTAGGTAACGTGACTTTACTCGAAGGTGTGATTAATCAAGCGATGAATAAGATGAATGATCTTACAATCAACTGGTTTAAACAGAAGCAAGATGAGTATAAAAAATCAATATTGCTGACGGTGAATCTGCTTGATCATGAATATAACATCGGTAAAAACACAGCAATCAACAGATTTAAAGATGATAAAAACTATATATTTGACAACTGGTCAAAACAAGCAATTACGGATCGTCAGCACATCCTGCTAGATCTTGCTTTGGATGTATGGCGTTTTAATGATCAACGATTAGATCAATACCAAGTTACAGTAAATGATACAGCTAGCGCTTAACTATACAACATTAGGGGCAGGGAATGAGTAAAGTTGGGCAATTAGAAAGAGTCACACAAAACCGTGTTATCCAACTGTTTAAAAATGAATTGGATTATCGCTACCTTGGTGATCTACATGAAGAAAATAATAAAAATATTCGTGAGCACGATTTAAAGGCGTGGCTGAAAAAGCGTGGTATTAGTGATGTTCTGATTCAAAAAGCTTTTCGACAATTAGATACAGCATCAGCTTTAGGTGAAGGGCGAAAGCTCTACTACTCCAATAAAGATGTCTATCAGTTATTGCGTTACGGTGTAAAAGACAAAGAAGGGGCAGGCGAACAAAACCAAACCATTTGGCTCATTGATTGGGAAAATCCTGAAACCAATGATTTTGCCATTGCTGAAGAAGTCTCTGTACAGGGTGAAAATAAGAAGCGTCCTGATGTTGTACTTTATGTCAACGGTATTGCCTTGGGTGTGATTGAACTTAAACGCTCTACAGTTGGCTTAACTGAAGGAATTCGACAAAATCTGGATAACCAAAAGAAAGATTTTATTCGTGATTTCTTTACCACTATGCAATTGGTTATGGCTGGTAATGATTCACAAGGTCTACGTTATGGAACGATTGAAACTCCAGAAAAACACTATCTGGAATGGAAAGAAGAGCTAGAAAATCCCTACACAAACAAGTTAGATTTTCATCTAAGCCTGATGTGCAATAAAAGAAGGTTTTTACAGCTTATTCATGATCTTATTGTTTTTGATGCAGGCGTTAAAAAGACCTGTCGTCATAATCAGTTCTTTGGTATTGAAGCTGCAAAAGTACGAATTGCTCAACGAGAAGGCGGTATTATTTGGCATACCCAGGGTTCGGGTAAAAGTCTGACCATGGTTTGGTTAGCCAAGTGGATTCGTGAAAATGTGACAAATAGCCGTGTTCTTATCGTGACAGACAGGACTGAGTTGGATGAACAAATCGAAAAAGTCTTTAGCGGCGTTGAGGAAAAAATTTATCGCACTAAAAGTGGTGCAGATCTAATTCATACGCTCAATATAGTCAATCCATCCTTGATTTGTTCATTGGTACATAAATTTGGTCGTCATGTGGAAGATGAAGAAGACGATGAAGAGTCATCGGCTGATTTTATTGCTGAAATGAAAAGAGCGTTGCCTCACAACTTTAATGCGAAAGGCGATCTTTTTGTTTTTGTTGATGAATGTCATCGAACGCAGTCTGGTAAGCTTCATGAAGCCATGAAGCAGATATTACCTGAAGCCTTATTTATTGGTTTTACAGGTACGCCATTGATGAAAAAGGATAAGAAAAAATCCATTGAGGTGTTTGGGTCTTATATTCATACCTATAAGTTTAATGAAGCGGTCGAAGATGGCGTTGTACTCGATATACGCTATGAAGCAAGAGATATCGATCAGCGTGTAAAATCCCCTAAAAAAGTAGATGAATGGTTTGAAGCAAAAACACGGAAGCTTTCTGATTTAGGTAAAACTTTACTTAAGCAAAAGTGGGGCACCATGCAAAAGGTGCTTTCAAGCCGTTCAAGACAGGAACAAATCGTTGCCGATATTTTAATGGATATGGACACACGTCCACGCCTGATGGATGGACGAGGCAATGCGATGCTTGTTTGTTCGAGTGTCTACCAAGCCTGTACTGCTTATAAGCTATTTAACGAAACAGACTTAAAAGGCAAAGTAGCGATTGTCACAAGTTATCAGCCGACTGCTGCAAGTATTAAAGGTGAAGAGTCAGGTGCTGGTTTAACCGAAAAACTTGCGAAATATGATATTTATCGACAAATGCTCGCAGACTATTTTGAGAAACCCGCAGATCAAGTAGGTGGGTTGGTTGAAGAGTTTGAAATACAAGTCAAAAAAAAATTTGTTGATGAACCTGGTCAAATGCGTCTATTGATTGTAGTCGATAAATTGCTTACAGGTTTTGATGCGCCTTCAGCGACTTATTTGTATATTGATAAAACGATGGCAGATCATAACTTGTTCCAAGCGATTTGTCGGGTCAATCGATTAGATTCTGATGATAAGGAATATGGTTATATTATTGATTATAAAGATCTCTTTAAATCTATTGATAAGACCATTAAAGACTATACCTCAGAAGCTTTAGATGGCTATGATAAAGAAGATGTAGATGGACTTTTAAAAGATCGTATTAAAGCAGCACGTTTAGATTTAGATACGGCTTTAGAGATGGTAAAAGCACTTTGTGAACCTGTGCCTGCACCAAGATTGAGCCAAGACTTTCAGCATTATTTCTGTGGAGAATCAGGTTTAAATTCTGATGAAATTAAAGAGAAAGAAGCTCTGCGTTTAAGCTTTTATAAGGCGATTAATAAACTTTTACGTAGTTATGCCAATGTTGCAAGTGAGATGGTTGAAGCGGGTTATACAGATGCTGAGATAGCCTCGATAGAGCAAGATGTTAAGTTTTATGAAAATCTGAGTAAGGAAATTAAAGCTTATAGTGGTGATGCTGTAGACATGAAAGTGTACGAGCCAGCGATGCGTCAACTACTGGATATGTATATTGAAGCTGAAAGCAGTGAGGAAGTCGTTAAATTTGAAGAGTTAGGTTTAATTGATTTGATTTTACGAGAAGATAGTGACTTTAAGGGTATCCCCGAAAGTATTCGTAGAAATCCTGAATCGATGGCGGAAGCAATAGAAAACAACGTCAGGAAAAAAATTGTAGAGGAGAATCCCGTAAATCCTGCGTATTATGATCAGATGTCGGTATTGCTTGATGAACTTATTGAAATGAGACGTCAAAAAGCAATTGAGTATAAAGAGTATTTAGAAAAGATTCGTGAAGTCGCTCAAAAAGTGACTCAACCTACAGGTAGAAGCAATTATCCAAAAGAAATGAATACTGTTGGTAAACAAGCGCTATATGACAACTTTGGTAAGGATGTGGAGCTTACCTTAAAAATTGATCAAACAATTCAGTCTAATAAGTTGGCGGCATGGGTTGGTGATCATGCAAAAGAAAAGATTTTGCTTAGAGAACTTAGTCAAGCCTTGGGAACCCGAGACAGGGATGTTTTAATAGCGTACATAGAGTTGGCTAAACAACATCAGGAATACCATTGAGCGAAACGCTAAAAATAGGTTCTATTGATATAGAAATTCATCGTAAAGATGTGAAAAATTTAAATATTACCGTACATCCTCCATTGGGGGATGTACGTGTTTCTGCACCTTTAAGTATGTCTGAAAAATCAGTGCGAATGGCAATTATTGGGCGTTTAGCATGGATAAAAAAACAACAGGCTGATTTTAAGGAGCAGAGAAGGCAATCTAAGCGTGAAATGATAAGTGGTGAAAGTCACTATTTATGGGGTAAGCACTACCGCTTGAATGTGATAGAGCGTAATGGAAAGCATGTTATTCAAAAGCATGGAAAATGGCTAGACCTTTATGTAAGCCCTAATGCCACAGAGGATAATCGTCGTAAAGTTATAGAAGCATTTTACCGTATCGAGTTAAAGACAGCATTAGATGATTTGCTGGTTGAATGGCAAAAAAGGCTACACGTTAAATTGAATGCTTATGGTATCCGCAAGATGAAAACGAAATGGGGAAGTTGTAATACAGGTGCTGCTAGAACCTTATTTAATCTTGAGTTGGCAAAGAAACCTTATGAGTGCTTAGAATATATTGTGGTACATGAGTTAGTCCACTTATTGGTTCGTACCCATAATGACGAGTTTAAAGCTTTAATGGATGTGCATGTACCAGATTGGAAGCAACGTAAAGCACTATTGAAAGATCAATTGCTTACTGATTTTTAAATTAAATTTCGAATAAGAAAAAATGACCTATTTAAGCTGTAAAGAAATTTATCAGATTATGAGTGATTTGGGCTGTGAACAAACAACTACTCGTAAATATGCATACGAATTTAAGTTGAAAAATGGGCATTATCTATATGTTAAGCGGTTAATGGATACGAAAAAAATTACCCCAGAGCCATCTAGATTGATGATCCATCCAGCACTTGTTGAACTCAAAGAAGATCTGCAAAAAGTGGAAAATGTAGTATTCAATTTTGAGGAAAAAGGGAATATGAATTCTGCATTTGTCCAATTTCCTAAATGTAGGCAATCTGAGTGCGAAGATAATCAGACAGAATATGGGATAGGTGTGAACTTCAGTAATAAGAATGGGTTAATAGGTTTTTTAAAATTTATTGAAAGTTTGTAATTTGGATGTGCTTTTAATTCCCATTTTATTTTGTGGGTAATGCATGGGTAAAATTAAATAAAAAACTCTATGTATTTCAGAATGTAAAAGCTCCAGTTCAACTGCCACCACCACTTTCACACTAAAATTAAGATCATTTAGACTAAATTGCAAATGCGACAATTGGATAAGGAGTAAATCTCATTTGTTTAAAAATTGTTAAAAAATATTTAATTATTGTTAAGTTTAACTTAAGTATTTAATTTTATTAAAAAAAAATCAAATAAATGGTTTGAAAGTGAAAAAAAATGTCTAGAATGTTGCAAAAGAAATTCAAAATATGGGGTGTGTCTTGGTTCATGATCACGATAAGACAGTGTGGAACTTAGCATCTGGTACTTGGATGCGAGATGAGACAGTGGGTTATATTTTAAAAAGTACGCCAAATTCAAATGTTGAAAATCATGTGAATCCTCACTTTGTTCAGCAGATGCTGAACTTGCCAACTTTGGCTGGAAAAGTGTATCCACCTGAGTTTTTATACGATCCCGAAACAGGTACCCCTTTAGAAAAAAAGCAGGTTGATTCAGAAGCATATTGGCTTCCGCCTTATGGACAGGGACGACATTATGATGATAATCGTCAATACATGGATAGCCATGGCTTACAGTTAAGTCATCAACTTAAAAAATTAAAGAATGAGCCACAGATTGATGCTGATACAGAACAGAAAATAAAAATGCCACCAAGAGGTATTTTTGAATTTGTGTCGATCAAAGCCAGTACAGATATTCCTCAACTCGTGGCATACAATAAAGTTAATGGCAATCTCTTGATTTGGAGTCAAGACAATCAGGAATGGTTGGAATTAAAAGCAGTTGAACGTCGTTTAGAGCGTTGTCCAGAAAAATTGGAAGAATATTTGCAACTTTTAGGCGTTGTAAATGATGCTGGTATTCAGTGCTTATATATTCCAACCAAAGCAGGTTTAGCACGAGTCACCATTGAAGGTTTGTCATTGACCTATCGTGCTGAGTATATCACCCCACTTAATAGTCCATGTTTAGGTACACCGGTTTATTGGAATAAAAAGATTTTAATACCAATTTTAATTGATGATCAGGTTAAAATTTTTGATGTCACGAATCAGATAGAGATTTTGTTGAATGAACAAACCTCTGAAATTTATTTTGAAAAAGTTGTTTATGACACTAGACGTATTATTTGGGTCGGTACGTCAGGGCAATTGATTTTAAAATATAAAATCTCTGATGATGAAGCACTCAATATCGTCTATAAAATGTGGCTACCAAGCTACACGCCTGATTTCCGTTTTGGTGCACCGTATGATGATCAAAAAGGGAGTTTTTATCAATTTGGTAAAACTCAAAGTAATGAAAAAGGTCCTTTATGTTATATCGAATTAGATTCTGAAGACCAACTCGAAAAAACGCCATCATTCCGTTTTACCACAGGTATATCAAAGTTCGGCCTAGATGGTAAATTGGAAATCAAACAAGATATTTGGAAAGAAGCAAGTGTAGTCGAATCAACTCATCGTTTTACAGTTCCAATGATTGAAGATGAGAAAAAAGAGTTAATTTTAGGATTCAGCTTCGATACAGATACCAATATCGGTATTGAACAAAAACTTGCAGATGACACAAAGCAAGACATTAAATTATTTATAGATACACATGATGGGCTAATTGATTTTCATCGTGTTCAAGTAGAAAAGCCATTACATTCAAAATTTTTTATTCATCAGAATGTTTTGTATTTCTATAACCCGAGCTTAAATGACATCTTAGGTTGGGAGTTGGTTGCATGAAACACATTGGTTTAATGGTTGCTGTGAGTTTAGCTTCAACGCTCACTTGTGCGGGTCAGCATGCATTTTTAGTCCAAAACTCTGGTTGGATGGAGCCATTTTACCAGGATCAAAACTCTCAATTAAAACCGCTGGTTAATGCAGTGGTTCAAACGGTAACGCAGCCCAATGATACGGTTGCGGTTTCCATGTTTAACCAAAGTAACACAACTGCCCAATCACCTGTGTTGATTTATCAAGGGGCAGGTAAACAAAATGTCAGTCAGCAACTCAGCCAACAGGGGATTGCCAAAAAATCTGATAAAGCCTATGCAGACACAGATTTTAAAGAAGCTGTCGTTGCCACGATTACAGGTCCATTTGCGAAAAAGTCAGGCATTATCTGGATTTTTACTAACAATAAAAATAGTCCTAATAATGATGAGGCAACGGCTGAACGCAATAAAGAGTTTTATGAGTTAGTTCACTTAGATCCAGCTATAAATAAAGTAATGGCTTATCCATTAAGAATGCCTGTACAAGGGACACATTTTAATGCATCAGGACTAATGGTTTATGTATTGGCTTATGGTGAGCAGGCAGAAGCTGAGTTAAACCATTTGGTAAAATCAGGTCAGATGGAAAAAGTGTTTACCCAACAGCCTGCATTATTAAAGCCTTTAGATAAAGAACCTGTTCAGCTCATTCCGACAGGTGTAAAAAACTCATCAACGATTCAGGCCTCTTTGGCAGCAGATCAGAAAACTTTGGTCTTTAATTTAGAGCCTAAAGATGTCATTCCTGAGTTAAAACTCACAGCAGATCTGAAAAACAAATTTTATCCTTACAATATTGCAGCAACTCGTGTTGAAGCAAAATTAAGATTAGCAAATGGAATGCAAGCACCGATTCAGATTTCTGAAACGGATATCCGTTTGATGACTAAGGATAATACCAAGCTCGAGTTTCAGGTGCCAATTCCTTCGCATTTAATTGTGTCCCCATGGTCTTGGGAAGTGTTTAAGGCAATGGGTAAGGCAGTTACGATTCCTGCAAATATTGACGTGACGCTGTATGAGCAAAAATTAAGTTTATCGGAAGAGTTTAAACAGAATCTTCAGTCTTTATTTCCTGGGGATCCTTTGTCTGATGTTTTTGTTGCACCACAAAGCATTCAATCTTCTACGGCAACTATTCCTGTTCAATTCCGCTTGCAATATCCATTATGGCCTGTCGTGGTCATGATCACTGGACTCTTATTGGCTATTGTGCTGAGTCTTTTGGCTTTGGCACTTGGTTCTAAACGTAAAAAATATGATGTTTGGGTGAATGGGTTAAAGAAACAGACAATCCAATTAAAACCATTTTCAAAAATGAGCGTGTATGGAGAAGCAGGTAAAGAAATTGCCATTGTGAAACGTGGTATTTCGGATGCATCCGTACATGTAATCGATAAAGAATTTAGTGTAACACTTCGTTAAATATCAAAGATTAATCTAAAAAAACATCCAGGGGGATATATGTCAGAGTCAAATGCAAATAACGGTTTTGTATTACCAACAGCAGATGAGCAAACACAAAATGAAGCAAGTGGTGTTGCGCAGACTGTACAAGAAGTCAGTGTACCGACAATACAAGAAGAAACAGGTTCACGTGATTTGATGATTGCAGGTGCAATTATCGCAGTACTTTTAATTGCCTTCTTTTTTGCAAAACGTGGTTTCAGCAATAGTTTGGTGAAAAAACGTATTTCTCCGAGCAAAGCAAGTATGGCGGGATGGTGGTTATTTATCTTCCTTGCAGCTGTGGCTATTGGGGCAGTGTTGGCTGCAGTGAATCCAGTTAAATTTTTATCTTTACTGATCTTAGGTCCATTGGGTGTGGTTGCTTTGGTGAGTGGTGTACTGACCTTTACAACAAGCCGTGCTTAATTAATAACATTAAAAAGAATTAGAGAGATCAATATGACAGACGCACAAAGTGTCAATACAAACACGGCTACCAAATCTGCAGAGCAGACGGTAAAACTCCGACCAACCCTTTACATTGGTGTGGGTGGTACAGGTATGGAAGTGATGATGCGTGTGCGTCGTCGTATTCTCAATGCAAGTTGGGGCAGTGATAATGTTCGCTTAGAAAACTTATCACAATTCCCCATCGCGCAATTCATGCACTTTGACTTAGATCAAGGTGCAATTATTGATAGTGGTCGTGCACAAACTGAAGATTTGCAATACAACTTGGTGAAATTTACCGATGATGAAAAGATTGTTGAATCTTTTGATATCGAAAAATATAGCCGTGATGATGCATCATTAAGTCGTTATCCGCATATTCAAAATTGGTTGCCGTTAACTCCTAAAAAAATTCGTGAATTAGGGATTGATCCTGCCAAAGGTGCAGGTCAGATTCGTTCTGTTTCACGTCTATATTTCTTTGATAAATATCCAAAAACACGTGATAAAATTCGATCAAAGTTAAATACTTTAAAAGCAGGCCTGTCTCGTGATGACATGCTGCGTAAGCTCAATCTTCAACTCGATACCAGTAAATTCCGTATCGTGGTATTAGGTTCTGTTGCTGGTGGTACAGGCTCAGGTTCATTCTTGGATATGGGCTGGTTATCTAAGTGGGTGGCAAGTAATGAAGTTGAAGCAGCTGATGTTGAATTGATGCTATTTTTGCCTACAGGCTATTCAAGTGCAAACAAGGCACGTACTGAAGCCAATGCTTATGCGGCATTGATGGAAGTTGAATCTGCGATGGTGGGTCATTCGAAGTATGTGGAAAAATGGGATGATTATGATCGTCCTCAGCTTGCCTCTAAGCCTTATGATGAAGTGCATCTGATTGATTCCGGTAACTTAGCTCGTCAACATACAGACAATATGAATGATGTGTATTCGATGATTGCGGACACATTATTTGAGGACTACCGTTCTGCTGACTTCGCCAATCGTAAACGTTCAGTTGCAGTCAACCAACGGCAGCATAAAATTCATATGTTTGCGCCACCTGTACCGACAGGTCGTTTCGGTGACATGAAACTAAACTATTCATGTGCTTATTCAGCATTTGGGCAAGCAACTTTAGATACGCTTGGTCGAGCGCGCTATGATGAGTATGCCTATAGTTTGGCTTCCGATATGCTGAAAGCATTCTTCGGTGTCGCAAGTGCCAATCCTGCTACAAACCGTGCGAGTGAAAAAAAGCGTGATACATTCATGGCTGAGAACATGAATCTTAGTCTAGTGCCATTCAACAATCTTCCTGAATTTTCTGCTACAACACTGAAAAATCCAGAAATTCGTGAACTCAATACAGAATTCATGGATTTAGAAGTTGTAGATACTTTACTTCGTTCAGGACAGAACGGCGTGGAAGTGGATATTGCTGAAGAAACCCGTCAGCGTGTCAGTCAACGCATTAGTGAAATCAGTAATATTGATCGTGATCAGTGGGCAAATGAAGTCCGGAAAGCGATGCAAGGTTTAATGCGTGATGTGATTCGTAATCCAGATGCGATGGCAGATACTGCTGAAGATCGTGTCATGCGCCGTCGTAAAGCACTCTTTGAAAGTCTCAAGAAAGATATCGAAAGTCGTTTATATCTGTATTTAGATAATCATGAGCAAGGCGGTTTTGAATATGTGATTTCTTTAGTTGAGCAAATTAAAGATCGTATTGAAAATGCGAACTCTGGGATTGCATTACAACTGAAAAATTCAGCAAATCGTTATACTGCAATTAAAGACGCTTTGTTGACCTATGAGTATGAAAAGCAACTAAAAGATTTGGAAGAGACCAAAGGTAGAGGTCTACTGAGTATCTTTAGTGGTGGCAATAAAGAAGAACAAGCGCGTTCAGTATTAGATAATTTACGTAAAGATATTGCTAATGTACTTTCCTTCCATCTACGTGCCAAAGCTGCTTTAGAAGCGATTGAGCTGATGCAAGATATCTCAAGCTGGTTAGGTAACAGTTTAGGGGTAGATGAAAGCGGTCGCACTATTTGGAATGGGGTGATGGGTGATCTACAAAATGGTCAAGAGTCAGTTATCGATATGATGAACCGTCTTGATCATGATCGTGAAGTAATTCATCAACAAATTCGTACCAAGCACGCCACTTTGCAAATTATCGAAACTGAAGATGTAAAAGAACGGAATATTGATCCTCGTTTACTCTGTGAATGGGCAGCAGAAGCATTTAAAGACTTCGGCGGTTCAAAAGAGCTCTTTAAAGTTCTTGTTGATCCAGATCAGCAAACACCATTATTGATCAAAATCATTCGTATGGCAGAACGCCGTTTGGTTGCTTTTGAACAGAATGATCAAGAGGAAGATCCACTTTACAAAGCACTTGAAAATATGAGTGTAGTGGAGCGTCAAAATGTCTTTACCGAGTGGCTACAGCGTGCCATGCCTTGGGTCGACGCTAAAATGGGAGGTGATTTCACACCACCACCAGACCGTTTCAAATGTTTTATTGGTGTAAATGGTGCAGATCAATTCAGTAAAAAATATAAACATGAATTGACGGGAGCTATTCCGAGCGGTCTAGGCTTAAATGCACAAGCATTGTCGATTGTGGAAACAGGTGAACCTGGTCGTGCAGTGTGTTATGTAGAGCTTTCAGGTATTCCACTGACCATTTTACGTGGTATTGAGACGTGGCGTACGAGCTATCGTAAAGAGAGTGAAAGAACACCATTACATACACATATCGATTCAACACGCTTTAAACATCCATATGCGCCTACACCTGATGAATTAAATAATTTAGCGGATGACTTTAAGTGTTACTTGAAAGCAGTGATGTTGGGCGTCTTAAAACGTTGTGATGTTCCAGGCTTGATACCAAGTGGTCAATATGAATTTGCGGTTGCACGTGGTGATGTACGTCGTTTAGGAAATGAGCGTGGCTTCCGTTTAAATGGTTTGCCTCAGACCTATCGCGATAATATTTATGATCAAGTTCAACACAAATTTAAGTCACTCAGTGATGCGAATTTAACCATGTTAATTGCATTGGTTGATCATTATGAGCGTGAAGTCTATACCCCACGTCTTGTTCAAAATGAAACGGGTGCACAAGTTGAACATGTCGGTTTTGCATGTGCAATTGCAAAAGAATTGAAGCGAGAGCTACTTGAACTTGCTCAACGTAAGGAAATTCCTCAGGACCTTATTGATCGTGCATACGAGTTAACTGAATATCGCGAAGAAATGGAAAAATGGGCTGAAGTGCTCAAAGATTCGGACGAGGATGCATATCAGGATGAAATTCGTGAGCCAAATAAAGGTCGACGTCTGAAATGGGTGATGAATATGTCACCAAGTATCTTACAAACACATGAACAACTTCTTGTGAAAAAAAGTGTGGCAGAAGTAGTTTCGCCAATAGAGACTTTTGCAATGCCTGGCATGACTCCACCGCCACCTCCAGGCGCGATGCCACCACCCATTCTGCAGCAACCTCAGTATCAATATCATATAGCGATTAATGGGCAAAACTTTGGACCATACTCACATTCTAAAGTGGTTGAAATGTTGCAGCAGCAACAAATTAACACTGCAACGATGGTATGGCGTGAAGGTTTAGCTAATTGGATCGCAATTGCCCAATGCCCTGAGCTTGCAATGCCTGTGCCACCACCAATTCCAGGCATGCCGCCAATTTTACAATAATGCCCATCGCAGTATTGTTCTCGAAGGAGGGCAATACTGCTCATGCTCAACACAAAAAGAAGTAATAGGTTAAATGAAATGGTTAAGCAGCAAGAATATACAGCTTGTATTGGATGTAAGCAGGAGCTACAGCTCAAAGTAAAGTTTTGTCCTTTTTGTAGTGTTGCACAAAGCGTTCAAGCTCAAACTCTGCCTGTAGAGCCAGAAGAAACATCGACTATTCCACAAGAAATAGTCAGTGACTTACCAGAATCGACGGTTAGTGAAACACTAAGTGAAGCTCAAAATAATGAGGCTGCTGATACATCGGTTGTGGTCAAACATATTACGAAAAAGGGTAAAGAATTAGTCGGGATCATTGTCGTAGGTGCATCTCTTGAGTTAATGCGGACTTATGATCGATATGCTTTTAAAAAGGAAGAAGGTGTTTTTGTCCGTTTAAAACATTTAGCAAGAATCCCAAATGAATTTTTAAGCTCAGAACAATATAAACTAAAGTCTCAAAAAGATTTATTAATTCAAGACAATGAACCAGATGAGTATTTTGAACAGACGTCATCTGTGGCAAGTGTTGAAAGTCCTTTACCATCAAAAAGCATGAATCAGCAAACACCTTTAGATTCACCACAGCCCAAAAACTCTATTTTTAAATATATCGCGATTTCTTTTGCCGTATTTTTTATTGGTATTGTCATTATGTTTAGTGGTAATAAGGATACAGATCAAGCGATTTCTGTAGATGAAGAGCCTTTGGTAGATTCATGTGAAAATGTAAATGCAGAAGTTAGTAGTTTATTGAGCGAAAAGATGCCAATGCGTGCGTTGAGTATTATTAAACTTAATCAAGAAGAATGTAAAACCAATGCAAGTTTTGTTCAATTGGTTGTATCTGCTGAAGCACAAGCAACTTCTGCAAAAGAAAAGCTCACTTTAGCGAAAGAATATTTACAAGCTGGGAACTTGGAGCTAGCACATCAGACATTGCTTGCTGCATTAGAGCTTGATTCAGAACTTGTGGGGGGCGTAGAGTTGCTGCCACAAATTGAATCGATGATTGAAGAATATAATCTTCAGCAAGAACAAGAAGTAGAGGAAGTTCCATTAGAAAGTGAGGCTGTACAAGATGCTATTCAAAACATACCTCAACAAAATACCAATCATCAGGTTGAGCAAGCACAGCGTTTAGCACAAGCAGAACGTGAACGAGTAGAACTACAACGTCAAGCAGAACAGGCTCAACGACAAGTTGAACAAGCACAAAGAGAACGTCAACAAGCTTTAGAAAAAGAGCGTCAAAAAGCTGAAGAAGCGGCACGGCGTCAAAATGAAGCACGTTTTGATTCTCAGCTCAGTCGTGCAGAGCGTGCATTAAATGCGAATAACTACGGTTTGGCTAAATCTTTGGCTCGAGAAGTATTGTCTGCTTCCCCGAGTAATGGTCAAGCAAAACGTATTTTACGTCAGGCTGAAGCAGGTGAGTCAGCGGCCTTTGACGATATGGTAATTCAATAATCATTTGAAATGTGAAGAGGGGTAATAAAATGAAAAAATCTATGTCTATTGCTATGCTGAGTTCAGCCTTAGCCGTTTCAGGTTGTGCAAGTACTGGTGGATTGGCAACGTCAGCCAATGGTGGATGTAATACTGGAATGTCTACAGCAGTAGGTGCATTACTTGGTGCGGCAATCGGGGCATCTGTGGGTGATAGTACTTATGCTGCAACAGGTGCTGCCATTGGTGGTGCAGTTTTTGCAGCAGGGTGCGTAATGATTAATGCACACACTATTCAAAAAAAGTCCGCTGCTGAAGTTGAAATGGCATATAAACAAGCCAATAAAGGACAATTGCCACAACAAACACGGATACAACAATACTCAACAGTTGTTCTTCCTAATCAGACTATTCAAGCAAATCAAAGTATTACAGTGAAATCCGATTTAACTGTAGTTGAAGGGGTCGCAGAGCCATTACAGCGTGTACAAGAAAAGCTGGTGCTTAAAGATGCAAATGGTAAAGTGATTCGTGAATTAGTTAAGGATGTACAAATGACCAATAAGCAAGATTTTGGCTCAGGGGCATTTGAAAACTCATTTAGCTGGAAATTCCCTATGAGTGTATCAAAAGGAAGATATGTCTTAGATACAGAAGTTCTTGTGAATGGCGTGAAAGTTGCAAACAACACACGTGTGATTACATTAACTTAAATCAAAATAGACCTTCAATGGGTTATGGGGAGTTGAAGGTCTTTGAATAAAAAACAAAACATTTGAGGGTGAAATGAAGTTACAAATGGTGTGGTTGGCAAGTGTTGTCATGTTAAATGGCTGTGCTATTATGTCTAAAAATGAATGTCTTTCAGCAAACTGGTCGTTGATTGGGCAGAATGATGGTTATAATGGTAATGGTTCATTCATGCAAAAGCGTGCTCAAGCATGTATGAAGCACAACGCGATTTTAGATACAGAAGCCTATACTACTGGTTATAAGAAAGGTCTAAAAAATTATTGTAATCCACAAACGATTTTTGATTATGCGTTGCAAGGTAGAGGAACATATCAAAGTTGTCCAATGGAAATGCAAAATAATTTAAGACCCTATTACAATGTGGCAAATAAGTTTTATCACGCGAATAAAAATTTAAAATCGATTGAAGATACAATTGCTACAGCAAAATCTAATATGTATAGCTCTGATCTTAAAGAAGAGTCGCGCAAGTATTATCGCGAAAGATATAACGAAGCTAGTAATAAACTGGGACAAGTTCAGCGAGAATATAATCTAGCAGAGCGAGAAATACAGCAATTTAAGCGAACAGCGAGTTTTGAATACTAAGTGTGAGTTATAACTTTGAAAAATGCAGTTTCTGATTCAAAAACAGAGACTGCATTTTTTATTTTAGATCATAAAGAATCTTCAAATTATTGGTTTATTTATATGAAATATTTAAAGGCAAAATTACTTTTCTCATCACTCGTATTAACTTTCCCTTCTTATGTGACAGCTAATACAAAAAGCGAAGAAATTCATTCCAGAGTTGTAGGTGGTATTGATAAGGCTGGTGAAATGGCTACCCTTGGAATTGAAAAAATGTTTTCACCATTACATAAAGGGGTTGAAAAAGTTGTCAAGCCGCGTGTTGATAAAATTAATGGTGAGTATTATTTTAATCTCGGTAATGCTTACTATAAGGGAAATGTCTCGTTTAATAATCAATATATCCAAAAAGATGATGTTAAAGCATTGGAAGCATGGACGAGTGCTGCATATCACAACCATAAGTTTGCGCCATTTAATTTAGGAATCATGTATTACAAAGGTGAAGGAACGCCTGTTAACAAACAAAAAGCCTGTGAATGGTTTCTGCGCGGAGCTTTATTAGGTGATACTGGGGCACAAGCAAATGTGGGTACTTGTTATTATACTGGTCAGGGAATGCAACAAGATTTACCTGAAGCATTAAAATGGTTCTCATTAGCTGCAACAGATGGAAACAGAGTAGCTCAATTCTTACTTGGTGAAATGTATTATGACGGTCAAGGTACAGAATTAAATTTAACTTTAGCTAAAGAATGGTATGAAAAAAGTGCAGCACAAGGTCATGAAGGTGCTCAAAAAAAACTAGATAAACTTAAAAGTTCATGGGATATGCCATATAAGCAACTGACAGTGGCAAATACAGCAGGAAAAGTTATCGATGGTGATGCATTTTTTATATCTGCTGCAAATCATGCAAAAAATGGTGATGCAAAAGCACAATTTGATCTTGGCATCATGTACTTTAGAGGAATCGGTGTACCTCAAGATTATATAAAAGCTTTAGAGTTTTTTGAAAAAGCTTCTGTTCAAGGTCATGAAAGAGCAAAAGACTATATTTCACGGACCTATTTTGCCTTGGGATCAGATTATTTCAGCGAAGATGCCGGGGAGCGTCAAGATGATCAAGAAGCATTTAAATGGTTTTCAAAAGCTGCTGAACTTGGTCATGCTCAAGCACAATATATAATAGGTATCATGTATTATTTTGGTGAAGGTATTCCAAAAAATGAATCTAAAGGGGTTCAGTTGATAAAGCAGTCTGCTCAAAACGGTTTTAAAGAAGCCCAAAAGGTGATTGATGAATATAAGCTTTAAACTAAACATTTAAAAATGGTATTTTGTTTTGAATTGAGGAGGATGAATTAGCATAAAATGCTGTTTCATCTTCTAGATAATTCTCCAATAAATAATCGAAGTAAAAGTAAAAGTAAACGTTAAGTGGCCATTAACGGTCGTTTGTTACCATTGGCTTTGTATGATTTTTCATGTTTATAGAATAACAATCAATTTGTTGTATGGTCTTGTACTTATTCAAATGTATCGAACAAATATTTGCATACCAAACTGTAAGGGATCTTGCGATCTTAACCTGTGATATACACATTTTGTTATGGCCTCCCAGGCTGAAGTACGATACGTTTGTCATGCAACTTTGCCCAGTTAACCAATCAAACACTAATAAATTCAGATCCAATGTCATAGTGAATTGCAAGTGGTTTATCTCGCCATTCAAGCAACTAATTCAGTGTACGAATGACTCGTAGTACAGGCATTGATAGCCCTATTTAAATCACCAATCCTATATGCCGATAATCATCAATCATGTTCAACAAGCGTTTACTTCGTCCATCACTCAGCTGGTCAGGCATGTAATCTAATGATCATACTTACTCAGGCCGAATAGGTTCTTTCAGTCGTGTAATTAATGAGGCATACATACCACTATATTTAGCACGCCATTTCTAAAAACTCGCCTTACACATGCTATGTTCTCGGCAAAAAATGGTAACAAGGGGGTACTAGATTCAGCTTGCTTCAAGATGGACGTGATATGACTGTCAGGATATTAAGATGTTTTCATGAAGAATCTCCAGCTTGTATCTTAAGAGAAAATTCTACTTTTAGATCCTATTATTTTTAGGGGGATTACCGTAGCACCTGAAATTAAAATGTTTTGCTGACGATAACCTCCTACATTGCCATCATCAATATTTTTAGGATGCTGAATTTTAGCGGTATTTTTCGCGGTACAATGACATTGGTTGGTTATAAATGTTTATTATAAACAATTATTTAAATTGTAAAGATGGTGCGCGCTGAGTGCACTATCCCATCCAAATAAATTAAAATGTAAGTTAGATAGCTCTAAATACCTAAAACAACCTGATACGGCTTAAACCCTTCCAATACAGCCTCAGAAAACAACTGAATAAAAGCTTCAGTCTTTCCATAAGCCAACCATTGATCTAAAGCTTCATAGTAAGCCAAACGATTTTCTACTGTAATCACACAAGGCAGATATCCAGCTTTAAGTAATTCGAGATTCATCAATAAGCGTGATGTACGACCATTCCCATCAATAAATGGATGAATGCCTACAAAGTCTGCATGTACTTTAGCTGCACGTTCAATAGGATGTAGCTTATGTGCCTCAGTATTGTACCAATCGACAAGCTGAGCCATTTTATCATTCAACAATGTATAGTCGGGTGGGTTAGTCGTAGCACCTGAAATCAACACGTTTTGTTGGCGATAACGTCCTGCATTGTCATCATCGATATTTTTTAGAATGAGTTGATGGATATTACGAATCTGCCATTCAGAAAAAGGTTCTTCTTTACGAATAATATCTTCAACATAATAGATCGCATTTCTATGGTTAATTGCCTCGAAATGTTCTCGTAATGCTTTTCCACCAACGGTAATGCCTTCCAAAACCACTTTTGTTTCTAGCAATGTCAGTGTATTGCCTTCAATTGCATTTGAATGATATGTCCAGCGAACAATAAGATCTTCTTGTAGATTTTTTACAATTGCAGGAGAAAGAGGACGATGCTGATCTAATATTGTTTTTAAAGCATCTATATTGTCAAACATAACTTTCACCCTGAAGTTGTACTCTTGAATGATACATGAAAAAAACAAATATAAAAAAGGAAGGTTATAACATATCTTTTAATGTTAAATGCATACGTGTTAAAATCAGTAACCATTTCAAATCCTGTTCATGAATTTGAACAAAATAAATTTTGTGATTCAATGCGCTAAATCTAATTTGGGTAAAAAATGGGTACAGGTAAAACGCTATTGACTTTATGGTTCACTAAATCAATAGCTTAGGAGTTGAGTTCAATTGACGCCATCTCCACCAAAATTCAAAAAAGTCGAACCTTCGGGTTCGGCTTTTTTTATGATTAATTAAAAACATTTTTTGGTACAACAATGACTCAAGTCCAGCTTCAAGAACTGCAAAAACAACTCTGGAATATTGCCAATACTTTGCGTGGTAAAATGGGGGCAGATGAATTCCGTGATTACATTTTGGGCTTGATCTTCTACAAATATTTGTCTGAAAAAATTCAAAATAATGCCAACGAAATTTTATCACCTGATCAAATTAAGTTTGCAGAATTGGTTGAAGATACTGAAATTAATCAAGCATATTTGAGTGCTGTTCGTGAAGAATGTCTTGCCAGTATGGGCTATTTCTTAGCGCCACAAGAATTGTTCCATAGTATGGCAACATTGGCTCGAGCAAAAAAATACATTTTGGATGATGTAATTAAAACCCTTAAGGCAATTGAGCAAAGTACGCTGCGTACAGATGCGGCAGATGATTTTTCGCATTTGTTTGAAGACATGGATTTAAGTTCGACCAAGTTAGGAAATACGCCTGATGACCGCAATGAGCTGATTAGCCGTGTGATCGTACATTTGGACGATATTAATTTTGATCTATCGAATACTGAGTCTGATATTTTAGGCGATGCTTATGAGTTTCTCATTGGTGAATTTGCTTCAGGTGCTGGTAAAAAAGCAGGTGAGTTTTATACACCGCAAATGGTTTCGACTTTGCTTGCAAAACTTGTCACCTTAGGTAAAGAACGTCTACGCAGTGTATATGACCCGACTTGTGGTTCAGGATCTTTATTGCTACGTGTAAAGCGTGAAGTCGGCGACGTGGACGCGATTTACGGTCAAGAAATGAATCGTACGACATATAACTTGGCACGTATGAACATGATTTTGCATGATGTGCATTATTCAAAGTTTGAAATTAAGCAGGAGGATACTTTAAAACGTCCACAGCATATGGAACTGAAATTTGATGCGATTGTAGCGAATCCACCATTTTCGGCTAAATGGTCTGCGAGTGAGTCATACCTAAGCGATCCGCGTTTCCGTGATTTTGGCAAGTTAGCTCCAAGTTCTAAGGCAGATATGGCGTTTTTACAGCACATGCTTTATCAGTTAGATGAAAATGGGACTTTGGCGATTGTACTGCCGCATGGGGTTTTGTTCCGTGGCTCGAGTGAAGGGCATATTCGTAAGCATTTAATCGAAAAGTTAAATGTGATTGATACGATTATTGGTTTGCCTGCCAATATTTTCTATGGCACGACTATTCCAACTTGTGTGTTGGTGTTGAAGAAAAACCGTGAGCATAGCGACAATATTTTATTTATTGATGCGAGTAACGAGTTTGATAAGCAAAAGAATCAAAACAAGCTTTTGCCAGAGCATTTAGATAATATCGTTGGTGCATTTGAAAACCGTCAAAATATTGAAAAATATGCATACGTAGCGAGTCTGCAAGACGTTGCTGACAATGATTACAATTTGAATATTCCTCGTTATGTCGATACTTTTGAAGCAGAAGAAGAAATTGATTTAGATGCAATAGCGAAACAGCTTCAAGCCTTAGAAGTGGAAAGTCTAAAAACTGATGCAGAAATTTCTAAGTTTTGTGCAGAACTCTGCATTGATTCACCTTTTGCGGAGGTGAAGTAATGACTTCACCTAAATTACGGTTTAAAGAGTTTGATGGGGATTGGAGTAAGGTTAGTTTAGATAAAATTTCTAAGGTTTTTGATGGGACGCATCAAACTCCCAACTATGTAGAGTCAGGCATCAAATTCGTTAGTGTTGAAAATATTCAGTCACCTTATGACAGTGATAAATTTATTACTGCAGAAGCATTTAAAAAAGACTTCAAAAATAAGCCTCAACTAAACGACATTTTAATGACGCGCATTACGGCTGGTGAAATTGGTGCAACGGCTATCGTTAATGACAGTGAACCATTAGCATATTACGTTAGTTTAGCTTTAATTAGACCTAAAGCTAATGTAAGTACACCATTTCTGAATCAATACATAGGAACACCTTTTTTTAAAAATGAGTTACACAAACGAATTATCCATGTAGCTTTCCCTAAAAAAATTAATCTAGGTGACATTAATGAGTGTTTAATATCATTGCCTAACAAGCAAGAGGAACAAATCAAAATCGCTTCTTTCCTTTCCGTTGTGGATGAAAAGATTAACCAACTGACTGAAAAACATGAACTACTGAGCCAATATAAACAAGGCATGATGCAAAAGCTGTTTAGTCAGCAGATACGTTTTAAAGCGGATGATGGGAAGGAGTTTGGGGAGTGGGAAGAGAAATTTTTGAAAGAGTTTTTTCCTAAAATTAGAAATGGTTTTGTCGGTGTGGCAACTCCTTATTATGTGGAATCTGGAGTTAAATATCTTCAAGGTAAGAACATCAAAAATGGAAAAATTGATGCCACAGGACTTATCTATATCAACAATGAATTTCATCAAAAAAAGACAAATTCAATATTGCATACTAATGACATTTTGATGGTTCAAAGTGGCCATGTTGGAGAGTGTGCTGTTGTTACCGATGAGTATAAAAATGGAAATTGTCATGCACTTTTGGTTCTAACACCTAAATCCTCTCAAATAGTGAATTCTGAATTTGTTGTATATTACTTTTACTCAGAGTTTGGAAAGAAAAAAATTACCCTAATCAAAACAGGTAATACAATTGAACATATTTTAGCTTCAGATATTAAAGAAGTTTCTATGTTATTTCCATGTATTGAGGAACAAACCCAAATCGCTAATTTCCTATCAGCCATTGATCAAAAAATTGAAGTCGTTGCACTGCAAATTGAACAAGCTAAACAGTGGAAAAAAGGCTTGTTACAGCAAATGTTTGTGTGATTGTTATATGGTTTTATAAAATTCCTGCATTTATTCAAATGCGGGAATTTTTTTATTTAAGAAAGTACTGAAAGATTCCTAAAAGAAAAAACAGTGATCTGTATCATCAGTTTAGATGTTTGTTTGATGAATTTAAAAGATTGAAAAATATAATAAATCTATTAGAATCAATAGATATGCATACCAATAGTTAAAAACTGAGCAGTATTATAAATGTCGACCCAAAAAGAACTCGAACTCGAAAACCAATTTATAGCGCACTTAACAACTTTAGGGTACGAACGTGTTCAGTACAGAAACGAGGCAGCCTTACTCGCAAATTTAAAAAATCAAATAGAAAAATTTAATGCACTGACTGCACCACTCACACATGAGCAATGGGAACAGGTGTGGAATTACCTGAGCAGTGAACATACGATTTTCGGCAAAGCCAAACTATTGCGTGGTTCATACCAGCTTAAACATGATGACGGTACGACCCAAACACTGCGATTTTTAAGTGATGATGCAGAAAAAAATATTTTTCAAGTGACCAACCAAGTGACGGTTCAATACGGTGAGAGCGGCACAGAAACCAGCCGTTTTGATGTCACGCTATTGATCAACGGTTTTCCATTAGTACAAGTTGAACTTAAACGCAGTGGCGTAGAAATCGCACAGGCGTTTCACCAAGTGCATAACTACAGTAAAAATGCCTATACATCTGGACAAGGTCTGTTTGGATACATCCAGCTCTTTGTCATTAGCAACAGCGTAAATTGCTTATATTATTCACATGGTACGCCACTGTTTGATTTTACATTTCCGTGGGCAGATGAAAAAAACAAAGCTATCAATGACTTGAGTAAATTTACCGAAGCATTTTTAAACGCCGTACATATTACGAAAATGATCAGTAAATACATCGTTCAGCATCAAACAAATGAATGCTTAATGGTGCTACGACCTTATCAAGTCTATGCAGTTGAAAACATGATTCAGCATGTAAAAACCTCAACCGATCATGCTTATATTTGGCATACAACGGGTTCGGGTAAAACACTCACGGCATTTAAAGCCAGTGAAATCATGCGTCAGTTGCCAGAAATAGAAAAAGTAATTTTTGTTGTGGACCGCAAAGACCTAGATAATCAAACCACTAAAGAGTTCAATGCCTTTGTTCCCGACTGCGTAGACCAAACGACCAACACCAAAACATTGGTCGAACAGCTCATCGGTAAACGGCTGAACTCACGAAAAAATGAAAGCAATATACTCACAGATAAATTGGTCGTGACGACCATTCAAAAGCTGAATAACGCAATTACACTCCCTAAATTCAGAGAATTGATCGCCGATTTGGCAGATAAAAAAGTCGTATTTATTTTTGATGAATGCCACCGCAGTCAATTTGGTGATACTCACCAAAATATCAAACGCTTCTTTAAGCAGGCGCAAATGTTCGGTTTTACAGGCACGCCTATTTTTCCTGTGAACTGTCAAAGCATTGGTGGGGTGAAATACACCACAGAATTTCTATTTCCTAAACGGCTGCATAAATATGTGATTGTCGATGCGATAGCAGATAAAAATGTTTTACCTTTTCAAATTGATTATGTGGGGCAATTTACCGCTAATCAGGTGAATGCTGGTGATGAAAAAATACAAGGCATCGATACTAAAGAGCTGTATGACAACCCTGAGCGCTTAGAAAAAATTGTACGTTATATTTTAAAAAATCATGACAAAAAAACGGCAAAACGCGAATTTTGTTCAATGTTTTGTGTCAGCTCAGTAGATGTCCTACTTCAATATTATGAAATATTTACCAGAGTCCAAGCAGAGTTGGTTGCAGAAGCTAACGAGAAGAAAGAGGTTTATAGCCCTTTAGTGATTGGTACGATCTTTTCTTTTGGCGCGCAGGACACGACAAACGACGTTAATGACTCCACAACAGGTACGATTTCTGAAGAAGAACTTGAACAGCCGAGTCAAGTTGATATGGGGCGTAAAGCGCAACTTGAACGGATCATTGCAGAATTTAATACGCGCCATCTGACTAGCTATAACTGTGACGAAGGATTTTACGAATATTATAAAAATCTAGGTGATCGAGTTAAGTACTTCAAAGTCCCTAAACCACCTAAAGAAGTTGGGGAGCTGAAAGGGCCACCAATTGATTTATTACTTGTGGTCAATATGTTCCTGACTGGGTTTGACTCATTGCCGCTCAATACGATTTATGTCGACAAGAACTTAAAATATCACGGATTAATTCAGGCTTTTTCGCGTACAAACCGTATTTACAAACCAACTAAAGCTTTTGGTAATGTCGTGTGTTTTAGAAATTTAAAGCAGGCAACAGATAAAGCTCTTTCTACTTTTGCAGACGACCAAAATTTTGAGCAAGTGATTGTGCCACCGTTGGATCAACAATTAGCAGAATTTAATAAGTGTGTTAGTGAATTAAGAAAAATAACACCTGAGTGTCAGTCAGTAGATGATCTAAAACTCGAAAGTCAGCAGTTGCAGTTTATTCAAGCTTTTCGTGATGTGATTCGTCTACATTCACAACTGAAAATGTATACAGACTTTGATGTTGATAACGCAGTTATAGTGCCGCAAGAACTTGAAGACTATAAATCTAAATATAAAGATTTATATGACAGAATAAATAAAGGTACAGCAGTTGAAAAAGATTCAGTGCTACGTGACGTGAATTTTGCTTTAGATTTTATTATTAGTGATTATGTAAATCAGGATTATATTTATACATTATTAAATATGATTGCTGCTGCGCCACCATCCTCGATTCAAAGGGCTAAACAGCAGCAACGACTCCAATCTTTAATCAGTAATGACCGAAAAATGTATAAAAAAATGGATTTGATTCAGAAGTTTATTGATGAACAAATGCCACGAATGCTGAATGGTCAAAGTGTTCAAGATGCATTTAAGCAGTTTTGGGATGCAGAAAAACAGCAAGCCTACGATGTTTTTTGTAAAGATGAAAATCTTGTGATGGATGAGTTTAAAAAAGTGGTTAAACGATTTGATTTTACTGAACGTTTTCCGCACGCACATGAAATTCGTCCATTGCCAAAAAACAAGCCTTCAGCACTGGTGAGTAAAGTCTATTTTGAGGGATTGCATCAGAAAACCAATGCGATTTTAGAAAAATATGATTTACGGATTTAAACGTTAAGCTAAGTTATGAAAAATATTTGCTTAAAAGGAGGATTCTTTTTTTATGGAATTTAAGAACCTTATCCTGTTTATTCAATAATTGTATGATTAAATTTCTTAGAATAAATATGATTTAAAAACAAATCACAAAGTGAGGCGAAAATTAAATTTCGCGCCAAACTTCATTCTTATCTTTCAATGAAATCACAAAGTTAAATTTGTCATCATTACTTACCAAAAGGCCTTCTGGCGTTTGCATAATCACTTTTAGAACGGTACCAGTTTCAAAAACCAAAGGACTGCAATTTTCTTTATTTAATGTAATTGGTTTGAGTAATTCAACAATTGCACTTTCCATTTTACTTCCCCAAGCATAGGTTGTTAATTGAACTTAGCATATTATTGGCGAAGAAACATGTTTTGTAAATGACGTGAGCTACATCGCAGAAAATATTTTAGAGAATTCCATAACTTAAGTTTAAATAATGGTTAAATAATTTATGGATTTTAATTTATTGATATCAAAGAAAATTTATAAAATTACAAATTTTTTAACTGGAACTGTATGTCCTAAGATGTGTCTTTTGTTCCACAAACAATGACCAGATCATCAAAAGGGCATGATTAATAATGAATTTAAGGTGAACTTCAGTTTTCATACTTAAGCTAACCGAAGGATGTGTCATCGTGTATTTGATTGTTAAATTTCAGATTAAACAGCGTTAAATATTCAATCTGAACAAGAAAAATTATGAAATAAAACTTATCATCAGCAACTCAAACTAAAAACAAAGATTCAGGGAAATGTAGGACTAATGTTTAAATCTTTTTTTCCAAATCCAAAATGGTTTTTTGGATCATTCCTTATATGGTTCGTCATCAATATTGTCTTGTGGTATAGCGGTGGCAATAGTTGGGGTACGATGTTTGGTTTACCTGCAAATTATCATCAAGCAGAATTGCCTATTGGTATTAGCCGATTTTGGAGTCCCAAATTTTTATGGTTCTATGTTTGGTTTTTTGTAGCAACGGCGCTTTTTGCAGCCTTTTGGAAGATTAAATCAGATAATCCTTGGCAACGATGGTCTGTGTGGGGAACCGCATTTATCCTGTTTAATGTTTGGTTTAGTGTGGAATGTAATGTCGTAATCAATGCTTGGTATAACCCATTCTATGACCTGATCCAGAAAATGCTTTCAGGTGGTGGGGGCGAAGTGACGATGCTATATTCTGAGATACTGACTTTTCTCTATGTGGCCATGGTGTATGTCACACTGGCTGTATTGAACCTGTTTTTCGTCAGTCATTATGTTTTTCGTTGGCGTACTGCAATGAATGACTTTTATACTGCGCATTGGGAAAAACTGAGAACCATCGAAGGTGCCTCACAGCGTATTCAAGAAGACACGATGCGCTTTGCAAAAACCACAGAAGGACTTGGGGTTAGCTTAGTTGAATCGGTGATGACCTTAATTGCATTTCTACCTGTGCTGCTAACTTTATCAACACATGTAAAGAAATTACCTGTCGTGGGGGAAATCGCCTATGCATTGGTTTGGGCGGCAGTCCTTTGGGCGGTTTTAGGGACGGTTATTTTAATGCTGGTGGGTTATAAACTACCGGGTTTGGAGTTTAATAATCAAAAAGTCGAAGCGGCATATCGTAAAGAGTTAGTTTATGGTGAAGATCATGCAGATCGAGCAGACCCTTTCACATTACAAGAATTATTTACTAAAGTTCGTTTTAATTATTTTAGACTGTATTTTCACTATGCTTATTTCAACCTGGTTCGTATTTGGTATATGCAACTGGATAATATTTATGGATATTTTATTTTGTTTCCAAGTATTGCAGCGGGAACAATCACGCTCGGTATATTAATGCAAATTTTAAATGTCTTTGGGCGTGTACGTGATTCCTTCCAATACCTGATTTCCTCATGGACAACCATTATCGAATTAATGTCTATTTATAAGCGTTTAAGAGCATTTGAAGAAAAAATTAACAATTGAGTTTATAAATTTAAAAAAAACCTGCAATAAAATGCAGGTTTTTTTATGACATTAATTTTAAGTTAATATATTCAAATAAAATCAATAGATTAACATTTTTAGATGAGCTGTTTTTTTTACTCGATTCCATATTGTCGCTCGAATCCTAGATAAGCCTAGTTTTATATCATGATTAATAATAGAGGCTTGTTCTGATGGCAGATTTGATAAGCACATAGCGATACATAAATGCTTGCGAAATAACCTAAAAGGGAACGATGATGACCGTTCACCAAGGATAAACAAATACACTTAAATAAAATGTGAAATTCATCAAATTAAAATTAACAACATATGCACACATCTCAAACGTGTACGATTTTAGTGATTAAATTTATAAAAATAATAAATAAAATCAAGATTATAAAATTGTGAAAGGCACTAAATTACGCTATTTTTTAAGGGTGAATTTTTTGAGATTTTTGCTGTGAATTTAAAGGCAATTTTATGGGTGGGGAGTATTGGATTTGCATTACATGGTTGTACCACCATGCAGAGTTTAAACCCAAATTCATTTAATCATTATGCATCACCACAAGAAGTGATTAATCAAAAAGGGCTAAATAGCTCAAATGGGAAGGCGAAAGAATACGTCTATGATTGGGGGCCACAAAAGAAAAATATGGAAGCAGAATCAGTTATACCCAAGCAAAATATGAGCAGTTACTGCCAAGCCAAAAATGGCAAATTTATTCAACTGAATAAAAGCAATTTGAACCAAGTCAAAAATGCATGGAGTCGTAAATTATTAGCGACCTATAGCAGTATAAAACAGAGCACAGGTGTGTTTCAGTGTAGTCAGGCAGATGGACAACGTTGGATGGTTGCTATTGAACCCGTTTCAGAGCGTAAATTAAATGACCGTTCTGAAACCCGCTTAGTGAGTTTGTATACAGCAATTATTGGACCCGAAGAACGTCGCAAAAACTATAATAAACAAGAAGAAACTGTAGTTAAAAAAGCCACACCAAGCAAAGCAAAAGCAAAAGCAACGACAACAAAAAGCAATGCGAAAGATGAAGCAAAAAAAGAAGTAGAGACTAAAAAAGAAACCAAAGCCAAAGAGCCTGAAAACAAACCTATAGTGAAACCAGTTGCTGAAACATCTCAGCAGATACAAATGCGCTTATATGTGAATGCACGACGCGATCTGAATGCCGGAAAAAACCAAGTCACCGCTTGTAATAATGCACAGCGCGCTTATAGCTATGGCAAATTAAATGGTGCAAATGCCAATAGAGCCTATGCTGAATCAGGTATGCTCGTTGCAAAATGCTTAACCTCAGTGCCTGCATATAGCAAAAGTTATCCAAACGCCAATGCAAGAGCCAAAGGCATCCTACAAAACTTGGCGACCAACTATAACCACGCAGGGGCAAAAAATATGTTGAATCGTATGAAATAAACTTCAACAGGATAAAAGCCATTTGGGGAAATAAGCTTTTATCCTGATCCAATGATGTACTCAGATAAAATTTTAAAAAATAATAAGGAAAAACCATGAGTTCAGTAAATGAAACTTATTTTAATGCACCATTATTTGACCGAGAATTAACAGAGATTACAGTCAATATCGAGCAAACACCCTTCTTTTTGAATGATCGTGGGCATCCAACATATTTAGCATCACTTGGGGCAGGAATTCATTTAATTACAGAGTCAACTACCAATGCGAAAATGACGATGGGAAATCCCTACGATGTACCTTCCGAAATTTCGACTAAAATTACCAATTGGGGGGAGCAAACGGAGCTTGAATTTGAAGGGCAACACTTCGAGTTTATGCCATTGGTGGCAAGCAAAGAAACCGCGGCAGCTTTTGGTATCACCTTAGTTCAGGCAGGTGAAGCGATTCAGATTCATTCAAATCAAAAACGACTGTCAGAGATTCAATATGAATACGGCATGATGGCAGGGCATTATTTGCCTTATGAAAATGCAACATCAAATTTAAATGGCTGTAAAACTTTAACGCCATTTGTCATTACTGATTTAGAACATCATGACTTTCCGCATATTTTTAGCGCGACAGATCGGGATCATTTGCCTCTGGTCATCTCAGTAGGACGCTATTTTCCAAATCTAGGCAAGATTTACTTGGCAGATTTATGGGTCAATCCGGGGGATGCTTTATACATTCCTGCGAAACCCAAATATTCGAATCCCGAGTTTATTGACCTACATAACAACCGTAATGCAGCACTTGCCTGTTGGCGAGGTGACAGCAATAAATCGACATTGACCACCCATAGTTTGCTCGATATCCATGGGCATTTTTACTGGTATTGGAATAGAAGGCCAACGATTCATCCTCTCATCTATGCAGCTACTAGCAAAAATGAATAGTTGAGTTACATAGACCAAACAGCAAATACAGCACTTCATGATACAAAGGTGACTCAAGTTTTGGGAGTTTGGTCTATGGCTTACGGTTTATCTAAAAAATTACATCTACGTTTTTCACGACCAGCAGGTTTGGCTGTATTGACGCTCATGATGCTCGGGACGACTCAGGTGAGTTTGGCGAGTCCGACGGTCGATCAGCTCAGTCAATGTTTAGTGAAATCGACCACTGCTGCAGATAAAACGGCAGTTCTACAATGGACCTTTTCTGCATTGGCAGCGCATCCAGATTTAAAACAATACAGTAATGTCAGTGATGCGCAAAAAACGCAACTCGATAAAAATCTGGCTCAAGTGATGCAGCGAATCTTGGTTGAGCAATGTTCTACGCAAACGCAGGCCGTAATTAAAGCCGACGGTCTACAGGCTGTAGGCGAAAGTTTTCAAGAGCTTGGTAGTATCACAGGGGATGAAATATTAAAGACGCCTGAAATTAAACAACAATTACAAGGCGTACTGCGTTATGTCGATTTGAATAAATTGGTGACTAAATTTTTAACCCCAGAAATTTGGAATAAGTTAGGTGTGGTTCGTTAATTTTATTTTGAGTAAATAAAAAATGCTCCTTTTATACAAGGAGCATTTTTTATGGATTCACCCTAAATGGATGATGATCCAATGCGTTTTAGTTTCGTGACTCAAGCATTAAATGGTAATCGTCGCGCCTAATGCTTTAACAAATTGCGCCATCCACGCAGGGTGAGCAGGCCAAGCAGGAGCAGTAACTAAATGACCGTCGGTCACTGCATCCGTGACTGCAATATCGGCATACTGTCCGCCTGCCAATTTGACTTCAGCGGCACAAGCCGGGTAAGCGGAACAGGTGCGGCCTTTTAGCACATCGGCTGCCGCTAGAATTTGCGCCCCATGACAAACCGCTGCAATAGGTTTTTTCGCCGCGTCAAATTCGCGTACGATTTCAATCACACGTGTATTCATACGTAAATATTCAGGCGCACGACCGCCCGGGATCACTAAGCCGACATAGTTTTCTGAGTTAACTGCATCAAAGTCATAGTTAATGGCAAAGTTATGACCGCGTTTTTCGCTATAAGTTTGTTCACCTTCAAAATCATGAATGGCTGTGGCAATGCTGTCGCCAGCTTTTTTGTCAGGGCAAACGGCATGAACGGTATAACCAAGACCAACTAAAAATTGAAAAGGTACCATTGTTTCGTAGTCTTCAGCATAGTCGCCCACGAGCATAAGAATTTGTTTTGACATGATGTAACCCTCTGTTGAAATATGATTTATATCAATTTTTCATTTACCTTAGCATATTGGAATGACAGTTTTAAGCAGGCTGTAAATTCTTTAGTTGTATATTTTTATTTAGATTTATAAAAAGTTATGGATGGTTATAGTTCAAATTATGATGAGTCTAGTAGGCTAGCTGTTATCAATTATTAATGACTTTAGTGTTTTTCACAAAGTTTTAAAAAGTTAAATATTTACCTCTCCCTTGCGCAGCACTGCTGCTTATCTCCTAAAAGGAGAGGGGGATATCCAAAAAATCGTTTAAGTATTTATTCACTTTGAAAGCTCCCTCTCCATTGGGAGAGGGATAAATCACAGCAAATCAGGATAAAATTTTTCATAGTCTAGATTTGGTTCATGCGTTACTTTCAGCTTGCCTTTAGATCCTGTGACATAGCTATTGATCTCTTTAAGTGGTTTCTCATGCCAACCGATATTGAATGCACAAAACGTATTTTCTTTTTTAAAAAATTCTAGATGACTGTATGGCAAGTGATTGTGAATCCAATATGCAATCTGTTTCCAATTATTTGGGTCTTTTTCAATTAAATCGATGAGTGAGGGAATGATAATACACGCCGTTGCACCGTAGCCTTTTGCGTCAGGATAGTCCCAAATATGGCTTGCAAAGTTTTTCTCATTGCTCGCGCAGTTGTGTCCTTTTTCATTGCCGATTTAGTTCACGCTTGGTGAGCGGTAAGCGGAGCGAATGGCAATACGTCCAAACTTTTCTTGCAGTGGTTCAAGTAGTTCTTCGCAGAGTTTCGAGCCCGTACGAATGGCAATATCAGGATGGTCAGGGACGTTGGGTACACCGTACCAATTGGCGATTTCACTATAGAGAAAGTCGCGCATAAAGAAGGACTTGGAAAGTTGAATGCGTCCTAAGTCTTCGAGTTTTGCGATAGAAGATACTTTTTTGATGGTCATGTTGTTTTAATTTGCTAGAGGTAATGAAAATTATATAGAAATATCATATAGTAATTTATATGAAAAATTATATAGAAATATCAAGGTAATATGATTTCAAGAATATATTTTCAATGTTTAACTTGTGATGGATTTATAACTACTAGAACGCAAATTTCTCATGGATTGAAGCAAGAGTTACACTTTACATGCCCACATTGTGAGGCTAATTCTAAATTAGTTTTGTTATTAGATAATCCACCACAGGTGAAAATTTCATTTAATGAGTTAGAAAATCTAATTTATATTGAAAGTGGAGATGTCGATGAAGAAAAATCTTTAGTAGTTAATCTCAGTACAGATTTCACAGTGCCAGATGAGGTTAGGAATAAAGAATTATATTCACCATTTTTATATCAAATGAATGAAATTCTTAAAGAAGCTTTTGGGGAAAATTATAATCCTGAAAAAATAGAGGGGGTAATGGGAGTTTCAAACATTGAAGAAATTTGGAAAGATTTATATAAGGCATACAAATTTAATATTAGAGGAAATTTACTTCAGAGAGATAAAATTATTCAAGGACAAGAGTTAACCGAGTTAATATTTCGTTTTATTGAGATGTTTATTGGTAGTGAACGGCTAACTAGGGATATGGATATATTAGGAGATTTTTCTAGAAGTATTTTACAAAAAAATAAGTCAGAATTTCATAGGTTTGCCAATGATGATTTATTTCCTAATCTAGAAGAAAAAATTAATGACTATATGGAGATTTTTGATACTTTCTTTTCAAATTATCAAGAATTTAAGCAAATGAATTTGCAAGCACGTTTAGAGGTTGAAACATTTAAGAATTCGAAGGTTTCTTCAACTAATTTTAAGCGCACAAAAATGATATATGGTGAAGTGTTTGAGATTCTAGGTTCAAATATAAACACGATAGCTTTTTTAAATAATATTGAAAACCAAAGAAAATATGATGAATTTCAAAGTGAAAAATTAACATATCAAAGATACTTAACTATTGATAAGGCAACAAAGATGAAATGTTTTGAGGGGAATACAAGTATCTTTAACATTTTTAGTCTTGAATATGATAGTAAATTAAGAAATGCATCTCATCATAAATGGTTGAAATATAATGAATCTACACAGCTTATAACCTACCCGATATCAGGTTCTAGCTCTGAAAAAATCACGTTATCCTATACAGAATACTTATTGAAGACAAATAATATAGTGATGGCACTCATGATTTTACTTTCATTTGAATTAGGAATAGCTTTTAACCTAGGATTTCGCTTAAATAAAAACCCGCTCTAAAGCGGGTTTCCTTTTTCAAAGCTGATCAGATCAACCAATCAATTTCTTCATCAATTCATTTACTTGAGCAGGGTTAGCTTTACCTTTCGCTGCTTTCATCACTTGACCAACAAGACCGTTAAAGGCTTTCTCTTTACCAGATTTATACTCTTCAACCATCTTCTCGTTAGCAGCAAGTACGTCTTTAATAATCGCTTCAATCGCGCCTGTATCAGTTTCCTGTTTCAAGCCTTTTTCCGCAATAATTTCGTCCGCAGTTTTGCCTTCTTCCCACATAAAGCCAAATACTTGTTTCGCAATTTTGCCGTTAATGGTGTTATCCACAATACGTGCAATCATACCGCCAAGTTTTTCCGCAGATACAGGAGAATCATGAAGCTCTAGGCTCGCTTTGTTTAAAGCACCTGAGAATTCACCCATCACCCAGTTCGCAGCAACTTTACCTTGTGCAGCACCGCCCGCAGCTTTTACCACGTCTTCATAAAACTCTGACATTTCACGAGTCAGTGTTAAAACGTGAGCATCGTATTCAGTTACACCAAAGTCAGCCACAAAACGAGCACGACGTGCAGCAGGAAGCTCAGGAAGGGCAGCACGTGCCGCTTCAATTTGCGCATCTGCAATGATCACAGGCAACAAGTCAGGGTCAGGGAAGTAGCGGTAATCGTTCGCTTCTTCTTTTGAACGCATTGAACGCGTTTCCATCTTCACAGGGTCGAACAAACGTGTTTCTTGGTCGATGGTACCATCCCATTCCAAGATTTCCATTTGACGTTCAATTTCAACATTGATCGCTTGTTCAATGAAACGGAATGAGTTGAGGTTTTTCAATTCACAACGTGTACCGAAAGGTTGACCCGGACGGCGCAGTGACACGTTACAGTCGGCACGGAACGAACCTTCTGCCATGTTACCGTCAGAAATACCTAACCAGCGAACTAGCGTGTGAATCGCTTTAATGTAGGCAACCGCTTCTTCAACCGAACGCATATCGGGTTCAGAGACAATCTCAAGTAAAGGTGTGCCTGCACGGTTTAAATCGATACCAGATTGACCTTCAAATTGGTCATGGATCGATTTACCAGCATCTTCCTCAAGGTGCGCACGTGTTACGCCAATGCGTTTTACAGTGCCATCTTCAAGTTGGATGTCGATATGACCCAAGCCCACAATGGGATTGTCCATTTGGCTGATTTGGTAGCCTTTAGGAGAGTCAGGGTAGAAATAGTTTTTACGTGCAAATACAGAAGCTTGGTCGATGTAAGCATCGATACCCAAACCAAAGCGAATCGCAAGATCAACTACTTCTTTGTTGAGTACTGGCAATACGCCAGGCATTGCCAAATCAACAAGGCTCGCTTGTGTATTTGGGTCTTGACCAAATGTGGTAGATGAACCTGAGAAAATTTTGGTATTGGTTGCAAGCTGAGTGTGAATCTCAATACCAATCACCACTTCCCAACCATCAATCAGGTTAGATTTTGGTTTAGCAGCGTTTTTAGCCATTATGCATTCTCCTCAGCAATTGCAGCGCGTTGTGTATGCCAATCGGTTGCTTGTTGGTACTGATGCACCACAGACAACAATTGAGATTCTGACCAGTAATTACCAATCAGCTGTAAGCCAACAGGCAAGTTGTCTTTGTCAAAACCAACAGGCGCGTTAATCGCAGGCAGACCTGCCAAGTTCACTGCGATGGTGTAGATGTCGCCTAAGTACATTTCTACAGGAGACAGGTTTGCACCAATCTTATATGCAGTTGTCGGTGCAGCAGGGGCAGCAATCACGTCTACAGATTCAAATGCTTTTAAGAAATCTTGTTGGATTAAACGGCGTACTTTTTGTGCTTTCACATAATAAGCATCGTAGTAACCCGCAGAAAGCGCGTATGTACCAATCAAGATACGTTGCTGAACTTCTTTACCAAAACCTTCAGAACGTGAACGTTTGTACAAGTCCATTAAGTCCACAGGATTTTCACAGCGGTAACCATAACGTACACCATCAAAACGCTGTAAGTTTGAAGATGCTTCAGCAGGGGCAATCAAGTAGTAAGTCGGCACGTAGCTTTCAGTCATGTTTAGGTCAATCTCAACCAAGATTGCGCCCATTTCTTCAAGCTTTTTCAGTGACTCTTCAACGCGTGCTTTCACGTCAGCATCTAAGCCGGCAACGTTAAAGTATTGTTTAGGAATACCAATGCGTAATCCTTTTACAGACGTGCCGTTTAGGTTAGCAACATAGTTGTCTACGTCTTTTTCAACCGAAGTTGAATCTTTCGCATCATGACCTGCCATCACGTTCATGAGGTAAGCACAGTCTTCAGCCGAACGCGCCATCGGGCCGCCTTGGTCTAAAGATGATGCATACGCAATCATACCGAAACGTGAAACACGACCATAAGTCGGTTTAAGACCAGTCAAACCACAGAAAGACGCAGGCTGACGGATTGAACCGCCTGTATCTGTACCTGTTGTGAAAGGCGCAAGATCAGCCGCTACCGCCGCCGCAGAACCGCCTGAAGAACCACCCGGTACGTGTGCCAAGTTCCAAGGGTTAGCCGTTGCGCCATAAAATGAATTTTCAGAGGTCGAACCCATGGCAAATTCATCCATGTTCACTTTACCTAAAGTGACAAGGCCCGCAGCTTTACCTTTCGCTACAACGGTCGCGTCGTAAGGAGAGATAAAATTGTCCAGCATTTTAGAACCAGCAGTGGTTTTAATGCCTTGGGTACAGAAAATATCTTTATGTGCAATTGGTACACCAGTCAACGCACTTGCATTGCCTGATTTAATTGCAGCATCAGCCGCATCTGCTTGCGCAAGTGCTTGTTCAGCTGTCACGGTCACGTATGACTTGACTTGAGCATCGATTTTTTCAATGCGTTTTAAATAGTGTTCAGTCAATTCGCGTGAAGAAAATTTAGCGCCAGCCAAACCTTCAGACAATTCACGAATTGATAAGCGATGTAAATCTGTCATGAGAAATATTTCTTTACGTTTAATTTGAAAAAATGTTGATCTGAATAAAAATTATTCAATCACACGCGGAACAAGGTACAAGCCATCCTGTACGGCAGGAGCAACTGCTTGATATGCTTCGCGATGATTGGTCTCAGATACCACGTCTTCACGTAAGGGCTGTGGATTGTCGAATGGACTTTTTAGTGGTTCAACACCGTCAGTATCGATGCCTTTCAGGGTTTCCATCATGCCTAAAATTTTATTTAAACTTTGAGCATAGTCAGCAGATTGCGCTTCATCTAGCGACAATCGAGCCAGATGGGCAATCGCTGAAACTGTTTGTGCATTTAGATCTGCAGAATGCTGTGCATCCGATGTAGACATAACATTACCTAATCAGTATTAAAAAAATTCAAAATATCGTGGCTTATAATAAGCGATTGACTTGTTCAAATCATCACATTTAGTTAAAGTTGCCACCTTGCGTCCATATAAAAGTTTAACTGAGAACGTCCCCGTGATTCTAAAACGACTAATTGGCTTGTTTTCGCCGGATCTTGCCATTGATTTAGGCACTGCAAATACACTTATCTATGCGCCAGGACGAGGCATTATATTAAATGAACCGACGGTGGTGGCAATTCGCCACAGTGGTTCACAAAAAATCGTTGCCGCAGTAGGTCTTGACGCGAAGCAAATGCTAGGTCGTACACCTGCAAATATTTCTGCGATTCGCCCAATGAAAGATGGTGTGATTGCAGATTTTGAAGTCACTGAAACGATGTTGAATCAATTCATTGGCAAAGTGCACGAAAAACGTTTGTTCCCACCTGCACCGCGTGTCGTGGTGTGTGTGCCATGTAAATCGACGTTGGTGGAACGCCGTGCAATCCGTGAAGCTGTATACAATGCAGGTGCACGTGAAGTTCGCTTAATTGAAGAGCCAATGGCTGCTGCAATTGGTGCAGGTATGCCTGTTGAGCAAGCTTGTGGTTCGATGGTTGTCGATGTTGGTGGTGGTACAACTGAAATCGCGATCATTTCACTTCAAGGTTGTGTCTATGCAGACTCACTACGTATCGGTGGTGATGTATTTGATGAACAAATCATTAATTACGTGCGTAAAGCACATGGTTGTGTGATTGGTGAAACCACTGCAGAAAACATCAAAAAAGAAGTTGGTATGGCGCTTCCAGAAGAAGGTGCAAAACCTTTGGAAATCGAAGTCCGTGGTCGTAACTTGGCTGAAGGTGTACCTCGTGCGATTACCGTAACTTCTGACGAAGTTACTCAAGCGATTTCTGATCCACTACAAAACATTGTGTCTGCGGTTAAATCTGCACTAGAGCAAACGCCACCTGAGTTGTCTTCAGACATCGCAGAACGCGGTATTGTGTTGACTGGTGGCGGTGCATTACTTCGCAATCTTGATAAGCTTCTTGCAAAAGAAACGGGTCTTCCTGTCGTGGTTGCAGAAGATCCACTATCATGTGTTACACGTGGTGGCGGTAAGGTTCTCGAATTCTTCGATAACCCTAATCATGACATGTTATTTGTAGGCTAAGAAAAGGACTCGGCGGGTGCAAACGCAACTGTTTTCAAGACAACCGCCATCTTTTCGCTCATTTATCATTGCGGTGATTACATGCTTGGTGGTGCTTTTCTTTGATTGGCGCATGCCGCATGTAATTCAACCGGCCAGAGACGTCTTGTATGCGGCATATAATCCAATTTATGCCCTTGCAAGCTATCCAGTGTTATCGCGAGAATGGCTGAATCAACAAACCAAGTCTGAAGCTCAATTACGTCGTGAAAATACCGCGATGCAAGCAGAGTTAATTCAGGCTCAAGTCCGTTTACAGAAACTTTCTGAACTTTCTGCTGAAAATACTCGACTGCGTGGACTGCTCGATACACCACTCATTATTGATGGTCGTATGGAGATTGCCGAAGTCATTGGTACCGATGCTGATCCCTTACGTCATATTATTGTGATTAACCGTGGAGCCAGCAGTCAGCTTAAAGTGGGACAAACTGTACTCGATGACAAGGGTATTATGGGGCAAATTATCAATGTTTACCCGCATAGTAGCCGTGTCATGTTGCTCTCAGACAAAGAGCACTCTTTATCCGTGCGGATGGAGCATACCGGTATGCGCGCAATCGTTACGGGTACAGGTGACTTAGGTCGACTTAAGATGGAATATGTTCCAACCAGTGCCAATATCAAAGTCGGTGAAAAAGTCTATAGCTCAGGTCTAGGGGCACATTTCCCAGCAGGATATTTGGTGGGTACCGTGTCGAAAGTCAGTCGTCACAATAGTGGTGAATTTGCCCAAATTGATATCAATCCTGCTGCCCAATTGGCAGGTGGTCATCATGTGGTTGTGCTATTTTCCGATTCTTTAGCGATGGAGCAACCGCATGTCACTCGCTAAGCTTAGTCGTCATACAGAGCGCGACCCATTATTTCCGATTATTATTTCCATCATTTTGGCATCCGTGCTGATGGTGTATCCGCTTTCTTATGACCTATCGGGTTGGCGCCCATTATTCATGATGATGATCATGCTATTTTGGGTACTCTGTCAGCCGACATGGTGCGGTGTTTGGTTTGCATTTGCCACAGGTCTATTTACCGACTTATTGACTGATGCGCCATTTGGCATGAACGCACTGAGTTTTGTGGTCATTGCATTTGTGACACGCTTTTTGACCCGTGAACGTCGTATTCTCACATTTGGTAATTTATGGATTATTGCTGCAATGGCAATTTTCGCGCATTTACTGTTTGTGTGGATTGTTCAAGTGATGGGTGGGGCACAATTTTCGTTTGCTCGCCATTGGCAGCCAATTGTAACTAGCTTACTCATTTGGCCAATCATGTATTACTTCCTGAGAAAATGGCGCATATAATTTTAGCTTCGAGTTCTCCTCGACGACGCGAACTATTGCAACAATTAGGTCTGGAATTTGAAATTTTCAGTCCAGATATTGATGAGTCCGTGTTGGAAGGAGAACCTGTAGCGGATTATGTAGAGCGTTTAGCACGTGCCAAAGCTTGCGCAGTACAACAACAATTCCCTGATGCTATTGTTATTGCCGCCGATACCAGTTTAGGCGTTGATGAGCACATTTTAGGAAAACCAGCGTCGAAAGCACATGCTTTTTCTATGTGGGAAATGATCTCTGGACGAAAACATGATGTGTTTTCAGGTGTTTGTGTCAGTACAAAAGATCAAATATACAGTATAGTAGTGCGCACACAGGTTGAATTTCAAACGCTGAGTCTAGCTGACATGGAAAGCTATTGGGCAACAGGTGAACCAATCGGCAAGGCGGGAGCCTACGCCATTCAAGGAATTGCTGCGCGCTATATTCCTTGTATTGAAGGGAGCTACAGCAATGTCGTTGGGCTGCCTTTGCATGAAACCGTACAGTTATTACAGACAGTTAAGGCATTAAATTAACTGCTGCAACACAAGAATTTTTATAATGTTTTGAGTTTTGATATGTCTGACGAGTTGTTGATTAACGTCACACCGATGGAATGTCGTGTGGCGTTGATTCAAAACGGTACGGTCAATGAATTATTTGTTGAGCGCACCGTGAAGCGTGGGTTAGTGGGCAATATTTATAAAGGGAAAGTTGTTCGCGTGCTTCCGGGTATGCAGGCTGCTTTTATTGATATTGGATTGTCGAGAACGGCTTTTTTACATATCAATGATATGGTCTGGCAGCGCAATCAACCAACCCCGAATGTTTTTGAGCTGTTACAACCAGGGCAAGTACTCACCGTACAAGTCATGAAAGATATGTTGGGTACCAAAGGTGCACGACTATCAACTGATCTTTCTATTCCTTCTCGTTACCTTGTTTTAATGCCATATGGCAGTCATACCGGTGTTTCTCAGCGCATTGAGTCTGAAGAAGAACGAGATCGCTTGCGTAGTATGATTGAACGCATTCAAAAGGAACACAACTTACCGGGTTCAGTCATCGTTCGTACTGCTGCCGAAGGTATTCCTGAATGTGAAATTGCGCAGGACATGGCCTATTTAGCAAAACTGTGGGAATACATACAACGTAAACAACGCAGTATTGTCGTACCATCTTTGATTTTTGAAGAGCTACCTTTACCGCAACGCGTCATCCGTGATTTAGCCAACGAAGAAACGTCTAAAATTCAGGTCGACTCACGCGAAGTACATGGCAAATTGCAAGAGTTTGTCCAAGAATTTGTACCGAGTATGCAAAATCGCTTACTGCATTATCCAGGTGAGCGTCCAATTTTTGACTTGTACAATGTCGAAGAGGATATTCAGAAAGCCTTACAGACACGTGTAGCACTTAAGTCTGGCGGCTACCTGATGATCGATCAAACTGAAGCGATGACCACGATTGATGTCAATACTGGCTCCTACGTTGGTGGTCGTTCGCTTGAAGACACTGTGTTTAAAACCAATATGGAAGCCACACAGGTCATTGCACGTCAGCTCCGACTACGTAACTTGGGCGGGATTATCATTATTGACTTCATTGATATGCAAGAAGCACATCATCGTGAAGAAGTGATGAGCCAGTTTGAGAAAATGCTTGAGCGCGATCATGCTAAAACCAAGATCACTCAAGTGTCTGAGCTGGGTTTGGTGGAAATGACTCGGAAACGCACCCGTGAATCTTTAGAGCATCTCCTTTGTGATTCTTGCCCGACCTGTCAGGGGCGTGGTTATGTGAAAACGGCTGAAACAGTTTGCTATGAAATTTTCCGTGAAATCTTGAGATATGCACGTGCTTATGAGTCACAAAGTGGTTTTACCGTGGTGGCACATCCGTCGGTGATTGACCGATTGTTAACTGCTGAAGCACCTGCGGTAGCTGATTTAGAGCACTTTATTAGCCGTGTGATCAAGTTCCAAGTGGAAAATTTATATACGCAAGAGCAATACGATATCATTCTGAGCTGAAATTGTAACAGAATATCGTTAAACACTTGTTACAACTGAGATTTTACTTTTGAACTGTTATTTTGAATACTAGACACATCAAATAGCCAAAGCCATTTTCCTGCATTGGACTTGAAAATGGCTTAGCAAAAAGAGGTGTACTATGGGTGTTAGTAAAACAGTAATGAAAAGTGGTCTTAAAACTGTTGTTGAAGCAAAAGCGATCCATTCAGGTTATATCGTGGATGAGCGTGGTAATGAGGTTCAAATTACAGCGTCTATGATTCGTTCTGCTTGTCATCAGTTACTTAAACAGTGCCGAGCAATTAAAGCTTAAATATTGAAATATAAATAATGTAATCCAGAGGGTTAAAGTGCTAACGCGCAATTCTAAAATATTTAATGCGCTAAAATTTTATAAATAATGGAAAATAAACTTAATTATCAGTTCGTATCTACAAGTCATAATTAAACAATAGCAACGGATTTGTTCACCTAAATTTTAGCTTATACACATAAATTGCTCCAAAAAATCAATCAAAGTTCAAATACTAAAAACCCGTCTAGATTGTTCAATTTAGACGGGTTTTTATCATTATGTATGGTTCAAGATGCTGATGAATTGATACCAAATCTAGAAACAGGCGGTTAGCTAACCGCCTGTAACTTTGGGGAATCTTGGTTCACAATAGTTTCAAATCGTTGAATTTCTTCTTCCAAATGCGTCAGTAAATTTTGCATTTTTGGCAGCGCATTACGACATGCGGTTAAACCAACTTCAAGCTTATCTAAATAGCTGGTCATGGTGATATTAAGCGCTTGACCATCCAAAACAATGGACGCAGGGTAGAGCGCTTCTAAACGTGCACCATTCCAATATAACGGCTCTTGTGGGCCGGGAACATTTGAAATCACCAAGTTAAAGGCCTGACGTTTTGGCATAAATCCTGATGCAATATTTAAACCTGCTGCGCTGTAAACGAAAGCACTGTAGTTTAAAATTTGATTCGAGTTCATCCGCTTAAAGCGTTCTTTGGCATTGAGCACACTACGACGCACAATCTTCAACCGTTCTAGCGGATCTTCTTTATGGGTTCCAAGATTGGCCAAAATCATGGTAATACGGTTTGACATATCTGAATCATCGGTACGAACTGATGCAGGCACCATGGCAATCAATGGCTTTTTAGGTAAAGCATTTTGTGTAATTAAATATTCACGTAATGCGCCTGAACAAATTGCGAGCACAATATCGTTAATTGTTACGCCGAGTGACTTGGCAATATGTGACAAACGTGAAAATTCAAAAGATTGAGCAGCGAAACGACGTGAAGAACTAACCCGTTGGTTTAATATTGAACTCGGCGCTTGGAAGCTAGACACATAATCTGGGTTACGCCCCATATCTTTCATTACTGTTTGTGACAGTTCGTACAAAACTCGTGGAGTTGAGTCAAGTTGTCCCTTAATGGTCGATAACAGACCTTTCATACGACTGGATTTAGGCTGTTTTAGGCGTTTTGCACGAGGGCCTTCTACACACCATGGTGGCACAATTCTTTTAGCATCTGGGTCATGCGAAAGTGATTTTTCAACTAAACGCATACCTGCAATGCCATCGACCATCGCGTGGTGGATTTTGAAGTACATCGCAAAACGATTGCCTTCAATGCCTTCAATAATATGGCAAGTCCAAAGCGGTTTTGCACGGTCAATCAGCGCACTGTGTTCTTGAGAAATATAAGTCAAAAGTTCACGAATACGACCGGGATGCGGCAGTGCGATATGGCGGAAGTGATGATCTAAATCAAACTCTTCGTCTTCATCCCAAAAGAAGCCGTTGAGTTTATTGTTAAAAGGAGGAATAGGAATGGATTTTGAATTACGAATATCTGCGACTAAATCTTGAATAAAAGTATCTGGTGCATTGTCAGGGATCTGAAATAAAAATAGACCACCTACGTGCATCGGTTGTTGCCGTTTCTCTAAATTTAAGAATATGAAATCAATAGGATGTAATGGACGCATAGCGTTGATTGCCTCACTGCAATTTCTACAGCTGCTCATGTATGAGTAGCATTGTTAGAATTATTAAATTGTCATTTGCAGTATAGCGTTTTTACGTTGAAATGATACGGAATTATGTGTATCGATGCGTTGAAAAAAACCACTGCTATGCAGTGGTTTTGTGATCTTTATTTTTTCATGTTGCCTGCGTGTAAGCCGCATTCTTTATGGGTTGCATCTTCCCACCACCAGCGACCTTCTCGTTCGTGTTGATTCGGTAAAACAGGACGAGTACATGGTTCACAGCCAATCGAGATAAAGCCTCGTTCGTGTAGTGGATTATATGGAATTTCCATTAGACGGATATAGTTCCAGACATCAGCGCTAGACCAGTTTGCCAAAGGATTATATTTAATCAATTGCTTGCCCGGACCTGAAAAACCAGCGTCAGCTTGTACCACAGGAATTTCATTACGTGTGCCTGGGCTTTGGTCCTTACGTTGACCTGTGATCCAGCCATCTAAAGTGGCTAGTTTTTTACGCAAAGGTTGTACTTTACGGATACCACAGCATTCTTTATGTTCATCTTGATAGAAGCTAAAAAAGCCCTTTTCTGTTACCAGTTTTTGTACGGCATCACTTTCTGGGAAACAGATTTCAATATCAATTTTATAATGTTTACGGACAGTATCTAAAAATTGGTAAGTTTCAGGGTGTAAGCGACCGGTATCTAAACTAAATACACGAAAAGGAATCCCTAAGTTTGATGCAAGATCAATCAGTACAACATCTTCTGCACCAGAAAAGGAAATCGCAACTTCACCTTGCTGGCTAAGCGCAAGTTTCATAATCTCAGAAGGTGATTTATCTGCATATTCAGATGCAAGTGCATCGACAAGGTCAATAGTAGGGATGGTAGTCATGAATGTCCTGGCTATAGGCTTGGAACGTTAAAACCTATATTAATTTATTTCAGAACTATTTTAATGGAAATGCTAAAACACACTTATCACTAAAAAATAGATACTTATGAAAAAAATAGATTTAAAAAAGAACAATGCATTTTTTTATTCTTCCGCTATGATAATGAAAAATTTTTTTCACATAACAGAGGGTAGAGTGCATGGAAGTCGTTTGTTTAGATCTAGAAGGGGTTTTAGTACCTGAAATTTGGATTAATTTTGCGAAAAAAACAGGCATTAAAGAACTTGAAGCAACGACTCGTGACATTCCAGATTACGATGTGTTGATGACTCAGCGTTTAAATATCCTAAAACAACACGGTTTGGGTTTAAACGATATTCAAGACGTAATCGCAGATATGGGGCCATTTGAAGGTGCAAAAGAGTTTGTAGAGTGGGTGCGTACTCATTTTCAATTGATTATTCTTTCAGATACTTTCTATGAGTTTGCACATCCATTAATGCAGCAACTTGGTTGGCCAACGATTTTCTGCCACAAATTAGAAACTGATGAAAATGGTATGATCTCAGCTTATAAGCTTCGTCAACCTGATCAAAAGCGTAAAGCCGTTCAAGCATTGCATGGGTTAAACTTCCGTGTGATTGCAGCAGGAGATTCTTATAATGATACCACGATGCTAGGTGAAGCAGATGCGGGTTTCTTATTTGATGCGCCTGACAATGTGATTGCTGAATTCCCGCAATTCCCTCCAATTCGTGGTTATGATGCGTTAAAAGAAGCGATTCGTAATGCTTCAGTACGTGATATTCCAGCCTAATTTTTAAGTTTGAAATTAAAAAAAGGCACCAAAGGGTCACTGCTGTCCCATAGTTTGCTTTAAATAAAAAAACCTGAGTCCTAACAGTTAAAATATGAGTGCAAACAAACACTTTAACGACCAGGATTCAGGTTTTGTCACATCAGAATACCGTATTTCA
>NZ_VOYA01000001.1:0-220722 GCF_013420465.1 Acinetobacter sp. YH01005 | reverse complement strand
CCGACAGCTCCGACAGCTCCGACAGCTCCGACAGCTCCGACAGCTCCGACAGCTCCGACAGCTCCGACAGCTCCGACAGCTCCGACAGCTCCGACAGCTCCGACAGCTCCGACAGCTCCGACAGCTCCGACAGCTCCAGCACCTCAGCCAGTGGCAACGCAGTCAGCCGCAGAATATTTGGCAAACCCACTTTAAAATTTCCATTGAACAATAAAAAAGACGCCTCGGCGTCTTTTTTCATTTTAGGAAAATTAGGGCTTTTGCAGTTGCGTTAAGGTTTTACGTGCCAGTCCTGGATCATCGGCAAATACACCATCTACACCAGCTTTATAGAAGTTTTCAAATTCTTTAGCCGCACCGGTATCACAACGTTCTGTCGCCACAGAGCTACATTTTAAATAGTCAGGTAAAAAACCATTTTCAGGTCTGAGTGTATAGGGATGGACTTTCAAACCAGCAGCATGGGCATCTTTGACAAAACTGGTTTGTTTAAATTCAGTGTTTGAAAAGATATACGTTTTACTTGGGCCTACACCATCTGCATATTTTGCCACTGATTTTAGGCCTTCTGCAGTGGCTAAACTTGCATAATTTTGAGGTGAGCTTTGTTGCTGTAAGTCACCCGGTATGGCAGTTGGGCTATCTAATAATTGAATAATTTTGCCATGTTTGAGGGTTTTCATTTGCGTGAGTTGATTACGTAAGTATTTAAGATTGGTGGTTTCAAAAGACTGTAAATATACAGGCGCGATATCACGTGTATAACTGTATTTGGCAAGCGTTGTGAGTAAGCGATCTTCCATGGCTAGATTTTGCTGTTGGAAAAATGTTGGATGCTTGGTTTCAATATATAAACCAACAATTTTCCCAGTTTTTTTATAATGAGCGTCGGCAAGTTCAATGATTTGTTCGAGCGTTGGGATGCTGTATTGATCATTATATTGAGTGTTATTAGGGCGATATTGAGCAATACGCTCACGTGCTTTTACATTTTGAGTCAGTTCATTCAAACTAAAGTCTTCCGTAAACCATCCTGTATAGTCGATACCATCGATTTTTTTGGTGGTTTTTCGATCCTCAAATTGTGACAGCGTACTAATATTGGTTGTCCCTGAAATTTCACTTTCATGGCGCGCAACCAGATAGCCATCCTTGGTTGGCACTAAATCGGGTTCGATAAAATCCGCACCATCGTCAATCGCTTTTTGATATGCGGCAAGGGTATGCTCGGGTCGCAAAGCACTGGCACCACGATGCCCAACAATGACAAAACCTGTATCAGGCAAAATAGGGGGCTTGGTGACATGGGTTTTATCGTCATCCGAATTACATGCAGATAAACCAAAAACGCTAAAAAGGAGCAGTGAAGACACGCCCCATGAGGATTTCACTTTGCTTGTTATGGCTAGATTTAACTGTTTTGTTAATTGTTTTTGCATGGCTGCCTCGGCATCTTTTTATTTAAATGAATGAAGTTGCAGGCATACATTGCAGGGCAGTGGCTAAGACTTCATGACAGAGGCGGTTTTGTCACATAAATTTACTAAAATAGCTGAAGTGGAGGCTCTCCATATTTTCTACATATTTCGCTTCAAGCAAGGTTTTTATGTAGTCTAGGCTTGTAATCAAGCACATTGTGATTGATTATCAATAAGATTTTTTGAAAAAAATCAATCAACATATTTTATTTCATTAATTGAAAAGTGACATGGACTGATGCTGTCTAAGTTTTTTATTTATCGACCGATTTTTGCAGGTGTCTTGGCGATCATCGTCATGGCGCTCGGGCTATTTGCTGTGCTCAATTTACCGGTAGAGCGCTATCCAGATATTGCGCCACCACGAATTACGGTCAGCGCAAGTTATAGCGGTGCGTCAGCAGAAACAGTTGAGGAAAGTGTCACACAAGTTCTTGAACAACAAATTAAAGGAATTGATCACCTTTTATATTTTAGTTCAAGCAGCGACTCTTCAGGTCGAAGCCGGATCAGCATCAGTTTTGAAAATGGCACTGACCCAGATACCGCTCAAGTACAAGTACAAAATGCCATAAATGGGGTAATCAATCGGCTGCCTGAAGATGTGCAGCGCCAAGGGGTAAATGTCTATAAATCTTTGGGTGATACCCATATGGTTATTGGCCTCTATGATGAGACTGGCAAGAGTTCGAATATCGAACTTGGTGACTATATGATGACTCATCTAGAGCAGGACATTGCTCGAATTGAGGGTATCGGTGAAGTCGATGTTTTTGGTTCGCAATTTGCCATGCGCATTTGGCTCAACCCACTGAAGTTAAAGCAATATAGCCTTATGCCCAGTGATATCCGTGCGGCTGTTGAATCACAAAATACGCAGGTTGCAGCCGGAGCCGTAGGTGAATTGCCGAGTGTATCGGATCAATATCTCAATGCAAAAGTCACTTCAGGTTCACGTTTAAAGTCAGTTGAAGAATTTGAAAATATTATTGTCAAATCTGCACGAAACGGCAGTTTTGTCTATTTAAAAGACGTTGCACGTGTTGAATTGGGTGCGGAAAATTATTCAGGGGTTAATACCATTAACGGGTATCCATCTTCAGGGATGGGGATCTCATTGGCTTCTGGGGCAAATGCACTTGAAACCTCAGCCTTAATTAAGCAAGAAATTGAACAGTTAGCGAAGCAATTACCTGCCGGTTATAAAATCGTTTATCCACGGGATAACACGCCATTTGTACAAGAATCGATTAAAGAAGTGGTGAAAACGTTATTCGAAGCCGTTTTACTGGTGGTTTTGGTGATGTTTATCTTCTTACAAAATTGGCGAGCAACGCTGATACCTGCGATTACGGTGCCTGTGGTGATTCTTGGGACTTTAGCGATTTTATATGCTTTGGGCATGACCATTAATACGCTCACATTGTTTGCATTGGTACTGGCCATCGGTCTGTTGGTCGATGATGCGATTGTTGTGGTGGAAAACGTCGAACGTTTAATGCATGAACAACAGTTAACAGCAAAACAAGCGGCCATCGAGTCGATGCATGAAATTAGCGGGGCATTAATCGGGATTACTTTGGTATTGACCGCTGTATTTATTCCCATGGCGTTCTTTGGTGGCTCAACGGGCGTGATCTATAGACAATTTTCCATCACACTCGTGGCTGCAATGGGCTTGTCACTGATGGTTGCGCTGATTTTAACCCCTGCATTATGTGTCTTAATTTTAAAACCCAATCCGAAACCACAGCGCTGGGCGATTTGGTTTAACACCAAATTAGAGACTTTAAAAACCAAATATCTAGCACTTGCACAAGCCACGGTTCGTTATCGCTTATGGACGGTGGTTTTGTTTGCGGGGCTCATTACGGTATTTGCTTTGTTTTATCGTGCTTTGCCGACCAGTTTTATTCCTAGTGAAGACCAAGGCATTTTGAGTGTGCAACTTAAATTACAAGAAGGTGCACCGATGTCGAAAAGTCGTGAGGTCGGTGAACAAATTCGGCAGTACTTTTTAACTGAAGAAAAGCAAAATGTTGATTTGGTGATGATTCGTTATGGACGAAATTTTTCTGGTACGGGTCAAAACTTAGGGCAAGGCTTTATTGCACTGAAGCATTGGGATGAACGTTCAGGACAACACAATTCAGCGCAAGCGATTCGTGAACGTGCTATGAAACATTTTAAAAAATTTAACAATGCACAAATCAATGTCAGCATGCCTTCCTCTGTCAGAGGTCTTGGGCAAACCGATGGTCTGGAATTTTGGCTGCGAGATATGAATGGCGAAGGTCGAGCTTATCTGGATGCGCAATTTAAAAGCTTGCAAGAAAAATCTTCACAATTCAGCAGTTTCGAAAATTTAGACAAACGCTCTAACCCAGACAAAGCTGAACTAAAAGTGGATATTGATCAAAAACAAGCAATGGCCTTGGGGTTAACTCAAAATGCGATTAATAGCACCATGAGTAGTGCATGGGGCGGTAGCTATATCAACGATTTTATCGACCGTGGGCGCATTAAACGCGTCATGATGCAGGCAGATGCCGAATTCCGTTCTAAACCAGAAGATTTAGCTTATTGGCATGTACGTAATGACCAAAATGAAATGATTCCATTTAGTAATTTTTCAACCATTGGTTGGAGTGGTGGTCCAGAAGTTGTTAATCGTTTCATGGGCTATACCGCATTACAAATGGAAGCGGATACAGCCAAAAATGTCTCAAGTGGACAAGCCATGCAGGATGTTAAAGCTTTAGTTGACCAAGTGCCGGGTGTGGACGTGGCATGGAGTGGGTTATCCTTTGAAGAGCAAAAATCAAGTCATCAAGCGATTTGGCTATATTTGGTCTCAATTGGATTTATTTTCCTCTGTCTTGCCGCCCTATATGAAAGTTGGAGCATTCCAACCTCAGTCATGAGTGCGATTCCACTCGGGATAGGCGGTAATATCCTGTTTAGCTACATGACCGGTTTTCCAAATGACATCTATTTCCAAATTGCCTTGCTGACGACGATTGGTCTGTCCTGTAAAAATGCGATCTTGATTGTAGAGTTTGCAGCGATGGCACAAGAAAAAGGCAAACATGTGATCGATGCTGCAATGGAAGGCGCAGCACTACGTTTACGTCCTATTTTGATGACCTCTTTGGCTTTTGGTGCAGGGGTGGTTCCTTTAGTTCTAGCTTTTGGTGCAGGTGCAGCCAGTCGTCAAGAGATTGGAGTGAGCGTACTCGGTGGGGTGATATTCGGTACAGTCTTGGTGCTGATTTTTATTCCGTTTATGTATGTGATAGTACGTTCTATTTTTAAAATCAAACCGGTGTCTGAAACTTTGAAATAATCCTCGCACAGCGTATCGCTCTAGTAAAAGCCACCGTGAAAGCTTGAGTATATTGCGGTGGCTTTTTTTATGTCGCCAAATTTATGTCACCAAGCTTTCGACAGGGAATGTTCACAGAGAATTTTCGCAAACAACGTTCACCGAGAACATATTGAAGAGATTTGAAACTCTTCTTTTTATCCTTCAAAATGTGCACTACATAGAAAGATTAAAATAAGAGTGAGTTGGATGGCGGATTTAATACAAAGACAGCGTGAAATTTCCGCTTTGCTGCAACAACAAAATTATGCAGCAGCAGTTTTCGCTTTACAGCCTCTGAATTACGCTGATCAGGCCCGTTTAATTCAGCAATTTCCAATTGAAGATCAAATTGAGTTACTTTCTGGTTTAGCGCATCAAGGCTTGGTATTTGAGTTTTTCCCGTTTGAGTCACAGCGACAGTTAATCTCGCGTTATCCACTGCGTCTACAAATTGAATTATTTGATGATATGCATTCTGATGATGCAACGGATTTATATAAAAGTTTAACTGATGCAGAACAAGATCGAATTTACCAACAACTTGATCAAGATACCCAAGAGCATCTAAAGGCATTATCTGCATATGCAGAAGAGTCTGCAGGTGCAATCATGAGTTCAGACTATGTCAGTATGCCTGCTGACTTTACCATGCAACAAGCCATAGAGGCCTTGCGCCATGAACCGCATGACCGTGAAACCCTATATTTAATTTATGTCACCAATGATCAGTCTCAATTAGAAGGGGTGATTTCACTGCGGCAAATTTTGCAGGCTGACCGTGATGCACGAATTCAACAGGTGATGACCAAAGATGTGGTGACCGGCTGGATAGATGAAGACCAAGAAAGTATTGCTCGAAAATTGGCTGAATATGATTTTATGGCCTTGCCGATTGTGGATCATGCTCAGCGTTTGATGGGGATTGTCACCTATGATGATGCGATGGATGTGGTACAGGCTGAAACCACTGAAGACTTTTTAAAAGCCAGTGCGGTGAGTACTGAACCTGGTATGAGCATTAAGAAAGCACCGATTTTAAAATTGTACCAAAAGCGGGTGTTCTGGTTGGTGATATTGGTCTTTGGCAGTTTATTGTCCGGTTTAGGTATTTCCTATTATGAAGACATCATTGCAGCACATATCGTCTTGGTTTTTTTCTTACCCTTACTGGTCGGAAGTGGAGGCAATGCGGGTTCTCAGTCTGCGACCTTAATGGTGCGAGCGCTTGCCACTGGGGATGTAAAAATTCGAGATTGGTTTTATTTGTTGGGACGGGAGACGCTCGTCGCGCTTTGCCTCGGTGGAACCATGGCCATTGCTGTATCGATTCTAGGCTACTATCGTGGTGATGCAACCGTCGCCTTGGTCTTGGCTTTAAGTATGATGGGTATCGTATTGCTCGGTTGTTTAATTGGCATGAGTTTGCCCTTTGTACTCAACAAGTTAAAGCTCGATCCTGCAAGTGCTTCTGCACCTTTGGTGACTTCGATTTGTGATGCGACCGGCGTGGTGGTGTATTTGATGATTGCTTCACAATTGCTCAATTTATAGAGATTAGCATTTTGCTACAGATAGAAGACTTCTAATATGTTTTAATCTCAGTGATTTACACGGTTTTTATTGGATAAAACATGACTGAACCATTAAAACAAAAAATGTCAAAGCAAGAAGTCATTCGCCTTGAACGCGATCTCGCCAAGTTTGCCAATATGATGGACTCTGTGGTTCGGATTCCATTTACCCGACAAGGGGTAGGTGCAGATGCAGCGTTGAGTACCATTCCCGTCGCTGGTGATATTGCAGGATTCGTCTTGACCTGCTATGCCGTCTATAAGGCCAAACAGATTGGCGTACCACAAGCCAAATTAAATGGTGTGATGAAACTCGCGGTTATGGATGCTGTCGTGGGGTTTATTCCTGTCGCGGGGACGATCTTCGATGTGTTTATTCGTCCGAGCCGTAAAGCTTTAGATGTCGTACACACGCATATACGTGAAGAATATCAAATCAGTACAGACCAACATGTGGTACATCCGTTTTTACATGAAAAATTAGAAGAGAAACAACAGCAATCGGCTTTTTGGCGCAACCCTGTGATTGCATGGTTATGGATCCATATCCCAGATATACTCGGGATGATTTTCTTATTGGTGTTTATCTTTGCAATTTATATGGGCGGTTCATTGCTTTGGCAATGGTTAAAGGCCAATGGGGTATTGTAGAGAGAAATGCACTGTTGCTTGAGCGCGATCAATGAAAGGCTATTCAACTGAAAAGTGATTGATAAAACGGTAAACGCTCTGAGAAAAATTAGACCCAATAAAAAAGCCTCCATAGGGAGGCTTTTTTACGACTTACATCAGATGCTGAATTATGGGCAATCTAATTGTTGTAAAGCCGCAACACGTTGTTCAATCGTTGGGTGTGTTTGGAACAATGCAGCTAAGCTGAAACCTTGTTCTTGACCCGCAGAAATAGCAAAGGCTTTCATTTCTTTTGGCATTTGATCTGGCATTTCAGATTCTGCTTGTAAACGTAATAGGGCAGAAATCATCGCTTGTTTACCTGCTAGACGCGCACCAGCTTCATCGGCACGGTATTCACGGTAGCGAGAGAACCACATCACAATAGCAGACGCTGCGATACCAAAGACAATATCTAATACAATCGTAATGACGAAGTATGCGATACCCGGTGCTTCACCATCTTCACGACCGAAGACATTACGGTCGATAAAGTCACCTGCTACACGTGCAAAGAACATGACAAAGGCGTTGACTACACCTTGCACCAAAGCAAGGGTCACCATGTCACCATTGGCTACGTGACCAATTTCGTGAGCGAGTACGGCACGGAGTTCATCTTTGTTCATACGCTCCAGTAGACCGGTAGAAACCGCCACTAAAGCATCATTTTTGTTCCAGCCTGTTGCAAAGGCATTTGACTGGTACGATGGGAAAATACCCACTTCTGGCATTTTGATACCAGAACGTTGTGCCAGTTGCGCAACTTCGTTGAGTAACCATGCTTCAGCTTGGCTACGTGGTGCATTAGGGTCAATCAGCTCTGTACCCGTGGTTTTTTTCGCCATCCATTTTGACATGAATAGTGAGATCATCGAACCCACCATACCGAACACAAAACAGATAACGAGCAAGTTGCCTAAGTTTAAGCCGCCTGCACCGTGGTAACTACCGACACCGAAGAGTGACAAGATTATGCCAGCTACAACCAGTACCGCGAGGTTGGTCAGCAAGAACAAACCAATCCGCATCATTGGGTAAATCCTCTTATTATAGAAAAATGATCTGATTTACAAATAAAAATCATTAAACTCAATATGAGGTGAAAGTCTTAAAATTTCAAGGAAAAATTAGTAAAACAGATGCAATTTTACAAAATCAGTGATTTCATTCATTGAGATAAATGCGCGCTGAGGCAGAAGCATTTGCTGTCGCAAATGAACCTGAAGGTGCATCGGTAAAACTACCATTGTCCGTTTGAATAATTTGACGTGCCGGTGACTTGGCAACAGCAGGGGCAGCGGCATGGTAATTGTCCGAACTGGCAATAATCCGACCACTATTAGTAGAAGTGCTATTTGAACTGCTCGAACCCGAGACACTTAAACTACCAGCATATAGGTTGCTGTAGCGGCTAGTGACACGGCGGACATAGTCTTGAGTTTCACGAAAAGGTGGGATGCCACCATATTTTGCGACATTGCCTTCACCTGCGTTATAACCAGCTAAGGCAAGTGAGGTGTTGCCATTAAAACGTTTCAGTAGCCAAGATAAATAGCGCGCACCAGCCATAATGTTCTGATGTGGATCGTAGGCATTCGATACATTGAAGCGACGTGCTGTGGCAGGCATGAGTTGCATTAAACCTTGCGCACCGACTGGTGAGCGTGCATTGGTGTTAAAACCAGATTCGGTATGCATCACCGCTTTGATCAGACCTTCGGAAACACCATGTTGGGCCGCGGCTTGTTTAATAATATTGTCAAAGGCATTTTTATTACGGCTATAGCTTGGCAACACAGACGCTTCATTTGAGCCCCAGTTACTATAACTATGGATATTACTGTCCGGATAGTAGGTTTTTTTCTCGACTTTCAGATTGCTATAGCGGCCTTGTTTATTGGTTAGTAGCGTTGTGCCGTTACTTTCACGTAATTGATAGATCGTTTGGCCGGCAAAAATGCTCGGTGCAGCTAAACTGATAGCCACACTTCCACTTAATAACAGCCCCAAAGTCCAAGTATTGTTTTTCATTTTATTGTGAAGAAAAAAATTCTGTCCCCAAACAGTTAAAATAGAGTTTATCAAAAAAAAATCAGATGAAAAGGCTTCGAGGGCTGATTTCTTCTTTACTTTGTAAAAATCAAGTCATTTTGATGATTCAATAATCAAAAAAAATATTTATTTTTTTTTAATGAGCATAACTTGACACATATAAAGTATTGATAAATAAGTAATAATAAATTGATCAAAAAATGATCAATTTAAATAGAAGCCTTAAAATAAGGGCAGCTCACCTTGTCAAGTCATTTAAAATCCACAAAGTTATCCACAGCTTTTGTGGACAACTGTGGAAAAGTCCAAAAGATAAGCGTTTCGCCTAAAAAATGAACTCGACCGTATAAAATAATGCGCTGAGGATGACGTGATCATGACAGTATTTTTAGTTTTTTCGGAAATTACATTCTTTTGATGCGAGAAGTCTGCGAATCGGATAAAATTGCGCGGTATTTTTTTTTAGGTTTAACTCGTCTATGTTCTCGCCAGTTGAGTCCGAACAAGGATTTAATTTCAAACCAGAACTACCAACTAGCTCTGCGTATTATCGTTTATTGAAAAAGCTACGCCGTCAGGTCGGTCATGCCATTCGTGATTTTAAAATGATCGAAGAGGGCGACAAGGTGATGGTCTGTATTTCAGGCGGTAAAGACAGTTATACCTTGCTCGACATTTTGTTGCAGTTTAAGCGTATTGCACCGATTAATTTTGATGTGGTTGCGGTCAACCTTGACCAAAAACAACCGGGTTTCCCTGAAGAAGTATTGCCACGTTATTTAGAAGAAAACAAAATTCCGTATTACATCTTAGAAAAAGATACCTACAGCATTACTAAACGTTTAACCCCAGAAGGTAAAACGTATTGTGCAGTATGCTCACGTTTACGTCGTGGTTCGTTATACGGCTTTGCTCAAGAAATTGGGGCGACGAAAGTGGCTTTAGGTCATCATCGTGATGATATTTTGGCGACGTTCTTCTTGAACTTGTTCCATGGCGGTAGCTTAAAAGCCATGCCACCGAAATTATTGTCTTCTGATAAAAAGAACATTTTGATTCGTCCACTGGCTTATGTGGAAGAAAAAGACATTATCAAGTATGCAGAAATGCGTAAGTTCCCAATTATCCCATGTAACTTGTGTGGTTCTCAGGAAAACTTACAACGTGCGATGTTAAATGACATGCTGCGTACTTGGGATAAAGAATTTCCAAAACGTTTACACAGTATTTTTGGTGCGTTGCAAAATGTATCACCTTCACAACTGGCTGACCGTGAGTTATTCGACTTTGAAGCCTTGGATGAACAACGCGAATTTGACTTTAAAAATAGCGAAAGTTGTTCAACTGAAGAAGGTGAGCCTGAAAGCAAACGCATTAATATGGTGAACTTAGGTTTTATGGCAGATTAAGCCGAAAACCTTATCATGCAAAAGGCATTCTACGGAATGCCTTTTTTATGCTTATGATTTTTCTCATTTTGTTATTAAACAGTTAAATATTGAACGGTGCGTACAAAAAACTTTAGCCTTTTCACAAATGATCATGCTATAACAAACCTCAAGCAAAATATGCTTGTACTGATGTTGTCCGGAACGGCAACACACACGAACAAAATAAATTGAGGAAAGATCATGCCTGCTTTTTTAACTGATGATTGGTTTTCAACTGTAGAAACTCTGACAGCTCAAGCTGGTGATTTAAACTTACCACCTGCATTGGCTAATCTTGCAATTAACCTTGTGGTTGCTGACGCTGCAGGCAATACTGAATTGTCATTAGATGGTGGTGCAATTAAAAAAGGTTTATCTTCAAACGCGAAAACAACGTTGAACATGGATGCTGAAACTTTACGTAAAGTATTCCTTGAGTTTGATATGGCTGCAGCGATGCAAGCGTTTATGACGGGCAAAATAAAAGTACAAGGTGATATGTCACAATTGATGGCATTGCAAACAGCAAAACCAAGTACTGAGCAAAAAGATTTATTCAAAAAAGTACTTGAGCAAACTGCTTAAGTTTAAAACGAAAAAAGCTTACCCAAAGGTAAGCTTTTTTTGTGCGCTCACATGTAAATGTTAGGTGGACGCATATTAGATATTCACAAGTTGAGGTGTGGTTTTAATATGTTCCAAATACGCACGAATACGCGTGACATATTGCACAGCTTGACGATAACGACCATTGCTGGCCTTGTTACGGTCTAGATAAGCATATAAATTCACCCACTTATTTGGGTTTTTACCCTGAGATTGGATGCGCTTTTGAATCTGACTTACAGCACCAGGACCCATGTTATAAGCCACTAAGGCATACCAATTACGATCAGGGTACGGAATGTTACTATAACGGTTTAGCATTTGGTCATAGTACTTTGCACCACCTTGAATGCTTTGAGTCGCATCTGTACGGTTGCTCACCCCCATGGCTTTTGCTGTACTGTTGGTCAGCATCATAATGCCACGAACACCCGTTGGGGATACCGAGTCAGGTTTGAGGTAAGACTCTTGATAACCAATCGCTGCCAATAAATGCCAGTCTAGATCGTATTGCTTGGCTGTGTTTTTAAAACTTGCCTTATAGATCGGCATACGTTTACTTAAATCACGTTGAATCACATTCCAAGAATCTTGTTTGACCACATTACGGTTGTAGAATGATGCCAACTGTCCAATTGCGCCATTTTGTTTGGCACGGCAAATAAAACCACTCGCGGTTTGGCTGAGTGGATCATCTGCATTTTTAAATACCCAGTTTAAGTTGCTGTTTAAACCATTCTTTTTTAAAGAAACGGTATCACCACAACTGGCTGAAAATGACGTCAAATGCTTGGCTTCAATGGTACTCATTTCGGCAGTGGTCATAGCAAAATTAGCTTGACCTTTGGCAACCATTTTTAAAGCAGTGGCATTGTCATTCACTGTTTTAAAATCTAATTGAACATTTAAACTTTCTGCATAGTTACGTGCAAGGTCGTAACCAAAACCATGTCGATGTTTACCATCCTGAAAAACAATGGCAGGATTGGCAACTGCAACAACAGTGAGTTTATTACTGTTGACGACAGCATCATATTGATGTGCTGTTTTGCTGGCATTAATACTGTGAAAAGGAATTAAGATAGTACTAAGTGCAAGCGCTTTAAATGGGAGAGAGTTAAAAGAGTTAAGGCAAAGCCTCGACCCAGAAGTTGAACTACTGTGCATGTTGTCTCCGCTACAAGTAATTTATGCCCTAAAAAGCAAAGGCAAACACGCCTCAGACTTTTTCAAGTTTGATAAATTCAATAAGGGTTGGGCAGTCATGACGTCATTCAAAAATGACTAGGGGTTTTCGGGAAATGTGTAGAAAATCTACACTGGATAAAAATTAAACAAGCCTAAAAGATGTGCGCATAATAATAAGCAAAAAAATACTTGTCAAATTTTGTACGAAAAAATATTAAAATATGTAACATAAATAATTGATTTTGTTTGCGAATAAATTTTATATACTTTGCCTGTGTAGAAATGGAGGATAAAATAGGCATGTTTTGTAAAAATCAGCGCTTGCTCAAGGCCGAAAAATCATCATGAAATCTAACTTAATTACCCGTGGTGGACACGATTTATTGGTCGCTGAACTTCAACATTTATGGCATGAAGAACGACCTGAAATTACCAAAAAAGTGAACTGGGCGGCCAGTCTTGGCGACCGTTCGGAAAACGCGGATTATCAATATAATAAGCAATTGTTACGCAAAATTGACCGACGTGTACGCTATTTGGGAAAACGTTTGGAAGAGCTTCGTATTATCGATTATTCACCCGAACAAAAAGGGAAAGTCTATTTTGGGGCGTGGGTCGATATTGAAAATGATGAAGGCGAACAAAAAACGTTAAGGATCGTGGGGGTAGATGAAATTTATGATCATCATCCGCAGCATATCTCAATTGATTCACCTATGGCTCGAGCACTCCTGTCCAAGCAAGTGGATGATGAGGTCGAAGTCCTGACCCCACTGGGAAAAAAATGTTGGTATATCAATTCAATTCGTTATGAAATGGGCGAAAGTACTGAAAAATAACAAACTGCTCTTATTTTGTTCAATTGGATGTGTTTTTTACAAAATAATTTGCCATTGCTGAAATTTATTTATATGATGGCGGCCATGGAAGCGTGGCAGAGCGGTTTAATGCACCGGTCTTGAAAACCGACGAGGGCGCGAGTCCTCCGTGAGTTCGAATCTCACCGCTTCCGCCATATTCAAAAAACCCTGATGTTTTTAGCATCAGGGTTTTTTTATGTGCCTAAATTGAGGTAATGCAATTAGCCTTGACCTTAATTCAATACATATTGATTCAGCTTCTATTTTTCTGACTTAAACCAAAATTTTACAATCGCCTAAATTTTGTATGAATGATTCGCCAAGTGTTCAAAATAAGGCAAAATAATTTGCCAATCTGAATTTTTATTTATATGATAGCGGCCATGGAAGCGTGGCAGAGCGGTTTAATGCACCGGTCTTGAAAACCGACGAGGGCGCGAGTCCTCCGTGAGTTCGAATCTCACCGCTTCCGCCATATTCAAAAACCCCAATGTTTTACATTGGGGTTTTTTTATTGCCTAAATTTTTGAATAGTTTTTTTCTACAGGCGAAGTTGATATACAGCATGAATATGACATGCTATTAATTATTCACAATAAACAGAAAACATAATTAATCGATTTAGAAAAGGAATTCATCCATGCAAAAACCAGAGCTTATTCATGAACTGGAATGGCAAGCGCGTTGTCAATTGGCGGCACTGTATCGCTTAGTGGCTTATTATAAAATGACCGACTTAATTGATACTCATATCAGCCTGCGTTTAAGTCATGAACCGGAGCATTTTTTGATTAATCGTTATGGTGTGACCTTTGACAAAATGACAGCTTCTGATTTGGTCAAAATTGATCATGAAGGAAAAATTATTGAAACTTATGATGCAGGGAAGATGGTGAATGTCGCCGGCTTTGTAATTCATTCGGCCTTACATCATGCGCGTGCAAATATTAATTGTGTGATTCATACGCATACTGCAGATGGCGTGGCAGTTTCTGCACAGGAACATGGATTATTGCCAATCTCACAACATGCGTTAAAGTTCTATCAGAACATTGCTTATCATGAATATGAGGGTATTGCCTTTTCAACTGAAGAGCGTGAAAGACTGGTACAAGATATGGGACATTATCGCTGCATGATTTTACGCAATCACGGCTTGCTTGCGACTGGAGATAGTGTGGCACGGGCATTTCATGAAATTTATTTTTTAGAACGAGCTTGTCAAATTCAAGTAAAAGCATTGTCGAGTGCTACATTGCATTATCCAAGTCCGAAGATTTGTGAACATACGTTGCAGCAGTTTGAAAATCCGATGGCCGAGCCCATTATTCAAGCGGCTTGGCAGGCGGCCTTGTCTTTAATTGAAGATCAGCACTCAGATTATTGCAGATAATATAATTTTCTATCATCTAGCTTATAAATAAATGGCGCTGTGCCTTATGTGCAGAAGAATAGTCATGGCATGAGCAACGCGTTATCATATTCATAGTGGAACTATGAGATGAACTATGAAAATCGTTGCAGATGAAAATCTGGCATTTACGGAGTATTTTTTTGCCGAATTTGGTGAAATAAAGCAAGCGGCAGGTCGAACATTGACCCATGCAGATGTCAAGGATGCCGATGCATTGTTGGTGCGATCGGTGACTCAGGTAAATGCAGACTTAATTCAACAGACCGCACTCAAATTTGTCGGTAGTGCTACGATTGGAACAGATCATTTAGATATTACTGCTTTAGAAAAGCAGGGGATTGCTTGGTCAAATGCCGCAGGTTGTAATGCACAAGCGGTTGCTGAATATGTGATTACGGCATTGCTTTACGTTAAACCTGAATTGTTGAATGCAAATGAAAAATTTACCTTGGGCATTGTTGGTTTAGGTAATGTTGGTTCACGTTTAGCCGTCATGGCAGAATTATTCGGTTGGAATGTCATTGGCTATGATCCATTTGTGCAATCTGATCAGGTGAAACAAGTTGAATTTGCAGAACTGTTAAAAAGTGCAGATGCGATTAGTACTCATGTGCCACTGACCAAAGAGGGTGAACATCCAACCTATCATTTAATCAATGCTGCTGCGCTTGCTGCTATGAAGCCAACTGCGATCTTGATTAATTCCGCGCGTGGGCCAGTGGTCGAAGAAGCTGCCTTAATTTCCGATATTCAACAGACACAGCGTAAAGTGGTCTTAGACGTTTTTGAGCATGAGCCAGAGATTTCAGCAGCGTTGTTAGATTTAATTTACGTGGTGACACCACATATTGCGGGCTATAGCTTGGAAGGTAAAGCACGTGGCACACAGATGATCTATGAAGCATTTTGTCAAACTTTCAAGCAACCGATAAATAAAGCTTTTGAAAGTCAGTTGCCCGTCTGTGAGCAGTATTTTACGGGTGCTGACTTTAAGACGGTATTACAGCGTTATTTAAAAGATATTTATGACATCGCTCGTGATGATGCCAACTTACGTGCTTGCCTAAAAGACGGCAAGGTGGATCAAAAAGCCTTTGATTATTTACGTAAAACCTATCCTTTACGCCGTGAATGGGCTGCACATGGAGGCCCAGCAGCATGAGTCAAATGAACTTTCAACCGAGTTGTGAACTCACTGCACTTCGTGCACGTGCCACGATGTATGCTCAAATTCGCCAGTTTTTTGCGGCACGTGATGTACTAGAAGTGGAAACACCTGTGCTTTCTCAAGCGGGTGTCACCGATGTGCATTTAGCATCGGTACAGGCTCAGCGCCATGTGAATGGTCAAAAGCAAACGCATTATTTGCAAACTTCACCTGAATTTGCCATGAAACGTCTGTTGGCAAGTGGCAGTGGATCTATTTACCAAATCTGTAAAGTTTTCCGTGATGATGAACATGGACGTAAACACAACAGTGAATTCACCATGTTGGAATGGTACCGTCCGGGTTTTAGCTTAAAAGACTTGATGTTTGAAGTGACGGACTTATTGAATGAAACTTTGAAACAGCGCTTTGGTGAAGTTCGTCCAACTATTTTGAGCTATAAGCATGCCTTTATGGATCGTTTGGATTTGAACCCGTTACAAGCTTCTTTACAAGATCTGAAAGATTGCTGTCGTCGTGTGGGGCTAAGCTTAGATCTGGGTGAAGACCGTTTAGGCTATATCGATTTATTGTTCTCGCATTATGTTGAGCCGAGCCTCGGTTTTGATACGCCAGTGTTCCTTACAGATTTTCCACCGGAAATGGCTTCTTTGGCGAAAACCTGTGTGGACGAAGATGGTGAATTGGTTGCAGCACGATTTGAGCTATATATCGAAGGTTTAGAGTTAGCAAATGCTTATGATGAACTGATTGATGCAGACGTTTTACGCCGTCGTTTTGAGGCGGATAATGCAGAGCGCGCTAAACTTGGCTTGCATGTGATGCCGATTGATGAATATTTGCTTGCTGCATTACCGTATATGAGTGAGTGTGCAGGTATAGCCTTAGGCATTGATCGATTGCTAATGGTGGCAACGAATCAGTTAAAACTTGAAAAAGTCATTAGTTTCCCAGCTGATATTTCTTAAAAAATGTCTTGATCGGCTGATGGTAAAATTGGCCGATCAATTTAAATGTTTAGTAAAACCCAAACTATAGGCTTCAAACCCTAAATTTTGATAAAAAGCATGTGCGGCATAGCGTTCAGGACGATTACCACTGTTGAGTAAAATACGTTTTAGACCTTGTCGCCGAGCGCTTTGCTCAATGGCTTGCATGAAGCGTCGCCCTAAACCTTGACCGCGATAACTGGCATCAATGACAAAAGCCTGAATCCGAATAAATCCTTCCTCAAACTCCCAACTGTATTGTTGGATAAAACCTGCATAACCAATGACGCGGTCATCAGCCATCATCACCAAGGTTTGATAATGCTTATCCAAATGAATCAACTGCCAATGCTGTTGGAGTCGCTCTGGTGGTATTTCATAACCCAATTGGAGTGTGAGTTGATGAATGTCGAGGAGATCTTTTGGGAGGTGTAGTGGACGAATTTGGGGATGCATATTGTCAGCTCGATGGTTTGTTTTCCTTAGAGCATAGATGAATGAGCCTTGATGTGAATGCAGATATTTTTCAAAGCTTATCTATATCTGAAAGGGCAAGGTGAAATATTGCAAAAGTTAAAGTTTTAAAAATATAGAAAAGGAAAATATAGAAAAGGTAAATTAAAAAAGCACCCGAAGGTGCTCTAATTATGCTTCAACTGCATATTGACTGGTTTTTAGTTCTGCAATGGCTTGGATACGTCGTTCAATCAGCATTTCACCAATATCCGGCCCTGATACATCAGGTGGAAGATCGGCAGCCTTAATATTACGAACCACCTGCATGGCATCTAAAACGTATTGAGCTTGCGGATAGGCACGATCCTCTAAACCTAAGCGACCACGTGAATCACATTCACAGGCTTGTACAAAGGCCTCTACGCGTTCAGGACGGCGTAGTACATCCATACGTTGTAACAGACGCCATAATGTCCCCGGTTTTAAACTCAAGGCTTGATGGCATTTTAAATGCTCTTTACATACTGAAATGGCCAATTGCTTGGTATTGGTGGGTACACGCATACGGTCACAGACTTCGGTAACCGGTTTTACCCCACGTTCTTCATGCATGATATGGCGTGGTAACTCATCTACTGGAGTGAGTGCTTTGCCCAAGTCGTGTACCAGTACAGCAAAACGAACATCCAAAGAATAATTGGCACGACAGGCTTGCTGCAATGACATCATGGTATGAATACCACAGTCTATTTCAGGATGATATTCAGGACGCTGTGGAATACCGTATAACGCATCAATTTCAGGGAATAAGACTTTTAAAGCGCCACAGGCTCTTAAGACTTCAAAATATTCATCTGCATGGTCTTCCATTAATGCACGGGATGTTTCCTTCCATACGCGTTCAGGTGTGAGGGCTTCAAGCTCGCCAGATTTGGCAAGCTCTTGCATCAGCGCAAGTGTTTCTTCAGCCACTTTAAAACCTAAAGCTTTATAACGTGCTGCAAAACGTGCAATCCGCAGAACTCGCAAAGGATCTTCGACGAAGGCATCAGACACATGGCGAAGGATGCGTCGCTCTAAATCTTGTTGACCATGGTAGGGATCATAAATTTGGCCAGCATCATCCATGGCAATCGCATTGATCGTGAGGTCACGTCGAATGAGATCTTGTTCGAGTGTGACATTGACGTCGGTATAAAATTCAAAGCCATGATACCCATGTCCAGACTTACGTTCTGTACGGGCTAAGGCATATTCGTCTTTGGTCTCTGGATGAAGAAAAACAGGGAAATCTTTACCCACAGGTTGATAACCTTGAGCAAGTAATTGTTCCGGCGTTGCACCGACAACGACATAATCTTTTTCGTGATAGGGGTGCCCGAGCAAGTGATCTCGAACTGCACCGCCTACTAAATAAACTTGCATGAAAAAACCTCTATTCTTAGAGCAATCATGCTACAGAACAGAGGTTTTCTCAAGTCACAAAGTGTGTTCAGGTCAACTAAATTAGAGTGCTAATTTTTCGTTTTCTTGAATCTCTGCAACAGTCAATGCAGTCATATTCACTAAACGGCGAGTTGTCGCTGTTGGCGTTAAAATATGAACGGGTTTTGCAGCACCCAAAAGAATTGGGCCAATCGTCACGTTACTACCTGAAGTTGATTTCAACAAGTTGAACGAAATGTTCGCTGCATCCAGATTAGGCATAATCAGCAAGTTCGCAGAACCTTTAAAACGTGAGTTCGGGTATGCGAAATGACGAATATTTTCATCCAATGCGGCATCACCATGCATTTCACCTTCAACCTCAAGTTCAGGTGCAATTTCTGACAAAATATCATAAACCTTACGCATTTTTTGAGCGCTAGGATCATTTTGGTCAGAACCGAAACTTGAGTGAGAAAGCAATGCTACACGCGGCGTAATACCAAAACGGCGGACTTCTTCAGCCGCTAAAATAGTCATTTCAGCAAGCTGTTCAGCTGTTGGGTTACGGTTAATGTAAGTGTCGGCAATAAACAAGTTACGATCTTCAAGCATTAATGCATTCAGCGTGAAGAAGTTATTACGGCCTTCTTTTAGCCCAATCACATTGCTGACGAAGTCTAAGTGAATGTCATAGCTAGAATAAGTACCACATAGCATACCATCAGCCACACCATGACGAACCAGCATTGCAGCGATCAGGGTAGAGCGACGACGTGCTTCACGCTGAGCGTATTCAGGTGTTACACCTTTACGTTGCATGATGCTGTAGTAATCGTCAGCAAACTTATCGTAATCAGGGTTTTTCTCTTGATCGACGATAGTGATGTTCACGCCGTCTTCAAGACGTAGACCTAATTTCTTGATGTTCGCTTCAATGACTGCAGGACGACCGACAAGAATTGGTTTTGCTAAACCTTCATCAACAGCAATTTGCACCGCGCGAAGTACACGTAAATCTTCACCTTCAGCATATGCAATGCGTTTCGGATCAGTTTTCGCTTGCGCAAAAATTGGTTTCATCATAAACGCAGAGTTGTAGACGAATTCAGATAAACGTTGACGATATGCAGAGAAGTCTTGAATCGGACGAGTTGCAACACCAGAATCCATCGCTGCTTGTGCAATTGCAGGTGCAATTTCAAGAATCAAACGTTGATCTAATGGGCGCGGAATCAGGTAATCACGACCAAATGAAGCAGATTTTTCACCATACGATGCAGCATCAGCTTCGACATGCGCCATGCGAGCAATCGCATGTACACAAGCAATCTTCATCTCTTCATTAATCGTAGTTGCGCCAACATCTAGTGCACCACGGAAAATATAAGGGAAGCAAAGTGCATTGTTCACTTGGTTTGGATAGTCTGAACGACCAGTTGCCATAATCACGTCTGGACGTGCTTCATGTGCATGTTCAGGAAGAATTTCAGGGTCTGGGTTAGCAAGGGCAAAGATAATCGGATCTTTCGCCATGACTTTAACCATTTCTTTGGTCAAAATACCTGCTGCTGAAAGACCGAGGAACATGTCCGCACCTTCCATTACATCAGCAAGCTGAGAGCCTTCGATGTCTTGAACGTATGCCTTTTTCGACTCATCCAAGCCTTCACGTTTAGTCGTCAATAAACCGCGTGAATCTGCCACAACGATGTTTTCTTTTTTCACGCCAAGTGCGCAAAGTAAGTTCAAACATGAAAGGGCAGCAGCACCTGCGCCAGAAGCGACAATTTTGATTTCTTCAATTTTTTTGCCATTGAGTTGAAGTGCATTCAGTAATGCAGAACCCACAATGATTGATGTACCGTGTTGGTCATCATGGAACACAGGAATATTCATGCGTTCACGAAGTTTTTGCTCGATGTAGAAACACTCTGGGGCCTTGATGTCTTCAAGGTTGATACCACCGAAAGTTGGTTCCAATGCTGCAACGATATCTACGATTTTGTCTGGATCGTTTTCAGCAATTTCAATGTCAAAAACATCAACACCAGCGAATTTTTTGAATAGAACGCCTTTACCTTCCATAACAGGTTTTGACGCTAAAGGACCAATGTTACCTAAGCCCAGTACGGCTGTACCGTTACTGACTACAGCAACAAGATTACCGCGCGCTGTGTAAAGTGCAGCAGTAGATGGGTCGCGTTCAATTTCTAAACAAGGTGCAGCGACACCTGGCGAGTATGCGAGGGCTAAATCGTGTTGGTTGACCAATTGTTTGCTTGGTGTAACGCTGATTTTCCCCGGAGTTGGAAATTCGTGATAATACAAAGCCTGCTGTTTTAAAGATTGATCGTCCATCTGTATCTCGATTGTGTTTTGTTTATCCAATATAAAGCTGCAATGCTTGCTTTATCCGCTTGAATATAACATTAGTTGCACAGTTGGGACAGTCGAAGTCGCGTCTTTTTCAGACAATCTTATAGCTCAGGCATAGTGACTTATATTAAGTAAGTATAAGCAGGCGAAGAGATATTATTTTCAAGGAACACGGTTGCCTCTTCTTGTGGCAGTGGCTTAGAGAAAAAATAGCCTTGAGCAATATCACATTCTAAGTCTTGTAGGTACTGTAACTGTTGTTCAGTTTCAATCCCTTCAGCGACTACCGTCATGCCCATCGCTTTGCCCATGGCAATCATGGCACTAACGATGGCCAATTGTTTATTTTCACCAATTTTAGAGATAAAACTGCGGTCTATTTTTAAGATATCAATTGGGAAATCAGCTAAATAGGACAGTGATGAGTAGCCCGTACCAAAGTCATCAAGTGAAATATTGATTTTACGTTTTTTTATTTCGTTTAATAGTTCACGTACTGAATCTAGATTTTCGACCAAAGAAGATTCTGTAATTTCCAGTTCCAGACTGGCACCCTCAATTTGATTGGCATCTATCGCTTCATCTAAATCATTTAATAATTGTCCACGGCGCAGTTGCTGCGCAACAATATTGACGGATACACAAATATTTTGATAACCCAAATTATTCCAAAAACGAATTTGCTGCGCGGTTTTTTGCAGGACAAAACGCCCGATATCGGAAATTAAACTGGTTTGTTCTGCTAGAGGAATAAATAAGCCCGGTGGTATTAAGCCTTTTTCAGGATGATTCCAACGCACTAAGGCTTCAAAACCATAAATATTTTTATCACGGAAATTGATCTTCGGTTGGTAATACACCACCAGCTCATTATTTTGAATGGCTTTACGCAAGTCTCGTTCCAAGAAGATCCCTTGCTCTAATAATGCGGTATTTTCATTGGAATAATAACGTGTGGTATTGCCGCCCAAATTTTTTGCTTCGCTTAGCGCTTGTTCTGCACAATTATTCAGATAATCCAACTGACGGCCATGCTCAGGATAGAACGCAACACCCATCGATAAGGTGATGACATGTTCTTGGCCAAAAATATTAAATGGAATGCTAAAAGCTTTATTGATGCGTTCACAATGTTCTTGTACTGAAGGGCGGATGTGCGAGATTTCATACACAATCGCAAAATCATCGCCATTTAAGTGTGCGACAAACAGAGCTTCGGCATTGGTTAGACGTAAACGCTGTGCGACTTGGCGTAACAGTTCATCACCACCATTGTTGCTGAGATATTCATTTAATGGACGGAAACGATCGATGTTTAAACGAATGACAGCCAACTGTTTAATCGAATCTTGCTGCGAAACTAAATATTGATGCAGTTGATAGTTGTAATAAAAACGGTTCGGTAAATCCGTTAAGGTGTCATAGTTTTCTAAATATGATAAGCGTTGTTCTTGCAATTTACGTTCGGTCAGGTCTGAAACGATCCCGATATAATGGGTGACACGGTTTTGATCATCGGTAATGGCATTAATATGCATCCACAGCGTCAGTTCTTTACCTGAAAGAAATTTTTCGTGCAATTCACCATCATATTCACCAATTTTCAGCACTTGTTTAATGATCGAGTAGTGCATACTGCGTTGAATTGATTTGTAATTCGCTGTGATATCAAAAAGATGTTTGCCAATAATTTGGTCGTAGTTAAATCCGGTTAATTGTTCGTAAAACGGATTGACTTCGATATAGCACAGTTCTTCATTTAAAATGAAAATTCCTTCAGCGGCTTGTTCGAGTACACTAGCTGCAAGTTTTAAACGTTCTTGTGATGTCCGTTCTTGATGGATATCACGTCGAATACCGACCATGCGCAATGGCTTACGATTATCTGGATCGCGTTGAATGACCCGTCCAATATCATGTACCCAACACCATTTTCCTTGACTGTTTTGAATCCGATAGGTGGCCTCATAACGGTCTTTAAATCCACGTAGATGTTGAATCATCGCTGATTTAAAATGAGGGATATCATCAGGATGGATCACATGTTGTAACTGTTGCTGATGCTCTTTCGAATGTCTAAGGGTTTTTTCTTGCTTATAGTTGGTGACAACGATTTTACGGTCTTTGATATTCCAATCCCAAGGACGTAAACCGGCGATTTCATGCGCAAGGACTAAATTGGCTTGTTGGTTTTCTAAATCCTTATTCATTTGCTCAATGTCGAAGGTCCGCTCTTTAACTTTCTGTTCAAGGATTTGGTTACCCAGTTGTAGCTGTAATTCGATGTCTCGTGATTTGTTGACTTCATCTTGGAGCTGCTGACACAGTTCATCAGTCCATTTGACTTGTTGCTTGGCACTATCAACCAGTAGGTTGTTTTTTGCATGTAAAGTCGATACACGACGATGAATTCGATATGACGTCATGGCGCACATTAGAATCACAATGAGCCCAAAATTAATACTCAGGCTAAATAAGTGATTTGAACTATCTAAGAAAAAGAACTGTGCAATCAGATACGGCACGATAGACGGGATAAAGGCTAAACAAAAATAATTGAGTTTTTGCGTTAAATAGGTCAAACCAAAGGTTTGCGTCACGATCAAGAGTAGGGCTGAGAGCGTTAAGGCCTGAATCGGTTCAAAGCTTTGATTGGTCGCAGGTAAATAGTAAAAAATTAAAAAGATACCGCTCGCAATAAGCGTACCGACTGAAAAACACTGAAATTGTAGCCAACGATGCGCAATCATCAGTGAATATTGTTCAGGTTTAAAATAAACGGTGCTAATCAGCCAGCATAAACTGACAAAAACTTCGGTAAAAATAAACCAAATATTGAAATATAAAGATGGTGATTTATAAAAAATTTGATATATCGAAAAAATATATAAGCAAATAATCAGAATACTGACTAAAAAATAGCGGCTATGGCGAATCGTGTTCGCAATTTGAGCAGTATGATTGTACTGCTTGATATATTCATCTTGTTTATACGTCATGAATATAAAAACCCTGCCTTAACCAAATTTAGATCGTTGTATTTGTATTGTTCCTGAGAGTATTTGTTTATTCTTAGTAACAAATCATTTGTTTTTATTGACTCTAGGGTAATTGCGTTACAAATAAAAAGCAATATCAAGGATGCCATCATTGATGCTTTCAGATGAACCATCGAGTAAAAATTAAATAAATTTATAATTTAAAATTGAAAGTGCAACTACAGGTGCAGTTTCTGTGCGAAGGACACGTTCACCGATACACCAGTTCACAAAACCTTTCTCATTTGCTGCGCTGATCTCGGCTTCGCTCAAGCCACCTTCAGGGCCAATCAGTAAGGCAAAGTGCGGGTCAGCATCTGCTAATACATCAACTTCATCTTTATTGGGTGCGAGTACCAACTTGGTTGTCGGTAGATTACTCTCCAACCATTTTTCAAGGGAAAGGGGCGCAAGTACTTTAGGGACAATGTTGAGACCACATTGTTCACATGCAGCAATAGCAATGCTTTGCCAATGGTCGAGTTTCTTTTGATCACGATCGTACTTCAAACGCATTTCACAACGTTCGGATGTGAGTAGTTGAATTTCAGAAACACCGAGTTCCACCGCTTTTTGAATTGCATAATCCATGCGGTCGCCTTTGCTCATCACTTGACCCAATAGTGCTGTAAAATGTGGTGTGCGATTGCTTGGATTGAATTGCAAAACTTGGACGGCAGCCGACTTTTTAGCGACTTCAACCAATTCAACATGGTATTCGCCACCTTGCCCATTGAACAAAGTGGCAGTTTCGCCCACTTGAGCACGTAAAACTTTTACCCAGTGATGAAACACTGTTTCCGTTAATTCAACAGTCGTATCAACAGTTAAATCAGCTTCAATATAAAAACGTGGCATTAAAGTTTTACTCTCAAAAAGGTCGAAATGTCTTATGCAAGACCGAGGTCTTTCACAAGTTGACGTGTAGGGTCAGTGGTATTCATGGTGTAGAAGTGCAGGCTTGGCGCACCACCAGCAATCAGGCGTTCGCAAAGTTTCACAATCACTTCATGACCAAAGGCTTTGATTGACGCTGTGTCGTCGCCATAAGTCGCAAGCTGTTTGCGAATCCAGCGAGGAATTTCTGCACCTGTACCATCAGCAAAACGAATTAAATTGCTTGCATTGGTAATCGGCATAATGCCTGGAGCGACAGGAATGTTCACGCCTTCTTTTTGAATGCGCTCTACAAAGTAGAAATAGGCATCTGGATTAAAGAAGAATTGTGTGAGTGCTGCATTAGCGCCTGCATTGGCTTTATCGCAGAAACGTTTGATGTCGAGATCAAAGCTGTCTGCTTGCGGATGCATTTCAGGATAAGCCGCCACTTCAATTTTGAAGTGATCACCTGTATGTTCACGGATGAAACGCACAAGATCTGTTGCATAAGGCAATTCGCCTAAGCCCACCTGACCAGAGGGCAAGTCACCGCGCAGCGCAACAATACGGTCAATGCCTTGCGATTTATACAAATCCAGCAATTCAGCAATACGTTCTTTGCTGTCACCAATACAAGAAAGGTGAGGAGCAACAGGCGTGCCTTTACCATTGAAATCATTCAATGTAGACAAAGTACGTTCACGGGTAGAACCGCCTGCGCCGTATGTTACAGAGAAAAATTCAGGATTTAATAATTGTAGTTCTTGGTGTACAACTTTAAGTTTTTCCGCGCCCGCATCAGTTTTGGTCGGAAAGAACTCAAAGGAAATAGGAATCTGTTTTGACATGTTCAAATCCTTTTTTTATAAATACTTTTATTTAAAAAAATCCCCTCATCCTAACCTTCTCCCAGAGGGAGAAGGGACTTCCATTATGAAAGTAATAGTTATTTGGAGTTAACAACAAATTTGCTTTCACAATGAAGAGTTCCCTCTCTTGCGCTGAGCTTCAAAGCAGTGCTTGAAGCACGCTCAGGAGAGGGTTAGGGAGAGGTATTTATAAAACTTAGTATTTATAAGCCTCAGCTTTGAACGGGCCTTCAACTTGAACACCGAGGTAATCCGCTTGTTCTTGAGTCAAAGTCGTTAATACGCCACCGAAACCTGCAACCATTGCAGCAGCAACTTCTTCGTCTAATTTCTTAGGAATAAGTTCTACGCGGATCGCAGCTTGTTTTTGATCTTCAGGAAGATCAGCAAATTTTTCAGCGAATAGGTGCATTTGACCCAATACTTGGTTGGCAAAAGAACCATCCATAATACGTGAAGGGTGACCGGTTGCATTACCAAGGTTCACCAAACGGCCTTCTGAAAGAAGAATAAGGTAATCATTTTCATTTTCTGAACGATACACTTGGTGAACTTGTGGCTTAACTTCAACCCACTTATAACCACGTAAATAGTTAGTGTCGATTTCAGTGTCGAAGTGACCGATGTTACAAACCACAGCGCCCGCTTTTAATGAATCAAGCATTGCTGCGTCACATACATGGTAGTTACCAGTAGTCGTTACGATCAAGTCAGTATTTTGAAGAAGGTCAAGGTTGATGTCTTCTTTCTTGCCAGTTTGAACGCCGTTTTTGTACGGAGCAACAACTTCGAAACCATCCATGCATGCTTGCATTGCGCAGATTGGGTCAACTTCAGTTACACGTACAATCATGCCTTCTTGACGAAGTGATTGAGCAGAACCTTTACCTACGTCGCCATAACCGATCACAAGCGCACGGCGGCCAGATAAAAGCATATCTGTACCACGTTTGATGGCATCATTTAGAGAGTGACGGCAACCGTATTTGTTGTCGTTTTTAGACTTAGTTACAGAGTCGTTTACGTTGATTGCAGGAACTTTTAAAGTACCGTCGCGGTGCATTTCGTAAAGACGTTGAACACCTGTAGTGGTTTCTTCAGTAATACCGTGGATTTTAGCAATTACTTCTGGGTATTTTTCGTGAACAAGTGCAGTTAAGTCACCGCCATCGTCCAGAATCATGTTGGCATCCCAAGGTGTGCCGTTTACATTGATTTGCTGTTCAAGACACCACATGTATTCTTCTTCAGTTTCGCCTTTCCAAGCAAATACTGGAATACCCGCAGCAGCGATTGCAGCAGCAGCGTGGTCTTGAGTAGAGAAGATGTTGCACGAAGTCCAGCGAACTTCTGCGCCCAATTCAACTAGAGTTTCAATTAAAACTGCAGTTTGAATAGTCATGTGGATACAGCCTAGGATTTTCGCGCCAGCAAGCGGTTTAGCCGCTGCATAGCGTTTGCGAAGACCCATTAGGGCTGGCATTTCTGCTTCTGCGAGTTTGATTTCTTTACGGCCGTAGTCAGCTAGTGAAATGTCGGCAACTTTATAATCTGTAAATGAAGCATTAACCGCGTTCATCACGATCTCCTTAATAAAAACAATTGATCATTCAGTTCGCGGATGCCGTTGTTGATTGGAACGAGTGTCCAACCGAATCGTCGAGCCTAGCGATCTTATATTTAGTGCCTATAAGAAAGTCGCAGCATCCCTCGACTAGGGCAGTATTGTACTTGGAATCGAAAATTGTTCCAAGTTGAAAAGAGTAATATCAGGTATTTTTCTCAAGCTGGGCTTTTATTTGATCAAAAGCTTTCCATCCTGTATTTGTAAGGTTAAATAGTCGGCCTTCATATCCTTCATCTTTAATTAACCCTAAATTTTCTAATTCTTGAAGTGTACTTTCCATGAGGCTATTTCTCTAGGAGTTTTTAAATCTAAATTAAATTTTCCAGCATGAATGTGTGTGTGATCAATGCCTTGGTTAAAGAGTATTTCACTTTCGGTTTCGCCTGCATTCAAAATTAATTGAATCATTTCATTTGTTGGCTCAATTGTATTTTGAGTGTCTGATTTAGCAGCTGTTAATGAAATCGTATTGGATAATGTTGATTGAATATATTCATTTTGTTGAATGTGAAGAGATAAGTGGTCTTTAATTTTTTGTTTAAAAACTATTAGATCATCATAAAACTGTAATACCCCCACTGGGTTTCCATTCATTGATTTGATTTTTTAATTTATCGTATTGATCTGTAAATTGGCTTGGTCGAAAAGGTCTATCACATATATAAATAGAGGTTAATTTATTGGAGGCTATATGTTTAGAAATTTCTTCGACAGTTCCGCTCACATATTCCCCAGTCTCAGTGCCTAAGCGAGTCCAAAAAATACCAATTAAAATATCCGAATTTTCTAAAATTCGTTTGTTGATAATTTCCTGAGGACGACTCCCCATTTCAGGCGCAACATGTGTTTCCCAACCAATCGGATTTAGCATTACACCAAACTGTTTTGAATGAATTGCATTCCACTCATAGATAGCATCTCGTACTAATTGCCTTTCTTCTGCAACATCACTCGGTGATGCAATCATTACATTTAGAATTGTTGCTTGGTATGCCATATATTAATAACATTTTATTAGGGTGATTTTGAATCAATATATATTCTCAATGAAATTTTAACCATAGATTTTTATAGTAAAGGTTTGAAGTAATGAATAAAAAATTATTTATAGTACCCATGCTTCTACCAGCTTTTGTATTCGCCAATGACTCAACGGGTTATGTGGCAACAGGCGGTGTGCAATACCTGAAAAATAAAGATATTCAAATGTTCAGTGAAGACCTGTTTATTAGTAAAAAAATTATTAAGGTTGATTACCAGTTTAAAAATTTAAGCAATAAAGATGTCACTGAAACGGTCTTATTTCCGTTGCCAAAAGTAGAAAACTTCTTTGAATCTGATTTTGCCAATACAGAAAAGCTGCTCAAAAGTTTTAAAGTTCAAGTGAATGGAAAAACGATTCAGCCTGAAATGCACGTGCGCACTTTTATTCAAAAAAATGAGAAAACAGCCCCGATTGATATGACTGAGAGTTTTAAGCAATGCGGATTTACGGAAAAAGACATGCTGAATCCGTGGAGCAGGCAAGATGTTGAATATAAAACTTTTGAGGCAAAGCTTAGAAACTGTAAAAATGCAGCGCTGCAAAAAGTATTGCCCAAAGATCCGAATGAAACCATTTCATGGTCGTCTCAGGTGATTTACAGTTGGAAGCAAACGTTTAAAGCCAATGCGCTCACACGTGTACAGCATCAATATGCACCGCTAGTGGGTGGGTCTGTGGCTTTATATCCTGATGAATATAATAAAAGTTATTGTATGGATCAAAACTTTAAGGCAGGACTCAGAAAGGCTAAATCACAGCATGCACCATTTCAAGCGCTGGGCTATATCTTAAAAACTGGTGCCAATTGGGCAAAGCCTATTCAAGATTTTAAACTGACTATCGAGCGTGATGCAGGAGAGTTGGTTTCTTTTTGCTGGGCAGGTAAAGTGAAGAAAATCAGCGCTACGCAGTTTCAAATGGTTGAAAAGAATTTTGTGCCCAAACAAGATTTGGACATTATTTTTGTGCATGTGAAATCAGGTCTGGATTAAAACTTGCAGGCAAAACTGCTGCGATTTGTTTATCATCGTCCATAAGCAATTTTGAGTTTTGATATATGTCGATGGAAATACCTGATGAGTTGGCAAATTTAGAAGCCAATGGCGGCATTTATGCAGTGTGGATGTTGCTGCAGCACTTAGGTATAGATGCAGACATTCAGCAGCTCATCGAAGTTTGCGCTTATGAAGCTGGCCATGGCACAACAACCATTGGTTTGGCTGTAGGACTGAAAAAGTTTGGCTTTCAAGTAAAGTTTTACACAGAGCATGATCCTGAGCTGCAAGACAGTGAAAAACGCAGCTATGCAGAAGCGGATCAATTGGAACTGTCTATATTACCTGCAATTGGCTATGCACAAATCCAGCAGGCTTTTGAACAAAATCAGTTTGTGATTGTCTATTACGACACCCTAGACGGAGTGGGGAATCATTCCTTGGTGTATGACATTGATGAGACAGAGATCAGTTTCTTTGACAGCTTTGATGCCATGCCAGCAGACGTATTTGAACAGCAGCGTGGTGCGGAAGGCATTTGCCGACAAGTCATTATTGTGGATGTAAATGATTATGTGGCGAGCTGAGCCATTTTGTTAAAAGCAAAAAGCCCATCATGAGATGGGCTTTATTTTTTAGAAAAGAATTGGATTACTGCTCAGCCACATTGGCTTTTTCATTCCAAAAATCTGCTTTTTCTTCATCAGCGTCGATGCCTAAGCCATTGGCATAAATAAAAGCTAAGTCACGCATGGCCTGAACTTCACCTAATTTTGCAGATTGTTCAACCAGTTCAATGGATTTAGCGACATCTTTTTCCACCACATCACCACGGCGGTAAAAATTGGCGAGTTCTAAAATTGCAGCAGGATGGTCATGTTTTGCCGCTTGTTCTAACCAGCGGTGTGCATGCTCAAAATAGGTTTTAGATTCTTCAGGATCTTCTTCGAGCATGTCTTTGGCATAGACTGCATAGCCTTCACCCAGCCAATACATCGCTTCTACATGACCTAACTGAGCTGCTTTGAGTGCCCATTCTTCAGCAAGTTCAACATGCTCATCATTTTCACTTTGCATATAAATTTCAGCCAGTTCAAATTGAGCATCTTTATTTCCTGCCATGGCGCGGTTATATAAAGCAGGAGAGATCGAAAGTTCAGACATGTGTAATCCAAAAGAGCAGAATAGGCATAGCCTAATCGGTTGGCATGAAAAAAGCCAATCCGAAGATTGGCTTTCAATGTTTAGAGAATGTTTAGAGAAGCTTGTCTAATGAATTAAAATTTCAATAACACTGCTGACAATACAAATACGACAACCAATGCACCAATAATTTTCCAAAAGTATTCAGCGATATAACTAATACATAGCCCGACAAATAAAGCCGCAATAGTCAGCGCGCCAAACCAATAACTGATGTTATTGCTCGGCGTTCCAAGAGAGAGGCAAATTATCAAGGCGATGATCAATAGCGCCCAGCCGATCAGCGTGGCTAACCGTGTTTGGCCCACACTTAACTCTTTGCTGTAAAACTGCTTTTGATGTTTAGACATGCTGCTTGCCAAGGCAAAAAAACCTAAGCTACTCAGTGCCCAAATCAGGAGAAAGAACATCATGCTTCAGCCTCCTTTGTGGCACGCGCTTTTTTAACAGGCAGTCCTTTATGCTTTTTCACTTTGTAAAATGAATAGGCAAACAAGATAGCCAAAAGCCACATTGCAAGATCAAAGGAGGCAATCATCCATTGGCCATTTGCCATGGTATTCCAAAGCGCTTGACCACCAGTCATGAAGTTTACAATCGGCAGTAAGGCAAAAATTGCTGTGGCAAAAGCTAAAAGTTCTAGCCACGCTTGACGGTGTGTACGGAACATCGCATAAACAAGCGTCAGTAGCCAAACAATAAAGAAACTTCGAATTTCTAATTCCGAACGGTTTTCAAGCTGTGAGGGAATAAAACGGTTGGCATAGAAAAATGCTGCACAGGCAATGGGTAAACCAATAATCGCTGCAATATTGGTCACTTCAACCGTGCGGTAGCCAAATGATTTAAAGCCTTGTTTTTGCTGTTGCGGCGCACGTTTTACACACCACAAAATGAGACCTGTAGCGACCATCAGGGTGCCTACAATTCCTGAAATAAACAGCAGCCAACGTAGAGCTAAGTCTACACCGCGTGCTTCATGTAGCGTGGTCACTACATTGTAAATACCCATCGGTACAGAAGGGTGCTTTAACTTGGCACTTTCGTCAGTTAAGTCTTTGCCAGTTACGCCATCAAATTGTTTGCTTGCATAGACATTTCGATATGCAACACTTTCACCATGTAAGGCGCGTAGCTCAATTTTAGCTTGGTCTGTATTCGGTGCAATGATGCTAACGGTGCTAATAGGATTAGTTTTCCATTCAGCCTGAACCGCAGTCACGATTGGTGCTAAGTTGGTCAGCGGTGCAGCAACAACAGGTTGCTCTTCACGTTTAGAGCGATGATCTCCTCGACCTTCACCACGGCCCTCAGCGCGATTTTCACCTGGGTTTTGTGCAGAATTGGCACGGGCTTGCTGTGGGCGTTCGCCACGTTCTTCGCGTCCTTGAGCAGATTCACGTCCTTCAGGTTTATTTTCTTGAACCAAAGCACGATTTTGTTCTTGTAAAAATTGTCCCCGGTTTTCATAAATACGTTCAATCCCCCAAGGCATGATCGTAAATAACAGCAGCAACAGGCCACTAAAGGTGATCATGATGTGGAAAGGAAGCGCAAATACTGCGGTTGCATTATGTGCATCGAGCCAAGAACGTTGTCCTTTGCCTGAACGGAACGTAAAGAAATCTTTAAAGATTTTTTTATGAGTAATCACACCACTAATGATGGCAACTAACATCAACAGTGTCGCTATCCCGACAAACCATCGCGTCCACATACGTGGCATACCATAAAGTTCGAAATGGAAACGATAGAGAAAATTACCACCACGCGTATCGCGCGGCTCAAGTACTTCACCTGTAGCACTATCAATGTAGATTTGTTTACCACCACGGCGTGCGCGAGGGTCTTCACCTTGTTCACGAACGGTAATTAATGTGGCATTTTGACGCGTATTTGGCAGCAAAATATTCCAAGCACCTGCATTCGGATGATTTTGCTGTAAATAATTCAGTGCGACTTCAGTTTGTTGGACTTGTGAACTGGCTGGAACAGATTGATGCAGCTCAGGTGTCATCCAAACATTGATTTCATTTTTAAAGAAGCTCAGGGTTCCGGTCAGGAAAATAGCATACAGCAACCAACCTAAGATTAGGCTAGCCCATGTATGCAGCCAAGACATGGACTGGCGAGGCCCCTCTACTTTTGCATCAACACGCATTTTAGCTTCCCATCATCATGTAAATGGCATACAAACACACCGCAGGGATCACAATGCCTAAAGTTGCTTTGAGGGTTTTATTCACCATAAAGACCCAAATAAATGCACAGCTCCACAGGATAAATGAAATTAAAGTTGCACTCATGGCTGCACTTCCACGGTCTTCGCTAAATACATCTGCAATTACGATGGCAGATAGCATTGCGACAACATATCCGCCCACTAAAGCGAGGGCAAAGCGATAGAAAATCATCAAGCGATAGGTCAATAGAGAAGGAGTGTCTTTACGCGTTTTAGGCAGCGCAGATTTGAGGGGTGTCACGAGTGCCTCAGGTGGTGAGCTATTCATAAAATACTTAAGCGCTTGGAAATTGTATTAAAGTTAATCTAAATGATAACAATTATTATTAATAATTAGAATAATGTATTCACATAATTATTGATATTTCAGCATGCTGAGTAGAAATTGATTTAAAAAGAGGGGAAATAAAGGCAAAAAAATAGCGACCGAAGTCGCTATTTTAGAATGCAAGAATGCTTAATTGTCTACATTATTGCTCTTGTTGAATGCCTGCAACTAACCAGTCTTGATCAGAACCCGCAGGTTTAACAAAATGCCATACTTCAGCAAAAGGCTGTGGCAGGCTATTTAAGTCTTCACTTACAGTACCTGTAAAACGCACACTTACAACGTATTGACCATTTTCGTTAGCAGAATCGACCACCATAGCATTTAAGTTAGAAAACTCAGCAACGTCTTCATCTTTATTCGCCATAATGTCGTTATACATAGACTGGTAAAGATCAGGCGTTAAGTAACGCTGAATTTCAGAAATGTTGCTTGCCGTATTCATCGATTGAATGTGGTTAAAACGCTGACGTGCAACACGTAAAAATGTTGCTGGCTCTGTACCATCAGGCAATTGATTGCCGCTGTTGGTATAGGCAGCACCAAAAGGCGCGTTCGTTGCAGCAGCTGCACCAAATGGAGCATTTGAAGCTGCTGAATTACCGCCTACAGAATTACCAAAAATATTCGTATTGTCATTGCCTGCACGAGGTGCAGCATTTTGTTGGCCAAACGGTGCATTGTTTGCACCGCTGTTTGGCGCATACGGATTGTTAGTGGTTAGTTTTTTTTTTGCGCCCATCTTACGGAAAATGAAGAAGGCAACAGCAGCGGCAAGTAAAATCCAGATCCAGCCTGGAATACCACCTTTCTCTTCCTGTTGTTGAGCTTGCGCTTCAGAAGCTGCTTGACCGTTATTGTCATCGGCCATCGCATTTGCAGCGACAGCACCAATTGCAGCACCAGCCACACCAGCAGCAACCATTCCGCCCACATTCGAGCCAGATTTTGCTGGAGCGCCAGCAGTTGCAGGCTGTTGAACAGGAGCAGATTGACGAGGTTGCTGATAAGACTGAGTTGGAGCAGCTTGACGGCTCATACCATGGCTTTTACCACCACCGGCACGTTTCGCTTCTGCAATCGGCGCTACCAAAAGGGCTGCTGTTAAAAGAGCAGTCATCAAACCACGCTGTCGAACTTCCATCAAATTTTCCTATATCTATATAAAGTTAAAATAGCCATCTAGTTATGCCGCCATTTGTATTGAATTTCAATAGAACATCGGTAAAAAATTGAAAATTCATTCAAAATAAACTAATCAACGTGACTAAGACTCATCGGTCAGCGTAATTGCCTGACTCAACGCCTCATGTAAACGTGCGACAGAAATAATCTCTACACCTGAAATGGGTTTTTGCGGTGCATTACCACGAGGTAAAATAATGGTTTTAAAACCATGCTTAATGGCTTCTTTGAGTCGTTCCTGTCCATTGGGTACAGGACGGATTTCGCCTGAAAGTCCGACTTCGCCAAATACCGCCAAATGCTGTGGCAGGGCTTTAGCTCTTAAGCTAGAGGCACAGGCTAAAAGTACCGCAAGGTCAGAACCGGTTTCCGTGATTTTTAAGCCACCGACGACATTGACATAGACATCTTGTCCTGCAGTTTGTACGCCACCATGACGGTGCATAACGGCTAAAAGCATGTTTAAACGGTTTTGTTCTAAACCTAAGGCTACGCGTCGAGGTTGTCCGTGCGCATCATCTACCAAAGCCTGAACTTCAACTAAAAGTGGACGTGTACCTTCACGGCTAATCATGACAATGGAACCCGGAATGGCTTCATCATAACGACTCAGGAAAATAGCGGATGGGTTTGATACCTCGCGCAGACCTTTATCGGTCATGCCAAATACACCAAGCTCGTTGACTGCACCAAAACGGTTTTTCACTGCACGAATCATACGGAAGCGCGAGTCAGACTGACCTTCAAAATACAAAACACAATCGACCATGTGCTCAAGCACGCGAGGGCCTGCCAAAGAACCTTCTTTCGTTACGTGACCGACAATAAACAGTGCAGTGCCACTATTTTTGGCAAAGCGAGTCAGGAGTGCAGCCGATTCACGAATTTGGGAAACACCGCCCGGCGCAGACTGGAGTGTCTCGGTGTATAGGGTTTGGATCGAATCTAAAATGGCAACGGCAGGGCGTTCATGTGCCAAAACTTCGCAAATACGCTCGACACAGGTTTCGGCCATGACTTTGAGTTGATCGGTCGGCAAATCTAGGCGCTGGGCACGTAGAGCCACTTGAGACAAAGATTCCTCACCAGTGACATATAAGGCAGAACTTTTACTCGCCGCCATATAGGTTGCGGTTTGTAGCAAAATAGTGGATTTACCAATGCCGGGGTCACCACCAATCAGCACTACTGAACCTGTGACCAGTCCACCGCCAAGCACACGGTCAAATTCACCAATACCTGTTGCCATTCGGGTTTCATGCGAAACAGAAACTTGATTTAAGGTGGTCACTGCTGCGGCTTGACCTGCATAGCCACCGCCCATTTTAGGCTGTGCACGGTGTGTAACGGCGGGTGCAATATTGACTTCGACTAATGAATTCCATTCACCACATTCGGTACATTGACCGGCCCATTTGGGATGATCAGCACCACATTGTTCACATCGATAGACACTTTTTGCTTTCGCCATAATATTTACTGTGCACAAACTCAAATTGAGTCACAGCATAGCGGTGAATACATCGAAAAACCAAGTTTTTATCGCATGAAATGACTGTTGAAGGTCAATTGATGTCGTTTTATTTTCAACAGATGCACTTTTACAGGGTAAGCACTTTATAATAGCGCATTATATTTTTTGAAATGGGTCACCACATGACTGAACTATTACGACATATCGATGCCATCGCACGTGAAAAAAATCGTGATGTGTTATTTGTGCATTTTGAAGAATATGATCATCAGCATCCTGAAAAAAATATAGTGCGTAATGATGTTATGCACTGGTTTGACCTGCAAAATATCGACTATTTCCCTTGTATGGGGCTAGAAGGTGAGTCTTTGATCGATAGCTATACAGGTGATTTATACCTTGACGTACCTTTTGATGAAAGCAGCCCTGCTTATAAAACTCTCAGTGAATATCTTGAAGATGAACAAGGGAACATGAAAATTCAGGGGGTGTTGTTCTTTTCTTTATCCTTGGAAATTGCCCTAGAAATCGAAGCTGATTTGATGGAAGCCAGTGCTGTAGATTCTGAATATGCTGAAAATGAGTTTGGTGACCAATTTGGTGAAGGCTTTATTGAAGATGCTGGATCAGATCCAAAAGATGAAGCGGCCAATGAAAGCAAGACGAAAAACGACAAATTTGATGATGGTCAAATTGGCACGATTCAATAAGTAAATATCAATTTTCAGTCCGAATAAAAAAGCCACGTGAATTCACGTGGCTTTTTGTTGAGCAGGATGCAGGTATTAGTACAACTCACCTGATTTACGACGTTCAATAAAATCTTTCGATTCTTTTACAATGATGCCTGAGAGCAATAACAGTGCAATACAGTTTGGTGCAGCCATCAAACCGTTAAAGGTATCGGCAAATAACCAAACGAGATCGAGTGTTACGACACAGCCGACAAAGACTGATGCGATGTAAATTAAGCGATAAATCAGTACTGACTTTTCACCTAAGAGGTATGTACAGCATTTTTCACCATAATAGCTCCAACCCAGAATGGTTGAATAAGCGAAGAAAATAATACCGAAAGTCACGACCCAACCACCGAAGCCAGGAAGTAGTTTGTCAAAAACACTAATCGTCAGTACGGCACCCGTTTGATCACCAAAGCTTTGTCCTGCCATGATGAAGCCCATGACAAGTACGATACCTGTAATTGAGCAAACAATGATGGTGTCTAAGAACGTACCTGTCATAGAGACAAGACCTTGACGTGCTGGGTGGTCAGTTTTTGCAGCCGCAGCGGCAATGGGTGCTGAGCCCATACCTGCTTCATTAGAGAATACACCACGTGCCACACCATAACGAATCGCAGCACCAATCGCACCACCCGCAGCAGCTTCGCCCGTAAATGCATAGCTAAAGATCATTTTTAGTGCAGGGATCACCAATTCAAGGTTGGTGAAAATAATGATTAAGCCACCCAATACATAACCTACCGCCATAATTGGAACAATAAATGAAGAGGCTTTAGAAATGGATTTGATGCCGCCTAAAATAACGAGTGCAGAGAATATGGTGATAACGATTGCAGTGGTGAGTGTGCTGATCCCTAAGCTGTTTTGCACAGCAAGCGCGACAGTGTTCGACTGTACTGAGCTACCAATACCAAAGGATGCCAAAGTACCAAATAGGGCAAATACCACTGCCAACCATTTCCACTTAGGCCCAAGTCCACGTTCGATGTAATACATCGGACCACCGTTCATTTCGCCATTTTCATTTTTATGACGAAACTTTACAGCGAGTACACCTTCACCATATTTGGTTGCCATACCAAAGAGCGCGGTCATCCACATCCAAAACACTGCGCCCGGACCACCGAGTACACAAGCGGTGGCTACACCGGCAATATTACCTGTACCAATGGTGGCTGAAAGTGCGGTCATAAGTGAGGCGAAATGTGAAATATCGCCATCATGATGATCGGCTTTAGGATGCTTGCCAAAGACTTGTTTGAATGCGAAAGGCAACATGCGGAATTGCCAGAAAAGTAATCGGAAGGTGAGGAATACACCTGTTCCGACAATGAGGACCAACATGTATGGGCCCCAGACCCATCCACTGAGTGTTTCCATGATATTTTGAATTTCTTGCATAGTATCTTCTTCTTATCGGCCCAGAGTGAGTGAATGCTACATTTTTGATATCTGTAGCAATTGATATGCCATTGTTAGAAACTTCCATGATTTTTGGCATAATTTTTTATCGTTGGTAAAATATTTTTTGCATAAAATTTAAGTTATTACAAGTAAATTGTTGTTTTATTGGTCGCTTTAAAATGTGAACTGGCGCTAAGATTTTTATATATAAGAAAAATAAATTAACTTTGTCACTTAATCCGAAAATATAGATGATGAAAAATAATTTTGTATTTTCTGAAATTTTTACGTTAATTTGTCGCAATTGGAACGCGAAGTTGAATTAAATAATGTCAAATGAAATTCATGGTTCGCACGCAAATAGCGGCGATTTGAAACGAAGCTTGTCCAACCGACACCTGCAATTGATTGCGATTGGTGGTGCGATTGGTACAGGTTTATTTATGGGGTCAGGAAAGACCATCAGTTTAGCTGGTCCGTCCATCCTTATTATCTATATGATTATTGGTTTTATGGTTTTCCTCGTCATGCGTGCATTAGGCGAGTTATTACTATCAAATCTTGAATATAAATCTTTTATCGATTTTGCAACCGACTTAATCGGCCCGTGGGCAGGTTATTTTGTGGGTTGGACCTATTGGCTGTGCTGGATCACTATAGGGATTGCAGATTTATCGGCCATTATTTATTACCTGCAATTCTTTAATGGAGGTAACCCATTCTCGCCCGAAGAAGGGGTGATGATCAGTGTTGCCGCCATTGTATTTATCATGGGTTTAAACCTTGTTACGGTTAAACTTTTTGGTGAGTTAGAGTTTTGGTTTGCACTGATTAAGATTATTGCAATCGTGGTGCTCATTGGTGTCGGTCTTTGGATGATCTTTACCGGTTTTACCTCATCGACAGGTGAAATCGCATCATTCACACATTTATGGTCACATGGTGGTCTATTCCCAACAGGAGTAACTGGCTTCTTGGCAGGTTTCCAAATCGCCATTTTTGCCTTTGTCGGCGTAGAACTCGTGGGTACTACGGCAGCAGAAACCAAAGATCCAGAACACAACTTGCCTAAAGCTGTGAACTCGATTCCGATTCGTATCATTATTTTCTATGTGCTGGCACTTGTGATTGTGATGTCCGTTACGCCATGGAATGCCATTGACCCAAGCATTTCACCATTCGTGAACTTGTTTAGCCAAGCCGGTATTGCTGCTGCTGCGATTATTATGAACTTGGTTGTGTTGTCATCAGTTATGTCATCGATGAATAGTGGTGTGTTCTCGACTTCACGTATGTTGTTTGGTTTATCTCGTGAAGAGCAAGGTCCAAAAGCGTTTGGCCGTCTAAACTCACGTGCAGTTCCGGCAAATGCGTTGTATTTCTCGGCAGTTTGTTTACTGTTGGGTGCGGCATTACAGTATTTCGTACCGAACACGGTTGAAGCCTTCACTTTAGCAACTACACTGTCGACGATTTTATTTATCTGCGTATGGCTCATGATTATCTGGAGCTATATCGTTTACTATAAAACTCGTCCTGAGCTGCATGCGAAATCAACCTTTAAATTGCCGGGCGGCTTATATACTTGCTGGCTCGTGATTATCTTCTTCATCGGCATGATTTATGTTTTGTCATTAGAAGCAGATACCATGAAAGCGCTCATGGTGAGCCCAATTTGGTTCATCATTTTGATTATTGGCTATTTCGGTTTTTATAAGAAAAAGCACCATTAATTTACATTTTTGATCTGATGTAAAAACATAAAAAAGCTGCTCCTGAGGGGGCAGCTTTTTTATTTGGATATGGACTTATTTTAAGTTAAAACAGACTGTTTATTAGCGTTTCGATTTGTATTAAACAGCATTCAAATTGATATGCTATTTCAGTGAAATCAATAGCCTGATCGAGCTAGAAATAAAGACAAATAAGGATTGAAAACAGCACCATCAAATTTTGCTTAAATTTAGTGCAGAATGGCAAAAAGCTCACTTGGAATTACAGGGCTTTTCTTTTATCCGCGGGTTGATCACGTTATACTCGGAAAAATCTTTTCATTAGGTACGTTTATGTATCGTTTTATGAATTATAAAATTATTGTATTAGCAAGCGCTGTGCTGCTGACCGCTTGTGGTCAGTCTGGTGCATTGCATTTACCTTCAGATGCAAATGCAGATAAGCGCGCAAAATATCTGATTTATCCAGATACGCCTGCACAGCAAAAGCAGGAAAAACAAGCGGCTCCTGTTGCAACTGAATCGGAATCTTCAAATTCTAACCCTATATCTTAATGCTTTTATAGAAAGGATACTTTCATGAGTTTCACCCGTACGAATGGGGTATTGCATGCAGAGCAATGTTCTTTACAACAGCTTGCACAGCAATATGGCACACCGCTTTATGTTTATTCAAAAGCTACTTTTGAAAAGCATTATTCAGATATGGATCGTGCATTTAGCTTTATCGACCATCAAATTTGTTTTGCGGTAAAGTCAAACTCTAATCTTGCGGTGTTAAACGTACTTGCCAAGCAGGGTGCTGGTTTTGATATCGTGACGGGTGGTGAACTCGCACGTGTATTAAAAGCCGGTGGTGAAGCTTCTAAAATTGTATTCTCTGGTTTGGGTAAAACTGAAGCCGATATCCAAAAAGCGTTGGACGTGGGTATTGCATGTTTTAACGTTGAATCACATGCAGAGCTAGATCGAATCCAAAAAGTTGCTGCGGCAATGGGTAAGAAAGCACCGATTTCATTGCGTGTAAATCCAGATGTGGATGCTAAAACGCATCCTTATATCTCTACGGGTTTAAAAGAAAATAAATTCGGTATTCCTTCAGACAGCGTTTTTGACACCTATGCGTATGCGGCGACATTGCCAAATCTTGAGATTATCGGGATTGATTGTCATATCGGCTCACAGTTGACTGAAACACAGCCTTTTGTTGATGCACTTGATCGTGTCATTGTGATGATCAATCAACTGAAAGAGATGGGTATTCAGCTAAAACACATCGATATCGGTGGTGGCTTAGGCGTAACGTACAAAGACGAAGTTCCGCCTACCGTTGAAGAATATGCTCAGGCAATGCGTCCAGCTTTAGAGAAATTAGGCCTTAAGGTATATATGGAGCCGGGGCGTAGTATTTCTGCAAATGCAGGTGTGTTGTTAACCAAAGTTGATTTGCTCAAACCGACCAATCATCGTAATTTTGCCATTATTGATGCCGCAATGAACGACTTAATCCGTCCTGCTTTATATGAAGCATGGATGGATATTCAGGAAGTAACGCCTCGTACTGATACAGAAAAGAAAGACTGGGATGTGGTTGGTGCGATTTGCGAAACCGGCGATTTCCTCGGTAAGCAACGTCAGTTGGCGATTCAAGAAAATGACGTGCTTGCAGTATTGGGTGCGGGTGCTTATGGTTTTGTCATGAGTTCAAACTACAACAGCCGCGGACGTGCTGCTGAAGTGATGGTTGATGGTGATCAGTCTCATTTGATTCGTGAGCGTGAAACCATCGAATCATTATGGGAACGTGAACGTTTATTGCCTTAAGGAGAAATTCGAGATGTTATTAGAATTTACCAAAATGCATGGCCTTGGCAATGACTTTATGGTGGTCGATCTGATTAGCCAACGGGCTTATTTAGATACAGTGACGATTCAGCGTTTGGCCGACCGTCATTTTGGTATTGGTTTTGATCAGCTTTTGATTGTAGAACCACCAGATTTACCCAACGTCGATTTTAAATACCGTATTTTTAATGCAGATGGTTCTGAAGTTGAACAATGCGGTAATGGCGTACGTTGTTTTGCGCGCTTTGTGCATGAACGTAAGTTGACCAGCAAAACCAAAATCAAAGTACAAACCAAGTCAGGTATCGTAGAGCCTGAATTAGGTGCAAATGGTTGGGTGCGCGTCAATATGGGTTATCCACGCTTTTTGCCGCATGAAATTCCATTTATTGCGGAAGAGCCTGAAAACTTATACGACATTGCATTGGCGAATAATGAACAACTCACCATTGATGTGGTGAGTATGGGTAATCCGCATGCAGTGACGATCGTTCCTGATGTCATTACCGCAGACGTTGCTAAAATTGGTCCACAAGTCGAATCGCATGAGCGTTTTCCACAGCGAGTAAATGCTGGCTTTATGCAAATTGTGGATGAGAAACATGCACGCTTACGTGTATTTGAACGTGGTGTCGGTGAAACGATGGCCTGTGGTACAGGTGCTTGTGCAGCGGCAGTATCAGGTATGCGTCGTGGCTTATTAGCCAATTCGGTCGAAATAGAGTTGGCAGGTGGTAAGCTGCAAATTGAGTGGCAAGAAGGTGGTGTGGTCTGGATGACCGGACCAACCGCAACAGTTTACGAAGGACGCTTAGACTTAAGTTACTTCCAAGGTTAAACTCCAAGCCCTGATTCATTCAGGGCTTTTTTCACAAAATAAAAAGTGAATAAAAAATTATAATTCAATGGGATTGGAATCAACATGGAACAAATAAACGAAGAAATAAAAGAAGAAATCTTAGAGCAACTTTTTCATAAAGCCTTACATGAACCCGCGTATCGCCCAGAATTTTTAGCTCAGTTATTGGCAGCCAAAGTGTATTGTGTGGGAACAACAGGGGGACGTGATTCACGTATTGCCGAAGATTTGATCTTGGATGAAGGTGACAGTGTTCAATTGAAATCATGGGAAGATGAGACTTATGATTGCGTCATCCCATTTTTTACGTCCTTGGAAAAAATGCGGTTGGCAATATCTGAAGAGGAGTCGTATATCCGGCTACCAACCAAGGCATTATTTGAAATGACCATGGGGGCAAGGCTTGTATTGAATCCACAATCACCTGATGCGACGAAGGACTTTGTACCAGAAGAAATTCAACATTTGCTGAACGGGCAGTATATTCAGCCCTCAGAAAACTATGAAGTTACGGAAGATACGGAAGTTTTAATTGGTCAGCCGGCGGAATATCCGCAGTTTATGATTGATCAATTAAGCATTTTTTTCGGCACAGAGCGTGTGGTAAAAGCTGCCTATTTAGCGCAAATGCTGAATCAAGCTCGAGATGATTCACCGACTTTGCTGATCGGACTAGATTTAGAAGCAGGATTATCTGAACAACAAATTCAAGATTTGCACAGTAAAATTGGTCGTATCACACAGGACAGTTTAAAAGAGCAATGCCCAGTGGATTTAATCCATGTCAATCCGCACAGTGTCGATGGTGTAGAAGGGTATTTGCTTAATGAAACGCAAGCTTTTTACCAACGTGTTGATGGTAAGCCTAAGGGGTTCTTTGCTAGACTCTTTTCATAAAACAGATATGTAAGATCGCTTTAGAGAACGTACCGCAACGCTAAAGCAAATGTTGAAATAGGAGAAGACAGATGACGATGGATCAGAGTCAACTACTGGTCATGTGGTTGAAGGAACGTGAAATTCAAAATCAGTCTAAGCATACCTTGCAAGCATATGAGCGCGATGTCAGTGATTTTCTCCAATTTTGTACAATACGCAACTTGCCACTGCATGATGTCGAAAAGTCAGATCTGCGTGAATTTGTTGCTTATAAAGTGGAACAGTTTCAGCTCAGTCCAAGTAGTTTGCAGCGCATGTTGTCCTCCATTCGCCAATTTATGAAATGGGCAGAACAAGGGGATTATCTCAGTTTTAATCCTGCAGATGACTTTCAGCTCAAACGCCAATCACGTCCTTTACCAGGATTGGTCGATATTGAAACCATTAAACAAATCATGGAACAGCCTGAGCCTGAAAGTGAAACTCAACGGCAACTTTGGATACGTGATAAAGCAATTTTGGAGTTGCTGTATTCAAGTGGTTTACGTTTGGCAGAAGTGCAGGGCTTAACCATTCGAGATATCGATTTTAATCGACAACTGTTACGTATTACGGGTAAAGGGAATAAAACGCGTATCGTACCTTTTGGTTCTAAAGCCAAAGAGGCTGTGATGCATTGGTTGCAATTATATCCTGCATGGCATGGTGATTTTGTCCCAGAAGCCCAAGTTTTTATCACTCAAAAAGGTAATCCACTGGGGGTAAGACAAATTGAAAATCGGGTTAAATTTCAAGCTCAACGTGCAGGTGTAAATGTCGATTTACATCCGCACTTATTGCGTCATTGCTTTGCCAGTCATATGTTGTCCAATAGTGGTGACTTGCGTGCTGTACAAGAAATGTTGGGGCATAGTAATTTAACCACTACACAAATTTATACCCATGTGGATTTTGATCGATTGGCACAAGTTTATGATCAAGCCCATCCACGGGCGCAGCATAAAGATTCGTAACAATTGCAAATACGACTTTAGCTCGTAGTGGTCTAAATATTGCTTAAATTTATAGGCTAGATTTCATATTTTGCATCCTAAAGTGGTCTGCTTCATGAAAGTTAAATAAGGATGTGAAAAAATATTGGTAAAATTGACCGACATTTTGAACTATTGTCGCATTATAAAAATTCAAATTATCGGGTATAAAAATTGTCCATTATTGAATTGACGTAAGTGCTGAAGTGAAATTCGCCATTTACTAAATTGCTGTACCGTTAAAAAAATATATAGGCCATACCATGATTTCAGATATTCAAGAAAAATATGACCAGTTAAATGGTCAGCAAAAAGAAATTTTTGCAGGATACGGCTTACGCCAAATCAAACACTTTGTTGAAATTGGTTTGCCTGAAATAGAAGCTGTATTACCAGAAGGTTCACAGCTTCAAGGGATTAATGCCGATGGTAAAGTTCAGGCGTTTAATGCGGCGACGGGCCAATACTTTATTTGGATTTCGGATAAACAGTGGCAGCTTAGCAATAAAGCAACTGTAAAATTTGACAGCAAAGAAGATGCCCTCACCATTTGGCGCATTTTTGATTTGGCACAATATGAACTTATTGACCTAAGCCACATCCATCGTGACTTTTTGGAAAATCAGCCAGCCTAAACTATCCGGCAAATATACAACTCATGGGCTATCTTCATTGGATTTGGATGTTTAGCCCTTATATCACTCGCTCCATGACATGTTGAGATGCTTGTGAGCAGAGCGTTAGAGTGTTGATCTTCTTTACATAACTTAGCTGCCTAAACAAACAATTCACAAGCCAATCCGTTTCGCTGCTCAGTGATTCAACTCATTCAGTCTTGATAGTGTGAATCTGTAAATCCAATCAATGGTTTTCCTACTTGAGCAATTGAGCTCAAAGACTTCCTAGATATTTCCCATTCAATTGCTGCAAATGTGCCGCAAATCATTATTTTTCTTTGCTTAAAATATAAGGAAATACCGCATAGCTAGGTAGTTGCATTCGAGGCTGTGAAGGTAATCCGTCACTACATTGGCAAGCTTGTAGTATCAGCCTCGTCGTTTCTGATGCTTGAGTTGTTCCTTGGCAGACCAATTTCTGTTTATAAATCTTCTAACGGTAACTGGAAGCTTTGTTTGATGATTTGGCTCGGTAAATCAGTCTTTACACTGGTGATGCCATTTTTCTTGGTTAAGTGAGTAGACTGAAATTTGCGGTAACTTTCTAGGTCAGGCACTACAACTTTGAGCATTGCATCGCACTCACCCAAAATAATGTAGCACTCCATGACTTGAGGAAGTTCTTTCATAGCTTCGATAAAGGTATCGATGGTTTCAGCATCCTGCCCAGTTAACCAAATACGAGAGAACAAAATTAATTGAAAGCCAATCTTTTGTGGATCGACTACGGTGGTGTAATTCTGAATAACACCTGCTTCTTCGAGTAATTTGACCCGACGTAAGCAAGAAGAGGGAGAGAGTCCGATTTCCTTGGCTAAGTCATTATTTTGCATGCGACCATTATTTTGAAGTGCGCGAATGATATTTTTATCAATACGATCCAGTTTAACTAGAATTGACTTAGAAGATGTCTTCATAAAATAGAATATAATTCTAAAAATAGCATCTATTATAGAATATTTGATATCCTATTTTAAAGCGATTCAAACATACTAATTTCACTTTCAGGGCATAGAAAGGGAAAATTGAAATGTCTGTATTTGCTTTATTTGCCTTAACGGTAATTCCCCTTATTTTCACACCAGGACCCGATATGCTTTTTATCCTGTCACAAGTGATGGGTAAGGATGCAAAAGCAGGCATGATGGCTACAGTGGGGGTGTGCTCAGGTTATTTGGTTCACTCGATTTTAGTGGCATTGGGTATTGCTGCGATTATCGTGTCATTTCCACTACTGTTTGAAACAATCCGCTGGTTGGGGATTGCTTATCTTTTATATTTGGCAACACATTTACTGCGTTCAGTATTTAGCAGTAAAAAATTAAGTATTGAGAAAAAGTCAGCGTCAAACCCGATTAAAAAAGGCTTTTTTACGGCTTTACTGAACCCGAAAGGAATGTTGATATATTTTGCAATTTTGCCGCAATTTATCGATAAATCAGCGAGTACCGTGAGCCAAGGTTTGATTTTGTCCTTCATTTTTATTGGGCTAATTTTTGTAGTGTATTGTAGTTTGAGTGTGGTCTTTGCACGTATTACACAAAAAACTGAAATTGATGAACGCAAACAAAAGTGGATCGATGGTACATCAGGCGGTTTATTGGCTCTTGCTGCGACATGGTTAATTGCCAATTAAAAACAGCAAATGTAAATTGAGATAAAAGTCTTAACTAAAACCTTCGTGAAGGCGGAGGTTTTTTTATATGTGATGAATATCGACAGATATTAAGAATAAGAAAGAGAGAAAAACCCACCAATTAGCTTCGGAAAAGTGAAATTAGCGCTAAATTCATTATGCTTCTATCTTAAATGACAAGTTTAGATATGTTGCCGAATGTGTAGAGAGAAAGCTCTATTTCAGAAAGATTGATCGAAAATTGATATTAAATCAGATCTTTTGATGAGCTAAATCAAGTAAAAAAATAATAAAAATCAATGCTTAAAAAATAACTGAATAATGCGTTTTTTTGGATAACTGAAGCATTCTTTAAAAAATGTGAACGATAAGTTCAAGGAAATTACGCTTTTTTACAGGTCTTTCGATAATTGTGACTTGACCGAAATGCCGTACACATTGCAAGATAGGGCACCTAAAAAATTTAAAGTGAAGAGTTAATATAACTTTTCTCAACATTTACATTTGCTAAAACAGCCGAGGATTACATGAAGGCTCTTGTTGCTGTAAAACGTGTGGTTGATGCCAACGTTAAAGTTCGCGTTAAGCCGGACAACAGTGGTGTTGACTTAACGAACGTTAAAATGTCAATTAACCCATTCTGTGAAATCGCAGTGGAAGAAGCGGTTCGTTTAAAAGAAAAAGGAACTGTTTCAGAAATCGTTGTTGTTTCTATTGGTCCTAAAGAAGCTCAAGAACAAATCCGTTCTTCTATGGCGCTTGGTGCAGACCGCGGGATCCTTGTTGAAGCTGACGACAGCCAGTTAGGTGCACTTGAAGTTGCAAAAATCCTAAAAGGTGTTGTAGACGCTGAACAACCTCAATTGATCCTTCTTGGTAAACAAGCAATTGATGACGACTCTAACCAAGTTGGTCAGATGCTTGGTGCGCTTTTAGGTGCTGGCCAAGGTACTTTCGCTTCAGAAGTTAAAGTTGAAGGCGATAAAGTACAAGTGACTCGTGAAATCGACGGTGGTTTACAAACTGTTGAACTTGCACTTCCTGCAATTATCACCACTGACTTGCGTTTGAATGAGCCACGTTATGCTGCTCTTCCAAACATTATGAAAGCGCGCAAAAAACCGCTTGATACTAAGTCACCTGCTGATTATGGCGTTTCACCTGCGACTAAGCTTAAAACTGTTAAAGTTGAAGCTCCTGCAGAACGTAAAGCGGGCGTACAAGTGAAGTCTGTAGACGAGCTTGTAGATAAATTGAAAAACGAAGCGAAAGTGATCTAATACAGAAGGATAAAAATCATGAGTATTTTAGTTATCGCTGAGCACGACAACAAAGCACTAAATGGTGCAACTCTTAACGTTGTTGCTGCAGCGCAAAAAATCGGTGGTGATATCACTGTATTAGTAGCTGGTTCAGGCGCTCAAGCAGTTGCTGACCAAGCGGCTAAAGTAGCTGGTGTAAGCAAAGTATTGCTTGCTGACGACGCTGCTTATGCAAACCAATTGGCTGAAAACGTTGCTAAATTAGTTGCTTCTATCGGTGCGGGTTACACTCACATCCTTACTGCTTCTACAACAACAGGTAAAAACGTTCTTCCACGTGCTGCTGCGCTACTTGACGTAAGCATGATCACTGACATCATTGCAGTTGAAAGCCCTAAAACTTTCAAACGTCCAATCTACGCAGGTAACGCGATTGCAACTGTAGAGTCTGGCGAGTCTGTTGTAGTTGCAACTGTTCGTGGTACTGCATTTGATGCTGTGGCAAGCGAGGGCGGTTCTGCTGCAGTTGAAGCTGTTGCTTCTACTGGTGATGCTGGCATTTCTAAGTTCGTTTCTGAAGAAATCGTGAAATCTGAACGTCCAGAATTAACAGCTGCTCGTATCGTTGTTTCAGGCGGTCGTGGTGTTGGTTCAGGTGAAAACTATCACACTGTACTTGACCCATTAGCGGACAAGCTTGGTGCTGCTCAAGGTGCATCTCGTGCAGCAGTTGATGCTGGTTTCGTACCAAACGATATGCAAGTTGGTCAAACAGGTAAAATCGTTGCTCCTGACTTGTACATCGCGGTGGGTATCTCAGGTGCGATTCAGCACTTGGCAGGTATGAAAGAATCTAAAGTGATCGTTGCGATCAACAAAGATGAAGAAGCGCCAATTAACTCAGTAGCTGACTACTGGTTAGTGGGTGATTTGAACACTGTAGTTCCAGAATTAGTATCTAAAATCTAATTTCTGAACGCAGTTCAAAACGCTCCTAAGCTTATGGTTTAGGGGCGTTTTTATTGTTTGACGAATTAGTAGGTCTTCTTGGTTATGTTTAATCGATTAATTATACGTAAATGTACATATATAAATTGCAGTTAGATGTTTCATGCTTATGGGGGTAGTGGATTCTTAGTTTAGTACTTCAAAATTCTTACGATATGATTTTTTGTTGTCAGTATTAGACACTACTGTAGCGTAAGCTATTTGTATGTTGAAACTTAAATGGTAAGTAAGCAGGCGCAATCGCTTGGTAATAGGATAGAGATTAATAAATTATAAAAAATACAAAGATTTAAAATAAAATAATAAAAATTTATCCTTCAAGTTTGAATCTTAAACTTAAAGCAAGCTTAAAGGATTGTATATTTTGTGTTCACATTGCTTTTTTATTGAACTTGCCCTTTAGGCGGAGTCTCCCTTTGAAATTTGATTTTCAGTTACCAATCAGTGTATTGGTGCTGATGATCTGCTGTTTACTTTTTCCTGTTTTACAAAGTATCTCTTTTCCTTTATTTGATGGAATGACTGTTACAGCAGTTGAATCGGTCCAAGCATTGTTATTGCTGTTTTTTGCGATTTATACTTTTTTCTATATTCGACCACTTGAAATGCAAGATGGAAAGAAACAATTTTGGTTGTGGGCTGTCGCATGGTGGTTGTTGCTATTTGGTCGTAGCATTAGCTGGGGGCGTGACTATTTTCCTGATGTGCCTAAACCGTATTTTCGTTTAATTTCGGTATTCATGATTGCACCAGTCGTCTTTATGCTGTTTTCGCCGTATTTACGCCAAGAAATTGTACGTAAGCTAAAAACCTTGGCTTTACCAATTTGGCCATTGGGCTTGGTGATATTAGGCTTACTGATTTCTGATACAGTTGAACATAGTCGAAGTCTCAGTTTTTTATTTTTGTACGATTTGGCTTATAAAGATTTCATCGAAGAAGTTTATGAATTTCCGCTTATTTTAGGTTTGTTTCTAACAGCATACCCATGGTTGCAGCAGGATCATGTACCTCAAGAATTAGAGGTCATGCAATATCATAAAGAGTGATTTTTATCACATTTATGCGCCTAAATTTGAAGCTTCGAGAAGAAATATTTTGAACATTAAACAACCTCTATTCGTAGAGGTTTTTTTCACAGCAAATAAAATCAAAATGCTTAAAATAAATACAAAAAATCATGGTTCTAGTGCAAGATGATTGGCACAAAAATCAGGGTTTTTATGCTATACTATCCGACTTGATTTTTGATATTGGTTCAGTGTTTTTTGAACTAATTTTTACAGATTTACGATATATAAATGCGGGCAGAATTCTGCTTGTATAACAAGGAGTATGCATGAGCGTATCGGAAATTAGACCGATTGCCATTGAGGATGAACTGAAGAGCTCATATCTCGATTATGCAATGAGCGTGATTGTGTCACGTGCGTTGCCAGATGTCCGAGATGGTCTCAAACCTGTTCACCGTCGTGTGCTTTTTGCAATGCACGAATTGGGCAATGACTACAACAAAGCTTACAAAAAGTCTGCCCGTGTAGTCGGTGACGTCATCGGTAAATATCACCCACATGGTGACTTAGCTGTATACGAAACCATTGTTCGTATGGCTCAAGATTTCAGTTTACGCTATCAATTGGTTGATGGTCAGGGTAACTTCGGTTCTGTCGATGGTGACAGTGCAGCAGCAATGCGTTATACCGAAGTTCGTATGCGTAAATTAACCCACGAACTTTTAGCGGATCTTGAGAAAGATACCGTAGAGTGGGAAGACAACTACGACGGTTCTGAACGTATTCCACAAGTCATGCCAACACGTGTGCCTAACTTGTTGATTAACGGTGTAGCTGGTATTGCTGTAGGTATGGCAACCAATATGGCTCCGCATAACATGACAGAAGTCATTAATGCATGTCTTGCTTATGCCAACGATCCGCACATCAGCATTGAAGGATTAATGGAACACATTTCTGGTCCAGACTTCCCTACAGGCGGTATAATTTACGGTAAATCTGGCATTGTCGATGCGTACCGTACTGGTAAAGGCCGTTTGCATATCCGTGGTAAATATCACATTGAAGAAGACCAAAAATCGGGCCGTAGCACGATTGTCTTCACTGAAATTCCTTATCAAGTTAACAAAGCAAAAACCATTGAACGTATTGCTGAGTTGGTCAAAGAGAAAAAACTTGAAGGTATTTCTGAACTTCGTGATGAATCAGATAAAGAAGGGATGCGTATTGCAATTGACTTGAAGCGTGGTGAAAACGCTGAAGTGATTGTAAATAACTTATTCCAAAATACCCAATTAGAAAATTCATTCAGTATTAACATGGTCTGCCTCGATAATGGTCAGCCTAAGTTAATGAACTTGAAAGATATTATTGCAGCGTTTATCCGTCACCGTCAGGAAGTGGTTACACGCCGTACCATGTTCGAATTGCGTAAAGCACGTGAACGTGGACATATCTTAGAAGGTTTGACGGTTGCACTTGCAAACATCGATGCGATCATTGAAACCATCAAAACATCTGCAAACCCAAGCGAAGCACGTGAACGTTTACAAGCGGGCGAGTGGGCAGGCGGTGGTGTTGTTGCCTTGCTTGAAAAAGCAGGCGCGGTATCTGTCCGTCCAGATGAAATTGAAGGCGAAGATCCAGCACGTCCATTTGGTTTAACAGGTGATATTTATCGTCTGTCTCCAACCCAAGTAGGTGCGATCTTAGAACTTCGTTTACATCGCTTAACCGGTCTAGAACAAGACAAGTTACAAGCTGAATATACAGAAATTCTTGGTCAAATTGCTGAATACACGGCAATTTTGAACGATTTCAACTTATTGATGAACGTAATTAAAGAAGAATTGGCTTTAATCCTTCAACAATATGGCGATGCACGTCGTACCGATATCGTGGAATCACGTATCGACTTCTCTCGTGAAGATTTAATCCCTGAAGAGCAAATGGTACTGACTGTTTCTAAATCAGGTTATGCAAAAACTCAACCATTGTCAGATTACGCTGCACAGCGTCGTGGTGGACGTGGTAAGTCTGCAACTTCAATGAAAGAAGATGATTACATCCAGCATTTGATCGTGACTTCAAACCACGCAACAGTGCTTTGCTTTACCAATGTAGGTAAAGTTTATCGTCTGAAAGTGTATGAAGTGCCTCAAGCATCTCGTGGTGCGAAAGGTCGTCCAATGGTGAACTTATTACCATTAGATGAAAACGAAACCATCACCGCTATTTTACCTGTAGTCGATGCGCCGAAGAAATTTAAAGAACGTTTGGCTGACTTTAAAGCATTTGTAAAAGCCAATAGTGCACAGCTACAAACCAATGAAGTGATTAACAGTCATTTTGTAGGCTTAGAAGCCGCACTTGCCGAGACTGAAGATGGTGCAGATGATTTATCTGATGCACTTCGTATTCAGTTGAAACAATTGGGCCTAGAGTTGTCTACGACTGATCTTGATGACGAAATCATCAATGACTTTGCACAGCAAGCGGAAGCCGTTCGTAAAAACTTCTACGTATTTATGGCAACAGAATACGGTACGATTAAACGTGTTGAGTTAGAGCAATTCTCGAATGTTCGTTCAAACGGTCTACGCGCGATTGAGCTCAATGGTGATGACACCTTAATTGGTGTTGCTATTACTGATGGCGAACAACAAATCATGTTGTTCTCAAACGAAGGTAAAGCCATTCGTTTTGCAGAAACTGACGTGCGTTCAATGGGCCGTTCTGCCAAAGGTGTTCGTGGTATGCGCGTGACCATTGGTGCAGCAGCTCAAGCTGAAGACGCTGAGGATGCGGATGTAGAGTCGGATGATGAAGATACCTCTGATTCAGCTCTCATTAGCCGTATTGTGTCATTGGTGGTTGTTCCTGAAACGGGTGAAGTACTTTGTGCTTCAGCTAATGGTTATGGTAAACGTACACCAGTAGATGACTTCCCAACCAAGAAACGTGGCGGTAAAGGTGTTATTGCAATCAAAACATCTGAACGTAACGGTGAACTTGTTGGTGCGGTAGCGATTGATGCGTCTAAAGAGCTGATGTTAATTTCAGATGGTGGTACGCTGGTTCGTACACGTGCATCTGAAGTGGCACAAACAGGTCGTAATGCTCAAGGTGTTCGTTTGATCCGTTTAGGTGAAAGCGAAATCTTAGTCGGTGTTGTGGCGATCGAAGCAGTTGAAGAAGACGAAACTTTTGAAGAAGTGGAAGCAATCGAAACTGAGCAGCTTATCGATGACTCAACGATTATTGATCAAAATGACAATGAATCAGGTCTCAATGAGCCTGAAGAAGACTAATTGAAGATTGAGAAAAGAGGGCGCTACGGCGTCCTTTTTTATAGACAGATAATTTTAGATTGATGAGTACAATATGAAATTAAAATATTTTGCAATGGCTTCACTTATTGGGCTGGGCGGCTGTGACCAAATAGGTCAAAAAGCCTTAAATGCAATACCAGACCCAAGTGCTGAACAGACTGAAGTTGCCCAAGCTGCCTATGATCAATTACGTGAAGGCAATTTTGAAAAGCTGTACACCTACTTTGAACCAGAACTCAAAGCGAAGTTTGAACAGAATGAAAAAGAGCTGCGTAAATTTGCACGAGGTATTCCGAAACAAGATTACTCACGCAAAAATATAGTGGCAAAGCACATTGAAAAATCGACTGAAAAGCCGTCTTTATATACGGTCACTTATGAGTACGGTTATACCAATAAAAACCTTGTACAGTACGATGTAAGTTTTGATAAGCCGGCAGGAAGTAACAAAATTCGAGATTTTAATATTTCAGTGTTTGGTGAAAAAAATAAATAAAGTTTGGTAAAAAATAAAACAAAGCTGTAAAAAAGGACGCCGAAGCGTCCTTTTTTATAACATAAAATTAAGCGGCATCTTTTAGATTAGCAGCATAATTTTTTTGTTTTTCAGTATCAAATTGGCCTTCCCATTTACTGATCACCAGTACCGCAAGCGCGTTACCAATCACATTTAGTACAGTACGTGCCATATCTAAAATACGGTCAATACCCGCAATGAATGCCAGACCTTCAAGTGGAATACCGACACTGCCGAGAGTCGCTAGCAAGACCACGAAAGAAACGCCAGGTACACCTGCAATCCCTTTAGAGGTAATCATCAAGGTTAGGACCAGAATCACTTGTTGGGTGATTGTCAGATCGATCCCGTAAAGCTGAGCAATAAAGATAGCCGCAATACTTTGATATAGGGTCGAACCATCGAGGTTAAATGAATAGCCAATTGGAATTACGAAACTGGTAATCGGTTTCGGGGCACCATAAGCTTCCATTTTTTCCATAATACGGGGGAGGACAGTTTCAGAACTTGCAGTTGAATACGCGAGAATCAATTCATCTTTTAAAATCTTGATAATGGCCCAAACACTGAAGCCACAGAATTTAGCAACTGCACCTAATACAATGAAAATAAAGAAGAAGATTGCACCATAAACTAAAACTGCAAGTTTAAGCAGTGGCACAAGTGAGCTGAAGCCGAAATTCGCAACAGTTGCAGCAATCAAGCCGAATACACCAATAGGTGCAAACATCATGATCATGTGCGTAACTTTAAACATCGTTTCAGAAACAGCGGTCAACACTTTAATTAAAGGTTGTTTTACTTCTTGATCAAGCGCACCTAAACCTACACCAAACATCACAGAGAAAAAGATGATTGGGAGCATTTGACCACTAGTCAAAGCTGCAAAAAAGTTAGATGGAATAAGTGAAAGTATTGTTTGAATCAAACCATGAGAATGTTCACTGACTTCATGTGTTGTTTCTTGATACTTTGAAATATCGACTTGCGTCAATGCAGACATATCAATGCCGGCACCAGGTTGGAATACGTTGGCTGCAACTAAACCGACTAAAATAGCAACGGTGGTAATGATTTCAAAATAAATAATTGTTTTGAAACCAAGTTTACCTAAGTTACTACCGTGACTTGTATTGGCAATACCTAAAATAAGCATCGACACAACAAGCGGAATAACGATCATCTTAATGAGGTTAATAAAAATTGAGCCCAAAGGAGTCAAAAAGTTATTAACTAAAGCATCACGATATTCAGGAGAATAGTGTAGGAAAGCACCAACAAGTATACCTAGAATGAGAGCAATCACGATTTGCCAGGCAAGGCTCACCTTAATCTTTTTCATACATCAGCTCTTATGTCAGATTTGGGAGAAAAAAGCCCACAGTCATCCACGAACAAATGTTGCAGACAGACTGAATCCGCCATGAAAAAAAGTTCTGAACAATTTGGGAGATAAATACGATAATATTTTGCAGTTTATATGAGAATAGAGCCAACGATTTTGATCAAAACCAAACTGTTTGATCGATAAATTATCATTTTTAGTTGTATAAGCGATTTGATTATTAAGTTTAATTTATAGAACGAATAAAATTGAGTTATTAATGAACACTTCACAAAATCTCTGATTTGCCTAGAAAGATCGAAAAACTAATTGTGAGCCTGTATTTTTCATTTTTATATAGAAGTTTGCTTTATACTTGTGAGGCAGATAAATCAGTGAAAGTTCTATAAATCACACAGATTATCCGAACTAAATTTTAACTTTATATATTATTAATAATAAGCAGAGGGCTTGTACGGTGTTGAAAAAATTAGTCGTCATCATTGCTTTAATCTTACCTATAACGGCTTGTGAAAAAATCGGCGATTTCTTGATTGCAAAATTCGAATCAAGCCTACCAAGTGAGACAAGCTCACAGCGTATCAAGTCAGAAAAATTATTCGCAGCACTACACCAACCCCATCAAGACAGCTTTTTGGTATTGGTTGAAGAAAATGTTCGTGATGCGATGCTAGCAGATCCAGAGCTGTTTTCACGTATGAAAAAGCTGATTCCTGCAGGTCAACCTAGTGCTGAGGCGGAAGTAATTCAGCGAATGGCAAATACTCGGCTGGGAGAAGGTAAGACCACAACAATTGTGTATAAATATGATTATCCGCAAAAAGAACTGTATATGAGTGTGGTCTTTGCAGGTCATGATGGGGACGATAAAGTGAAAGGATTCTGGCTTGAAAACGCTGCAGAAAAAGAATCAGATGATTTGGTTACTGAGATCACTTCAGATGCAGATGATTTTGATATTCAAGTGGATGAGGCATCGACTGTGACGCCAACAGCATACAGTTAATAGGTGGCAGAAAGCATTAAAATTTGAGACATGCTAAGAAGCAAAGCGTTCGAGTCCATGATGAATAGGTTTGAACGCATTTCTCCTGAGATCAGACATGTCTTACAGCACAAAAAGCTTTATCTTTTGGCAAACTTTAAACGCCAGACAGCAAGACATAAAAAAATCAGTCCAATACTTGTGAGGTAAAGCAATTTAGGGATGACAATTGCTGTAGGTACACCCATCTGATTGAGTTGAAGAAACATTTGAATGCCTTGAGTTGACGGCAACACCTGAGCAAGTATTTGCATCCATTCAGGCATAGCTGCATGTGGCCATGCCGTTCCCGAGAGTAGAAAAAGCGGAATAGAACTAAAAACGATGACATGTCCTGCACGTTCTGGCAGGTCAAGAAAAGTTGCGAGATAGAGGGTCATCGCAATAATACAACTGAAGAAGATGGGCACAGCAATGAACATGCCCCAAAAATTTCCACCGCGTGGATAATCATTCAGCCAAAAGGTAAAACCAAATAAATAGAAGCATCCCAACGTTCCAATGGTCAAAATACACAAGAAGATGCCAGCCAATTGTGTATAGCTCGGACGCCATGCTGTGTTTTGTCGATAGGTCGCAATCAGCATGCACAGACCCAATAAAATCGTCTGATGAATAATTAAGGGAGCAACCGCTGGGAAAATATAGCTGCCGTAGCCTGAAAGTGGATTAAACAATGGAATCTTATGGATAGATAAAGCTGGGCTAAAATCGGATATGTTCTGGAATTTTTCTGCATATTCGCCGAGAGCATTTTCCATCGAACTGGCTAAACCTAAGCCAATTTTTTGCGTCTTTAGAAAGTTTGCAGCACTGAGATATAAACCAATTCCACCGGTTTCACCACGGCGAATGCTATTTGAAAGATTACTCGGCAACAGTAAAATCCCGTCAGCTTGCTGACTTCGGAGCATATTTTCAGCTTCCGCAAAATTACCAGTCACAGCTCGAATTTCTACATTGGGACTATTGGCTACAGCACCAATAATCGTATTGGTGAGTATGCTTTGTTCCTCATCCACCACAATAATGGGGAGCGATTCTGCGTGTTCCGCTTGATAAGCAATGGGATAAAAAAAACTGTAAAGAAAAACAGAAAGCACTAAGGTGGTAAAAATCGAACTGTGCTTCACAATATCTTTAAAGCTTTGAATATAGTGTCTGAGCAAAGTTGATAGAAATGACACGATTTTATTCATATGCTTTGCTCCTTCAGTACTTTCCGTAAAAAGAAGCTGGCAAGAACCAAATAGAACAGACAGTAAATGATCAGGGTGACAAGCGGTGTGATTGAAATGGAGATTGGGCTACCAATGACCCATTGTTCTGTTTGTAATTTGGCATAAGGCGTATAGGGAATAATATTGGCCCAGAATTTTGTAAACATCGGCGCGTTATTCAGCGGCAATGTCACCCCTGCAAAACTCAGTGATGAGCCACCATATACCGCAATAAAACCAAAAGATTTGGTGAGATCACGTGTCGCCAAAACTACAGTAGAACTGATAAAGGCATAGGCTGTATAAAAAAACAATTGCCCGAGCAAAATTAGCAGTAATGAACCCTGAACAAACCACCCTCTAAACACGATTAGCCAGAACATCCATGCCCATGTCCAAGCGGTAAAAATGAAAACATAACTGAGATTTTTAGCGATTAAAGCTTGAAAGACAGAAGTCGGTTTCACCCATTGATTTACAGTGCCATATTTGATTTCTTGACCGACTGAAAATGCGACACAGCAACACAGTAATAAATGCAGAATCGCAGGAATCATGTACGGCTCTAAATAGAACTCATAATTTAAACCTGGATTATATAAAGGTGAAATTTTGACATTGGGTGTCGGTGCATCAAGGTAGGGAATTGTATTTTCTAAATACTGATGACCACTAAAATCGGCCATGGCTTGCAATGTACTTAGCAGCATGGCTGATGAAATACTATTGCCGACACTAAAATAGCTTTGGTTATAGGCAATGCTGACTTCTGCATCTTTTGCTTGAACCAGTCGTTGCTCTGCACCAGCAGGAATATGAATATAGCCCCAAATTTGAGTCTGATTTAAAAGCTTTTCAGCATCATCCATACTGGGTGTAATGGTGGCTACTTTTAAGGTATGGTTGAGCTGCGCAAAATGAGTAATGTTACGGCTTAAACTGCTTTGATCTTGGTCTATGATCGCGATGGGTAAATGATCTGGTTTGCCTTGAGCAAACATATTGCTAAAGAGCAAAATCACAAGGGCGGGGGCAAGTGTGACCATACACAAGTCCCATTTATGCTGCATCAAATAGCGAAACTCACGCAGAATGCCCCTAAACATTATTTACGCTCTTCAATTTTAAACAAAACGCTCATACCCACTTTTAAGTCAGCAATCGGCTGAGCGGGTTTCAGTTGGACTTTAAAACTACGAATGTCATAGCCGCCCGTTTGTCGCGTGGTTTTGATTGTTGCAAATTCACCTTCGGCTTCGATGTGATCAATTTTAAACTCGGCAGATTTGTTTAGCGCCGGTATAAATCCTTGCATGGTCTTGAGTTGATACACTTGAGCATACTGGTCTTCACGGACATTTAAGCTAATCCATAAGCTATCATCTTGAATCAGGCTTACAACGGGCACACCCATCGCAACTAATTCTGAAACTTTGCCATAGGTTTTTGAAATGGTGCCATTGGACGGTGCAAACAATTTGGTTTCAGCCTCAAGTGCATTTGCTTCGGCCAACGCGGCTTGCGCAATCTTGACTTGGGCATCTGCCGAGCTTTGTTGTTGCGGTGTACTGCCACGTTTTGCACGCGCATATTGTTGATAAGACGCTTCTGTCATTTGTGCAGCAGAGACTGCGGCAGCTTGCATTTCATCACGGCGTTGACGTGAAATGACACCTTCTTTATAGAGGTTTTGACCACGTTGGTAGGTGGTTTGCGCCAATTGTTGCTGTGCTTTTAGACTTTGCCAATTGGCATATAAACTATCAATATTTTCTTGTTGAGAGCCACGTTCAGCTGTGGATTGCAGTGCTTGCGCAGATTGAAGTGCAGCTAAAGCCTGTTGTTTCTTTGCATCGACTTCGGGGCTGGTTAAACGAACCAGTGCTTGACCTGCTTGTACTTTTTCACCGTCCTGCACATATATTTCTTCGATACGGCTAGGTACTTTGGTACTAATGTGGATGGTTTCAGCCTCAACTCGACCTTGTAATTCAACCTGCTTGGGCTGATAACTTTTCCATAAGCCAAATACAATCAATGCCAAAAGCAGAACCAAGACAATGCCAATCCCGAACTTGATCAAAGCAGATTTATTGCGACTTTGCACAGAGCTATTTTTCGTCTCTGCATCTGTATTGATAGCCACTTTTTCTTGAGTATCCTCAGCAGTATTTGCTGTAGGTGAAACGTCTGAAGTCGAGACATTGGATTGGGATGTTTCAGCTTTCGCGGAGGCATCTTCTTGGTGATCAGTCGGTTCCTGATTCATATGGTTTCCCCTCGGCTAAGCTTAGCGAATATAGTCGGTGTGTGATTGATTGATATAGCTTTGGAACTGGTCAATGCTCCCGTGACTTTGTAGCAGTGTTGCGAGTGACATCACGTATTTATAAGCATTAAGCGCCATTTCACTTTGTAGCCCGTTCAATGCATTTTGTGCATCAATGACTTGTGTGGCCGTACCCATATCTTCCTTAAATGAAAGCTGTTGAATTCTTAAATTTTCTTGTGCGGCTTTTAGATTTTGCTGTAACAACAGGTGACTTTGCTGAGCGCTGGTGACTTCATTAAATGAGCTATAAATCAGGCTTTCAATTTCTTGTTTGGTACGCTCAGTCATTAACTCAGATGCATAGCGTTGAAGTTCAGCAGCTTGTACGGATTTGTTTTTATCAATACCTGAAAATAAGTTGTAGCGAGCGGCAACACCAACGATCCAATTTTGTTTATCGTCGAGACTATATTCACCAAAGGCAAAGACGTTGGGTTTTTTTGCTGCGCTTTGGGCTTTCACATTAGCACCAGCCAATTGACTGTCCAATTGCATTTTACGCACCAAACTAGACTGATCCTGATAACTTTTTAGTAAGGCGGTTATATTTTGATTGTGTTGCTGATTGATAAATAATGGCGTTGTAAGATCAGTAATTTGGCTGCTTTGCATTAAGTTGTTTAACTTAAATAAGCTAGAGCGGAGATTCGCTTCAGTATTTTGAAAAGTTCTGAGTGCATTATTCTTCGCCACTTTAAATTGCATACGCTGGCCTTTGCTAATAAAACCCTGTTGTTCCATTTTGAGCGCATTGGCATAGTGTTGTTGCATCGCATTTAAATTGAAGCGGCTGCTTTCGACTAATTTTTTTTGTAATTGAGCATTGAAGTAGGCTTGGATTAATTCAAAACGTTGCACATCTTGTTGTTGTTCACTGCTTATCGCGCTGCGTTTGGCTTGGATATTGGCAATTTCCTTGGCGCTAGACGTTAACCCACCGGTATACAGCGGCATCATTACAGAAACGGTAGGGCGGATCACTTGATCATCTAAGACCACCTGTGACGAATCTGGAATTAAGCCCACACCATCACGGATTGGCTGTTGTAGACTGTCTTTTAATGGGTCTGCCAAATCACTCGGTAAGCTTTCATCAATTTTATTATTAATGCCATTACTCAGCGTTTGTTCTAAGTTGTTTTTTAAGGCGCCGAGAGGAATATCGAGTTCATTATGAAAGGCATAGGCACGGACGTTTAAATCCACACGAGGTAAACCAAGGCCTTTAATGGCCTGAGCTTGAAGTTCGGCAGATTGTTGTAGCGCTTGGTTGGCCTGAGTACTATACGAACTAGTGAGTAGACTTTGTTCTGCTTGGCTATAACTGATACTTTGCGCAAGTACCGTGGGGCTAAAAAAAACACTCAAACAACCAAGGCCAAGCAGCAATCCTGAACGAAATGTATGTTTAATTTTTATAGAATAATCTGTTCGAGGTAGAGGCATAAAAACACACTCACAGCTAGGATGGGTTCATTATAGTCATTGTGATGAAGTTGGGTAAATTCACTAAGTTGTTGTATTGTTTCATATACATATGTAAATAAATTTTATCTTTGTAGCGCACGTCATTTTCGCACATCAAGACCTTAAATTAGCATCAATTCAAGGGATAAAAAATATCAGTAAATCTAATAATTTGAATTAAGAAGAATTAATTTTGATCTTTATTGAAATTTTGACTTTAAATGTCAGACAGCATTGGAATATTTTCAGCTTTAACTACTGCAAGCACGCGTCAGATATGGTTAAATGCCATCATTTTATTGTGTTTCACTTTGAAAGGAAAACTCATGCGCGCGTACAACTTCTGTGCTGGTCCTGCTGCATTACCCACTGCCGTTTTAGAAAAAGCTCAAGCTGAAATGCTTGACTGGCAAGGCAAAGGCCTTTCGATCATGGAAATGAGCCACCGTAGTAAAGACTATGTCGCTGTGGCAGAGAAAGCAGAAGCTGATCTTCGTAAGCTGATGAATATTCCAGACAACTATAAAGTGTTATTCCTTCAAGGTGGCGCATCACTGCAATTCTCTGCGATCCCATTAAACCTATTGGGTAAAAACAGCAAAGCAGACTATATCCACACTGGTATTTGGTCTGAAAAAGCGTTGAAAGAAGCACAGCGTTATGGCGACATTAATGTCGTTGAAGCGGGTACGATCATTGACGGTAAACTTGCGATTACTGATCAAAGCACTTGGAACTTATCTGATGATGCAGCTTATGTGCATTATGCAGATAATGAAACCATTGGCGGTCTTCAGTTTGCCAACATTCCTGAAACAGACAAGCCATTGGTTGCCGATTTTTCATCAAGCATTTTATCTGCACCATTAGACGTATCTAAGTTCGGTTTAATCTATGCAGGCGCTCAGAAAAATATTGGTCCGGCTGGTTTAACTTTAGTGATTATTCGTGATGATTTATTGGATCAAGCGAAAGCAGATATTCCAAGTATCTTGAAATATTCAGCTCAAGCGAAAAATGGTTCAATGGTGAATACACCATCAACTTATGCATGGTACTTATCTGGCCTCGTTTTTGAATGGTTACTTGAGCAGGGCGGTGTAGACGCAATTTATAAAGCGAATATGGCAAAAGCTGAATTACTTTATGGTTATATTGATTCAAGCGATTTCTATGCAAATCCAATTGCAAAAGAATTCCGTTCAATCATGAACGTACCATTTACTTTGGCGAATCCAGAATTGGAAAAACAATTCTTGAAAGAAGCTGAAGAAAACCACTTGCTGAATTTAGCTGGTCACCGTTCAGTGGGTGGTATGCGTGCAAGTATTTATAATGCTGTTCCGCTAGAAGGCGTTCAAGCACTGGTTAACTTTATGGATGACTTTGCAAAACGCAACGCATAATCCTAAAGGCATAAAAAAACCGGCAAATGCCGGTTTTTTTATTGAATAGATTAAAAAATAAAAGTATGTAACACGTATGCACAAATCAGCATACCTAACATAAAAAATAAGCAGGACATTGGCTCGATTTGATATCGAGATTCCATGTGATGGTCAACTTGCGATAAGTTTTCTTCTTGCACGACTTTCATAGATATTCTTTCCGATCTATTTATCGTTAATTACTATTTCTTAAACGCATTTTTAACATAATTATTTGATTAAATAAAGTACTATCTGCCATAAACTTACTAAACTATTTAGTTTATTTAAAAATAAGCAACCGAATTGCTAAATTTAGTTTCATAAATTTCCTATCTTATTTATTTATATTAGATTTTTATATTTTATCTTTTGCAGATGGATTTATATTTCGGCATTATTTTGAATTTAATATTGTGGATAAGTTATTTTAATTTAAATTTAAAAATAGAATATATTGACTGGCTTGTGGATAAAAAATATTCAATCATTTAAATATTCAGCGAATACACATGATTAGCGAGAAATAAAAAAACCGCACTGAGGCGGTTTTTTTATTTGAAAATAGGTTTTTTGAATTCAAATTAGGCAGATTTCGCGTAAATATTGGCTTGTATCCACAGGTTGCCACGAATATATTGCCCAACATTGAAATCTTTATGCGCCGGATTTCGTGTTGCAACACGAACAATCACCGCTTCTTGGTTTTCTTCGTGGATTAAGGTCACATCATACAGCGTGTAGTCTTGCTCTTTAAATTGCATGGCGGTTTTGCCAACAATATGCCCTTGGAACCATGCTTCGTCTTCTTGGCCAAGATTTTCACCATATAGGTATGCAACCATTTTAGAAAAATCGACGGTCACTGGCGCTTTGTCATCTTCAGACTTTGGTTGCCATGCTTTAATTTGTTCGTGTAAATCTGCAGGGGCAACACCATTATTTGCTGCCAAGATATCGTTTAAAGCACGATGATGTTTAATCGATGCAGGATCATCAACGACAAGCTGTTCATGTTCTGCGACAGCTTCGAGTTCATAGGCCCAAGCATTGAGTTGCACACTGTAGCTTGCATCTTTTTCATATTGGTCGTGATTGACGCTATATAAACTATCAAAAGCATACACACTGGTATTTGCGCCTAAGTCGAGGCAAAGCACAGCTTGTGTATTGGATTTACAGGTAATAATACGTTCAATGGTGGCTTTGGTTTTATATGGGCTATCAAAACTTGGAAATGCAGTTTTAACGGCTTTAGGTTTATTATTTTCTACCGCAATCACTTGGCACAGTTGAATCGATGCTTGTGATGGACCTTGAATCAGCCAGGTACTTTGATCCATATCAGATTCTTGTGCGCATAAGCCCATCGGCATAATGGGTGCATCCAATGCCTGACCCAGCCAAACTGGTACATCCGTTGTCGGGTTGCCGGTGAGCAAATTCCAATGTTCAACATGACTACCAAAAGTTTGATCTTCAATAGTGATAATTTCAGGGCTATTTTGTTTTTTCATATGCACAATTGATATTGGGTTGGTTTCATAATTAATAAATCGAGGGTTATTTGAAATTTTCAAGTCACCGACGTCATATTTATCATGAAATCATGCATAAAAAATGTTTTCAGTAGGATTTAAATGTAAAAGCATTGGAAAATAAGCCCAAGTTGGAGTCAATTTGCAGCTTTTCGATTCTCATGATTAGAGAAATGTAGATCCATTCAGCGGATGCAGATCCCCAAATTGTCATGTAGATTTGTTACTATGAGTCATGTTTAAAAGTGAATGGAAAATCAGTGCTGCCATTTAAATTATGGGTGGATGCAGATGCGTTACCACGCATTTTACGTGATGTGATTATTCGGGCTTCTGATCGTTACCAGTTAGAAGTCACTTTTGTCGCCAATCAAAATGTTGGGATAACGCCTTCGGTGCGGATTAACTCGATTCAAGTCATGAGCGGGGCAGATGCAGCGGATAAAGAAATTATTCAGCGCATGAAAGAGCACGACATCGTGATGACACAGGATATTCCACTTGCTGCTGAAGTGATTGAGCGGGGCGGTATAGCGATACATCCACGCGGTGAGATTTATACCACAGCAAATGTCAAAGCTCGTCTACATTTACGCGACTTTATGGATACATTACGGGGCGCAGGTGTGCAAACTGGTGGTCCAGCACCGATTTCAGAACGAGATAAGCGCGAATTTTCTAGTAGCTTAGATCAAACCATTCAAAAGCAAAAACGTAAAACGGCGCAGAAGTAAAAATCATGCCATCTAAAATAAACCTCGCGACGACCTATGCGTTGTTGGTGTTCATTTGGTCGACAACGCCACTTGCCATCGTTTGGAGTGTCAGTGATATCAATGCGTTTTGGGCGCTGACATTACGCTTTTTTATCGCATTACCCTTGGCTGTCGCATTATTGTTTATTTTTAAACATAAACTTCCGATGGATAAAACCTCGCTGCACAGTTATTTGGCGGGGGCATTTAGTTTTATTGGTTCTCAGATTTTTACCTATATGGCAACGGCCTATCTCAGCTCAGGCATTATTGCCCTGATGTTTGGTTTGGCACCAATTATGACGGGTCTGATCGGTCGTTTCTTCTTTCATACCTATCTGCATCGCTTGCAATGGATTGGGATGTTGATTGCCGTTTGTGGTTTAGCCATTATTTGCTTAGGCGGCAGTGATCAGCACGTACAGCCTGTTGGTATCGTCTTAATGTTAATGAGCGTGTTCGTCTACTGTATGTCGATTTTTTGGGTGAAAAAAGTCAATGCACCTTTGCAGCCCATGTCTCAAGCCACAGGTTCGATTCTTATCTCAGCACTATTTTCTGCCGCGATGCTACCGTTTATATGGCAGTATGCACCGACACAGATGCCTTCAACTAAAGCGCTCATTGGCTTATTTTATGCAGTGATTATGGCTTCATTGATTGCAATGTTTTGTTATTTCAAACTGGTACAAAACATCAAGGCGACAACTTTGTCTTTAACAACGGTACTCACACCCATGCTTGCTATGCTCTTTGGTGCTTTACTGAATGATGAAAAATTATCATTGATGGTTTTACTTGGTGCTGTGATTCTATTATCAGGCTTGTTTGTTTATTTTTATAAAGATTTTCGGGCGAACAGAGAGCTCGCCCACAAATTAAAACATTGATTAAAAATCACTCTTTGTTTTGGGTCAGTGCGATACACTCTGCAAGTTTGACGCGGTCTTGAGGGAGCAGCGTGATAAAATAGGCACCCGTACGATATAAGTTGCTTTCTTCTTCACGGCTATAAACCACTTGCGCAGTTGCCGCAATATGGAAAAAATTTTCAGGGTGGCTTAAGGTGAGGTGGATATAAGTACCTTCTTTGATTGGACGTTCACTGAAAAAACTTAATCCTGTTTCTGAAAAATTGACATGTTCAGGCACTGGTAACATGCTTTGTACAATTGCGTCGTATAAAGAACCCGTAATAAGGTTTAACTTTTGGTTAAATAAGGATAAGATTCGAGCAATTTGTTGATCTTTCTCAGCTAATTGTTCTAATTCGTAGTTGAGTGCATGATCAAATTGATCTAATTCAGCAAGTAGTAGAAAATAGCGCGGCAATACAAAATTAGGATCGTAAGGATCATTCAGTGCAACATCATCAGAGATAATCTGATAGTTGATGCGCAAAGCAGCATCGATACGCGACATTACACGGCGTTCAGTTTGAACGCTTTGATGCTGTAAATTTTCCATAATATATTACCTCGGACTAGATGGTTATGTTTAAACCAATCTCGCTGTATATAGGGTTGAGATACACTCGCGCTCGGCGCAGTAACCACTTTATTTCTTTTATTGCTCTGGTATCCATGATCGGCCTCACGCTTGGTGTGGCAGTCCTTATTACAGTTTTATCTGTGATGAATGGTTTCGATCGTGAGCTGAAAACTCGTGTCTTAGGAATGATACCTCAAGCCACTGTTTCTTCAACACAAATTTTAACAAATTGGCCTGAACTTGCAAAAAAAATTGAGCAGCATGAGCATGTTCAAGGGGTCGCACCATTCACCCAATTACAGGGAATGTTGACGGCACAAGGTCAAGTGTCTGGCATTATGGTCAGTGGGATTGAACCGCAGTATGAAAAAAAGGTATCAATTATCCAAGACCATATGGTGGAAGGCAGTATCGATAACCTGAAAAAAGGTGAGTTTGGTATTGTCCTTGGCAAGCAAATGACAGATGCCTTAGGTTTAGGTTTGAATGACAGTGTGACCTTGGTGCTTCCTGAAGCAACACCTTCTCCGGCTGGCGTCGTTCCGCGTTTTAAACGATTTAAAATTGTGGGTATTTTCAGTATTGGTGCGGAAGTTGATTCGATGATGGGCTATGTAGCTCTGAACGATGCGTCGACTTTATTAAGACTGCCAGATGGTGCACAAGGCATCCGTATGAAGTTGGATGATATTTTTGCAGCACCACAAGTCTCTCAAGAAATTGTGCGTGATCTACCAGCAAACTTCTATGCTTCAGATTGGACTTATACACACGGCAACCTGTTCAGTGCGATTCAAATGGAAAAGGCAATGGTAAGTTTATTGCTGTTCCTGATTGTATTGGTTGCAGCATTTAATATTGTGTCTTCATTGGTGATGGTGGTCACTGATAAAAAATCCGATATTGCCATTTTGCGTACTCTAGGTGCTTCACCGGCTACAATCACGCGGATCTTTATGGTGCAAGGTACAGTGATTGGGGTGATTGGTACGGTGTCTGGGGCAATTTTAGGGATTATTGCTGCATCTAGTATTAGTAATTTAGTTGGTTGGTTGAATACAACACTGGGCTTAAATATGTTTGATGCTTACTTCATCAACTATTTACCGTCTTATTTAAGATGGCAAGATGTTGTGGTGATTGTGTCCTTATCATTGGGTCTTAGCTTTATCGCGACTATTTATCCGGCTTTACGTGCAGCTAAAGTTCAACCTGCAGAGGCTCTACGCTATGAGTAATTTAGTTTTAGATGCCCAAAACATTACCAAATCTTTTACTGATGGTAAGTCTACAGTCGATGTAATTCGCGGACTTTCATTACAAGTCAAAGCAGGTGAGTTTGTTTCAATTGTTGGTTCAAGTGGCTCTGGTAAAAGTACGTTATTGCATGTATTGGGTGGCTTGGATCGTCCAACATCGGGTCAAGTGTTGATTAATGGTCAACGCTTTGACACTTTAGGTGAAGCAGAGCGTGGTTATATCCGCAATGAGCATTTAGGTTTTGTGTATCAATTCCATCACTTGTTGCCTGAATTTACCGCGTTTGAAAATGTGGCAATGCCATTGATGTTACGTAAGTCGAGTAACTTCAAAGAAGTCAAGCAGCAAGCTGAATATCTTTTGGAACGCGTTGGACTTTCCCACCGCATGACGCACAAACCGGGTGAGCTTTCAGGCGGTGAACGTCAACGTGTGGCTTTGGCTCGTGCATTGGTAGCAAGACCTAAGTTGATGATGGCTGATGAGCCAACAGGGAACTTAGACCGCAAAACCGCGGTGAGGATTTTTGAGTTGCTGTCTGAATTACGTAAAGAATTTAACATGGCCATGTTAATTGTGACCCATGATGAATATTTAGCTCAATCTGCTGATGCGATTTTGCATATGCAAGATGGTTTATGGGTAGATGACTAAGCGCTAAATTGATTTTGTAAAAAATTAGTGGATTAAGATTGTTTGATTGAAGCTCACCTCGGTGGGCTTTATTATTGCCAGCACATAATAAAAATAATGACGACTCATGTTACAAAGTTTTTGTATTGGCTGGATTTTAGGTATTTCTTTTATGGGGTTCAGGTTTTGGAATCCACAACTCTCGACAGCTCAGTTGCTTTTTATTGTCCTGATTTGGCTAGTGCTACAGCTCTACATTTCACCAAAACTAAAAAGTACCTTTTCGAAAATCTTACAGCTCAGTACAAATCTTTGCATAGGTGCAATTCTCGGCTTTAGTTTCGCCAATACTCAACTCGATCAGCGTTTGGCATTGGTTGAACATCAGAGCAGACAAGGCGAGTTTATTGCGTATATTCCACAGATCAGCCAACTCAAAGACCAAGCAATTCAGCAAAAAATTGAAGTGCTCAATCTGAATCAGCAGATTCAATATTTTATGGCGTATTTACCCAATTCAATTTTGCAAAATAATGAACAGACGATTCAGTTGGTCCCTGGACAATACTATCGTATGTATGGTGAGTTACGACCTACCCAAAGCTATGTGACAGAAGGTGCATTTGACCAAGAGCGGTGGAGCGTACAGCAAAATATACATGCCAGTTTAAAGGTGAAGTCGGTGGAATTAATACCACCTCAACATGTGATTGCGATGGGCTATGGGCAGCAGTATCAACGACATCAAGGTGTGCTACACCAGTTCAAAATAAAAGTCGAACAACAACGTTTATATTTAAGAGCGTTTATATACCAACAACCGCTACGGAATCATGGCTTGCTGTTAGCACTGCTTACAGGTGATAAAAGTTTACTCACTGAAGGCACCAGTGAATTATTTCAACGCTTTGGGATGAGTCATTTATTGGCGATATCTGGTCCGCATGTACTGGTTTTTGCCAGCATGCTCTGTTGGGCGCTGCAGTTAGGTATCCGTAAGTATTGTCCCAAAATCTATCTCAAATGGCCCAAACAGTATGTTTTGGTCGTGCCCTTTATCTTTTGTGTCCTTCTATATTGTGCATTTACCGGTTTTGAAATACCGGCGCTGAGAACGCTGACGATTTGCCTTGTCGCAAGTAGCATGCTGTTGTTACGGCAAACCATTCAGCCTTTTCAACTGCTGGTTTTTAGTGCCGCAATGTTATTGCTCGTGGATCCCTTTAGTATTTTATCTGCAGCATTTTGGTTGTCTTATGGTGCATGCTTTATTTTACTGCGGATATATCAAACCTTAAGGATGCATTTACTGGCTCAAACAGAAGTCAGTTTTTGGCAAAAGTTAAAACATTCAATGTGGTTGATGGTGGAATCACAATGGAAAATCTTTGTTGCCTTATTTCCATTGATGGTGATTTTTTTCAAGCAAGTGACTTGGATTAGCCCACTAAGTAATTTATTTGCCATCCCGTGGTTAGGGACTGTGGTGGTTCCTTTAGATATCATCGGAGGGGCACTTTCTTATATTTCTACACCTTTGGCGCATTTGGTCTTTTTATTCAATGATCTGTGTTTAGAAGTGTTACATGTATTTCTCTATGGCTTAGATCGACTCTTTGCACCAAAAATGCACGATGTCGCATTGACGTCAACTCAAATCATACTGTTGATACTCGCCATAGTAATCTTATTTTTACCTGAAGGAATCTTGCCAAAATATTGGGCGGTCATTGCCTTTTTTGCTCTGTTTATCCCATGGAGAAATTCAGCAAATTTTCAGCTTTCAATTTTAGATGTGGGGCAAGGGCAGGCGATTTATATCCGATCTGTAGATCATCATATGATGGTGGACTTCGGTGGAAACTATGATGAAAATAAATTTAGTGTCGGGCAAAATATCATCCGGCCATTTTTGAGTGTGAATGGTGTCCATCGACTAGATCGGGTGTTATTGACTCATTTAGATCAAGACCATAGCGGTGGTTTTTTCTCATTGGAGCAACAGCTTGATATCGGGCAGCTTTCAAGTAATGAGCGAGTACAAACCACGAACCAAGTTCCACAGCGTTTATGTCAGCGTGGTCAGCAGTGGAATTGGGATCAGCAAGTCTATTTTGAAATACTCTCGCCAAAGCCTGAAGATCTGACAAATGCCCAATGGAATGCCAATGAACGCTCTTGTGTACTGTATGTGACGGTCAAAGGCGTCAATGGACCAAGACATTTTCTATTGATGGGGGATGCGGGTTGGGAGACTGAATATCAAATATTACGTGATTATCCAGACCTAAAAGTCGATATTTTGGTACTTGGACATCATGGTAGTCAGCATAGTTCATCCTATGCGTTTTTAAACCATTTTAAGCCCAAGTTGGCGATTGCTTCTGCGGGGCGATTTAATCGTTATGGACATCCTGCAAAGATGACCCAAACACGTCTCAAACAATTAGACATTCCACTCTTGCAAACTGCACAAAGTGGAAGTATTCATTTCAAGCAAAATAAACAACAAATTGAACTAATTGAAGAGCGTACAAAGTATAAATGGCTCGATCTATATCGCAGGCTATCTAAAGAATCTGAATAGAAAACTGCTTCAAGTGTATTGCTTGAAAATGTCATTCTGTCACATTTTTAATTTTTTGCTGTCTTTGATATTCCTCACGAATATCACGAATGCGTTGAGCGGCTTCCTCATCACTAATATTGTATAGATTTCTCAATTTTGGATTGGCTTTAAAGCGTTTATAGCTCCAGTGATAATGTTCTGGATAACGATGAATTAAATCTTCCACTGCTTTAAAAATAACCATTGAGCCATCATCTGCATTACCTTGATAAATATTGTCATCGATAGGTTCGATATGCATATCAAAACCATGATTATCGTTACGAATGGCATATAGTAAGAGCGCACGTGCTTTGGTTTTTTGAATCAGTTTTGCACTTAAGTTGCTGGTTTTTAGTGGAATACCAAAGTATGGAATCATTTCGCCGCCGGCATTGGGGGTATGGTCTGGCAAGATCACCGTCGTCCCACCTTGTTTTAAGGCTTTGAAAATCTGACGTACACCTGATTCATCCGTAGGAACCAATATTGCTTGCTCACGGCTTCGAGCAGCACGGACAAAATTGTTGGCAGATTCACTTTTTACCGGCTTGTACATGATGGTCATTTGAGTGTACTGCGCAACCCATGCATTCATGATTTCCCAAGTACCAAAATGTGGTACTACGAGTACAACGCCTTTTTGTAGGGCGAGCGCTTCATGTAAATATTCAGCGCCATGTACGTGATGAATCCGTTGAATATTTTTTTCTGTACTTGCACCCCAAATATTAAAAAATTCAAAATAAGAACAAAGTTCGTTTCGAATCGCTTGTTTAGTGAGTTGAATGCGAGCTGACTCTGATAATTCAGGCAATGCAATTTTAAGATTGCGTTGAATCGTAGAGTAGGTTTTAGAGATTTTTAAAACATTGACTAACCCAGCCAAACCTTTTGCAATTAATCTTGAAATTTGAATAGGTTGACGGCTGATAAATTTTAACAGGTGATATGTGGTGTCCTGTGAATTTTGGTCGGTCATCTTATTTAAGTCTGAAAGAAATGAAAGAAAATTTAAAATAATTATAGGGGAAAATGAATTGATTAGACAGTTATAGCGATTAGCGTGTATATAATGACTACAAATTAACGATTAACTAGGTTTTTTTTATGTCCGAATGGCCACCAAAACCTGAAGAAAAACAGCAAAGTTCTTCAAACAATATCCAGCAGCCAACTGGAAATGAATGGAAAATATTAGAAAAAGCCGTACTTTCTTCCGTTGAGGAACAACGTAGAGCACGTAGATGGGGTATATTTTTTAAATTTTTAACCTTTGCTTATTTGCTATTTATTATCATTGCGATGGCAAAAAGTTGCAGCATGTCATCATCAGATCCTGCAGCAACAGCGGGTTCACATATTGCCGTGGTTGATATCATTGGGACCATTGCAGCGGACAAGCAAAGTGTAAACAGCGCAAATACCATCAAAGCTTTGAAAAAAGCTTATGAAAATAAACAAAGCAAAGCCGTTGTTCTAAATATTAACTCACCGGGTGGCTCACCTGTTCAGTCTGATGAAATCTGGCAAGAAATTCAGTACTTGAAAAAAGCCCATACCGATAAAAAACTGTATGCCATTATTGGTGATACTGGTGCTTCAGGTGCGTACTATATTGCGTCTGCTGCAGATGAAATTATTGTCAATCCTTCAAGTTTAGTGGGTTCAATTGGCGTGATCATGCCGAATTATGGTGTTAGTGGTTTGATGCAAAAGTTCGGTGTAGAAGATCGCACTATGACTTCGGGTGAGAACAAAGCGATTTTATCCATGACTCAACCTGTCGATGCTGCACAAAAAGCACATGTTCAAGGTGTACTCGATAACGTTCATGCGCATTTCATTAATGCCGTGAAAGAAGGTCGCAGTAAGAAATTAAAATCAAATGATCCGGCTATTTTCTCAGGTTTATTTTGGACAGGTGATCAGGCTGTGAAGCTGGGTATTGCTGACCGTACAGGTAGTTTAAATAGCCTGAAACGTGAATTGAAAACTGAAAAAGCCGTAAACTATACCATTGAAAATAGTCCATTTGATTCTGTGCTAGGTCGTATGGGAAGTTCATTTGGTCAAGGTTTGGCAAGTGCATTGTCACAACAGGTTCAATCTGAAAACAGCACGAAGTTACAATGAAACCGTTAATTCATTTTGCGCACGCCAATGGCGTGCCATCACAGGTTTATCAAAAATTGTTTGATTTACTGAGTGATGAATATGATGTGATCTATGTGCCGTTACTTGGGCCAGATAAGCGTTACCCAATCGATAACCATTGGAAAAGCTTAACACAGCAGGTAATAGACAGTATTATACGTCAGGCCAATGGTCGTAAGGTGATTGGATTAGGTCACTCATTAGGTTCGGTTTTAACATTTCAGGCTGCGTTACAACGCCCAGAATTGTTTGAACAAGTGTTAATGATTGATCCGCCTATGATCATGGGTAAAGAGTCTTTTGCTTTGCACATTGCAAAACTCCTCAAACTTAAAGTCCTCGATAAAATGTCGCCCGCAGGCTTGTCGAAACGTCGTCGTGATCATTGGGACAGTCGTGAACAAGCAGCGGAGCTTTTAAGGCCGAAAGGTTTTTATAAAGATTTCGATCCAGACTGTTATCAAGCTTATATTGATTATGCATTGATGGACGATAAACTGCGTGGTGGGGTGGAATTAACGATTTCACGTGATGATGAGGTTCATATTTTTCGAACAAACCCTTCACTGTGGTGGTTACCTCAGGCTCAACCACAAGTGCCTGTACAGCAGTTAATTGCAGAGCAAGGACCATTTTTGGCTCGGCACTTTCCACAAATGGTCGAGAAAAAATTTGCGATTCCATTTAAAGTGGTTAGCGGGAGTCATATGTTTCCATTAGAAAAACCAGTAGAAACGGTTGAGTTAATCAAACAAATGTTAGCTGTTCATGCCAAACATGAATGATTAAATGTATTCAAATAAAAAACGCATCCGAGGATGCGTTTTTTATTTCTATTTAAAATAGATAAAACTGATTTTAAAACTTGCAGAATTGAACAGGTTCTTGCATCGGTTGATTGCGATATAACACCCCATCAGCAGTATGTTGGATCGTACCATTACAGATCCATTCTGCGACTTGAGGGTAAATCACATGCTCAAGCACGTGAATGCGATCTGCTAGACTTTCAGCATGATCATGCACATTGACTTTAAGCACACCTTGAGCAAGCGCTTGGCCAGCATCTAGCTCTGCAGTCACGTAGTGAACTGTACAGCCATGGAAGACATCACCAGTGTTTAACACACGTTGATGAGTATGCATTCCTTTATAATTTGGTAACAAAGAAGGGTGGATGTTAATCATTTTCCCTTCCCATGCTTTGACAAATTTAGCGCTTAAAATGCGCATAAAGCCTGCCAAAATCACCAAGTCAACATCCCAGTCGAGCAGTTGTTGATGCATTACATCATCAAAAGCTTCACGACTTGGATATTGCTTATGTTCAATGACTGCAGTTGCAATATTTGCTTTTCTTGCACGTTGCAGTGCAAAAGCGTCAGGTCTATTGGAAATCACCCCAACGATTTGACCTGATAGATTGGCATCGATCAGGGCTTGCAGGTTAGATCCGCTACCTGAAACAAGTACAGCAATTTTAATCATGAACGTTGCTTATGCGAAAACTACACGGATTTTTTCGTCAGCGCCTTCAACAGATTCAGCATTATCTGCAATGTGACCCATTGTGAATGCTTTTTCGCCAAGGCTATTGAGTAATTCAACAGTTTTATCAGCATCGGCTGCATCAACCACGAGAACCATACCTACGCCACAGTTAAATGTGCGGTACATTTCAAATTGTTCAACACCACCTTCTTTTTGAAGTAGTTTGAATAATTCTGGCCATTCCCAAGATGCTTCATTGACTACCGCTTGAGCACCATTTGGCAGTACGCGAGGTAAGTTACCCGGTAAACCGCCGCCTGTGATGTGCGCCATAGCGTGTACATCCACTTCTTTCAATAACTGAAGAATTGGTTTTACATAAATACGTGTTGGTTCCATTGCTGTATCTGCAAGTGGACGACCATCAACGATTTGAGTAAGGTCAACGTTTTTCACATCTAAAATTTTACGAAGAAGTGAGTAACCGTTTGAGTGTGCGCCAGAAGATGCAACACCAACTAAAACGTCACCCGCTTTAACTTTAGAGCCATCAATAATTTTGCTTTGCTCAACTACACCTACGCAGAAACCTGCAAGGTCATAGTCTTCGCCTTCATACATACCTGGCATTTCAGCAGTTTCACCGCCAACCAATGCACAGCCTGCAAGTTCACAACCCGCACCGATACCAGTTACAACATTTGCTGCAACGTCAACGTTGAGGTGGCCAGTTGCATAGTAGTCAAGGAAGAACAGTGGTTCAGCACCACATACAAGAAGATCGTTTACGCACATTGCAACCAAGTCTTGACCAATTGTGTCATGACGGTTCAAATTCAATGCTAAACGCAATTTTGTACCAACACCATCTGTGCCAGATACGAGAACAGGTTCTTCATAACCTTTAGGAATTTTACAAAGAGCGCCGAAGCCGCCTAGGCCGCCCATTACTTCAGGACGTGCAGTACGTTTCGCGACAGATTTGATACGATCGACTAACGCGTCGCCCGCTTCAATGTCGACACCTGCATCTTTGTAGCTTAAACCAGTGTTTGGGGTAGAAGTTGAGTTGCTCATAATGAAGTCTCCGCATTCGCGCGGGGATTATAACCTGAATATGCAAAACTCTTATGCTATTTCGCACTAAAATGTTATCTTTATTAAAATATTTTCCTTTCTATAACGATTACATTGAAAAAAGGTGACTTTATATGGGTGATCGCACCTTGCGCCGAATATTTATTCTTGCTGGGATAGCATTGATCATATGGGTTTTATACTTATTAAAGCCTGTAGTTGTTCCTTTTATCGGCGCATTTCTAATTGCATATTTATTTAGCCCTTTAGTCGATAAATTACATAATATTGGCTTGCCGCGCTGGTTATCCATCAGTTTGGTCTTTGTTGGAATTGGTGTCGCTATTTTCCTTGCCATGTGGTTCCTCGTACCACTAGTCTGGGAACAGTTGATGTATGCGAAAAACAATATTCCAGGCAATATTCACTGGGTGAATTACACCTTCCTGCCATGGTTATCTGAAACATTTAATCTTGTACCGATGGAAATTGATACAGAGCAAATGTCAGCAGCGATCATGGAATATATTCAAACCAATTATAGTGCAGACAGTATTCAAGCCATGTTGTTAAAAGTGGCTCAATCAGGTCTGAACTTCATACAAATTGGTGGCACGATTGTCTTAATTCCAATCATTGCCTTCTATTTCCTATTAGATTGGGAACGTATGTTAGAAAACATGCGTCGCCTTATTCCACGCAAATACGAAAAAAGCACATTAACCATCGTAGGCGAATGTCATGAAGTTCTAGGCGCATTTGTAAAAGGCCAGTTCTTGGTGATGTTCTTGTTGGGCGTTGTATATGCGGTTGGACTTCAATTGGTGGGTATTGAGGTCGGCATCATCATCGGGATGATTGCAGGTTTAGCCAGCATTATTCCGTACTTGGGTTTTGCAGTCGGTATTATTTCGGCAGTTGTGGCATGTCTATTCCAATTCGGTTTGGATTGGGTACATTTGGCCTTAGTGCTGGTTGTCTTCATGGTGGGACAGGCGATAGAAGGCTATATCCTTCAGCCGTTCTTACTGGGCGACAAAATTGGTTTGTCTCCAGTAGCCGTGGTTTTTGCAGTACTTGCAGGCGCACAATTGGCAGGACTGCTCGGAATGCTCATTGCATTACCAGTCGCAGCGATTATTGTGGTGTTATTACGTCATGCGCGTGAAAATTATGAGAAAAGTAATTTATACCGAAATGATGTACTTGTGGTGAATGATGCTGAAATTGGCACATTAAGCGTAGAAACCAATCAAATTGCTGTCGATATTGAGCTCAAAAATCAGTCTGCAAATTCGCTGCAAGATCCTGAAATTTCGAGTAACATTGAAAGATCAGAACATAAAGATTGATAAGGCCAAAATATAGATATGCGTCAATTGCAGCTAGATATAGAACCACAACTCGATGCCCGAATTAGTGATTTTTCTGGGCCGAGTTGGGGGCATGTAATCGATGGTGTTCGTCAGTTACATGCTGGTTTAATGAATCGTTTCTATATCTATGGTGGAGCTGGCACAGGAAAAAGCCATTTACTGTCTGCAATATGTGACTCCTATTTAGAAATTGGCAAATCAGCAATTCAAGTTTCATTGCTTGAATTGCTCGATGCGCCCACTGAAGCGATTACTTCGCTAGATCGCTATGACTTAGTGGCTTTGGATGATATTGAAGCCATCAGTGGAGTTCCACATTGGCAAAAAGCCGTTTTTCACCTGATTAACTATAATAACGAAGAAGGTGGTCAATTGGTCTTTTCATCTCGACTGGCGCCAATTGAACTCAAACTTGAACTGCCAGACCTACAGTCTAGATTAACTCAGGCTGTTAGTGTGAAAGTGCCGAATGGTAGCTTATACGCAGACCGTCAAGCGCTCGTTAACTCTGTTTTAGCGCGACGTGGCATCCATATGGATCAACAAATTGTGGATTATTTGTTGGCACATGGGCCGCATCAGGCGTCTATTTTACTTCGCTCTTTAGAACAACTGATTCAGATGTTAAAAGGTGAAAAAGTCAAATTGAGTCATGCAAATTTAAGACAGATTTTTGCCCTAATTGATGAATATCGGTAAGCAATAAAAATTCTTGAGTAATTACTCAAGCTGTGACAAAGTACATAAAAATATTTTAATGTTGCAAGGATTGTGCAACTTAAGAATAAAAAGATAAAAAATATTTAAGGAGATGGATATGCTCAAACAGAGCATAGGCATTGGCATGCTTCTCATGGCAGGTCATGCATTTAGCGCAGAAATTATCGTTACAACCACTGAAGATGTTGTAAAGGATGACAAGGAATGTTCACTTCGTGAAGCCATAGAATATATCAATAATGGTATGCCAGAAGCCGGATATAATGGTTGCGGGGGTAAAGACGCCTATGCCTCAATTTCTCTGAAAAAAAATGAAGTTTATAAACTCACTAAAAAAATTGATATTAAAGCAGAACTGAATCTGAAAACGGCGTATGGCAGTAACGTCAATGAAGATGTCGTACTCGGTCTTAATAATGCCGTCATTGAAATGACGGGTAAGGATCAAATTTTTAATATTAATGATGGCGAAAAAGAACTACTTGCGATCAATTTTAAAGAAATTTCATTTAAAGGATGTAAGCAAGATCAATGTGCTGATAAAGGCGGCATCATTTTTAATAATGAAAAACTTACACTTGAAAATGTAAAGTTTGAAGATGGCTATGCACGACTTGGTGGTGCAATCTACAATGTTGGATTTTCAGAAGATGGCGCAGCTGTAGCAAGCCGTCTATATATACGAACCACGATTTTTCAAAACAACAAAGCGGTAGATGGTGGTGCAATTTACTCAGAAGCACCGGCTTATGAAATCTATACATCTTTGTTCAAAAATAATGAAAGCACTTCTGGTCGAGCGATTGTTTACAATCAAAATGGGCTCGCAGACATCAGCAAGTTGGTGTTCAGTAACCCTCAAAATATCATTGCCAATAGTACTTTTTTCAAAAACAAAGGTTTTGCTGTCAACTTACGTGATGGTTTAGCACTCAATAATATTACAGTACTGAAGAACAGTGGCGGTATCGAACTAAATAGTACCTCTGAGCATGCTTATTTAGCCAATAGTGTGGTGATTGGTAATGCGCTCAGTGGTACCGCTCAAGATTGTAAAGTCGTGAACTCAGGAACAGACCAATCTGTTTTTTATAACAACTTAGTGGCTGCGAGTTGTCCTGTTGGGCCTGCTGCAAATTTAAATGATGTGTGGTCTGGGACGAGTTTAATTGCGGGTGAAGATGAAGGTAGCTGTAAAACCTTAACAGAAGATCGTAATGCACTTTTTTGTCCATTTACCACAGCAAATAACGCATTTATTGGTTATTTACGTCCTCGTATTTTATTAGATTACGAAACGATTTTCTCAAGCCCGATATTAAATAAGGGGAAGACCACAGCAGATGGCAATGAGCATCATGTGTATTGCGAGTCTTCTGATCAGCGTGGAAAAAATCGTAATTTGGATGATGTTTGGTGTGATCGTGGGGCTATAGAAATTGTGGTTCCTGTGAGCATGCCTCGATTAGGTAAAGACATTCGTACAGGTGAAGTAGCCAAGTTTAATATTTTAGATGCATTAGGTGACAGTGATTTAATTCCAAAAGAAGAATGTTCAAAAGTGATGGGTATGGCAAATTCAACGGGTGAGCCATGGCAAGATGGTTGCCCAATAATTGTACAAAGCACCGAATCTAAAGGTAAATTTACACTGAATTTGAATGGTGATTTTGAATACACGCCAAATGGAAATTGGCATGGCGCAGATATTTTTGAATTGCGTGTGGTGACGTCTTCAACCCGTTTTAATACTTCGGCAAAAAATTATTTAGCTGCAGAAGTGCGTATTTTCCAAGAACCAAACAATGAAATGGAAAGTAAAACCGTTAAAACTTCGGGTGGTGCTCTAGGCTGGGCGAGTATTTTTGCGCTGCTTGGCTTAGTTGGATTTCGTCGCTTTAAAAAATAGTCTGGATAGAATTAAGGACAGCACATGAAAAATTATAAAAAAGGATTGCTGGCGGTCATGGTCCTTGCGGCTATGTCATCTATGGCAGCGACAAGTAACATCATCAAAGTTACGACCTTTGATGATGAAAATGGTGAAAATCTCAATCAATGTTCTTTACGTGAAGCGATTGAAACTGCACGTAAAAACAAATCTTTTGGTGGATGTAATGTCGGTAATCCAAATAATGGGCAGACCGATTATATTCAACTTGAAGCAGGTGAATATCTTCTGACCAAAGGTGAGTTAGTTCCTCTAAATCAGATCGTGATAGAGGGGAAAAGTCGCTTTAACTATGATTCAAAAAATTTACTGACGCAGAAATTTCCTGCCTATGAAGATATTAGAACGACGATTAATGCCCAAGGCAAATCGCGTATTTTTAATACTTCACGCTCAGAAGCCAACTTTATCGTCAATAATGTACGCCTTACTGGCGGGATGGCAGAAGACCGTGGTGGTGCCTTGTATTTAGGGGGAGCATTTACCTTAAATAATGGTGCAATTGAAAACTCTCAGGCCAAAGTTGCTGGCGGTGCGATCTACTCCGTTGCGCATAATATGTCGAAAAAAACATTATTGGTGAGCAGTTTAGTTCAGGGTAACGTCGCACCTAAAGGTAGTGTTGTTGCTATGGACTGTATCGGGAACTTGGGGGATACCCAGCCTGAAATTGTGTTCCAGCAAAGCAGTATTATTCAAAATGGTTCATCGACGAGCAATAGTGTGATGGACTTCTGTGGAAATGCCAAAGTTGAACTGACAGCAAATACGATTGCAAAAAACCAAGCAAATCCAAATACGGGTAGTATTATCCGTGCCATTTCTCAGGGAACGGAACGTTTAAGTGCTTTTTCTAGCTTCGTTTTAACCAGTAATACAATAGTCGAGAACAATGCGGCTAGTACCTATTATTATGATAACAATGGTACAAAGGCTTGGTATTTCAATGTATTGGCCTACAATACTGGTGGTAAATCTTGTCGTTATCTCAATAACGCTGTACCTGATAATAGTCAAAAATTTGTTGCAAGTAATAACGCTTTTGAACTGGCAGCCGCACAGTGTGATTTACCCGAAAGTGTGCTGAATAGTACGGAAAGCTTTCTGCAAAACCATGACGTAAGTAGCTATGCTATGGGCACTTTATTAAGCGCCCTACAAACAAAATCTGCTTATAACTTGTATTTACCTTTGTATTACCCGAAAGCAATCGGCAGCGGTTTTGACTTGATCAATCTTGGCTTAGAAGGTTGTAGTGATGCGGATCAACGGGGTATTTTGCGGATCACAGATGGTACTTTACAGTTATCACCTACGCAAAGAAACACATGTGATATTGGTTCGGTTGAGTTAATGAATTTAACCGCAGCAGATATGGCAGATATTACCAATGAGTCTTTAACAGCTCTGCAAGATAAGTATCAAAATACAATTGATGCTTTGAAAAAGGATATCGATGATCCTGATTATGCAGAATACAAAGTTGCCAATCAGGATGATTTAACAAAGTACGAAGCGGTATTAAGTGCATTAAAAAATAACCTTAAATATCGTGCGGTTTATTTTGATCCGTTCCCGGCATCATTACCTCTAGAAGAGTCTGTGAATGGTAGTGCTGAAACACGACAAATTGCCTTAAATGCTGACAACTATACCGTGACGACTTCACCAATCGGCATCGGTAGTGAAATTACGGTGTCTAGTACAGGCGAAGCAAGTATCGTAGGTAATCCACCGCATGACCTGCACTGTGATTGGGATGCGGGAATAAAACAAATCGTTATTTATCGCACCAGTGGGGCAACAACAGCACCTACCGAATACGGTTTTTGTAAATATACGCTAAAACAAAAGACAGGGAGTCAGGCGGAATCCTCTGGTGTAGTACGTGTGGCCTTTAAAAATATGACCCCAGTGGCCAAAGCTGCCCAATATACGATTAGTCCGTCAAATAATTTGTCTGTTACAGTCAATAATTTATTAGAAAATGCTAATGATGATGGTGATGGTCCAGTTGCATCTATGCCAGCGGGTAAATCGGTATGGCATAAAAATGAAGAAGGCCAAATTATTCCAATTCGTTTTACGAAAATCCCAGCAGGTTTAAACTTTGAAGCTGAGTATAGTGGTAGCTGTCCAGCAAGTTATTTAAAGGAAACCTGCTACGGTGGCAAAATCACCTTCTCTGTAAAAAATGGCTTTAGTCAGTTTGACTATCCTGTTGAATATAGCGTTGTCGATAGTGACGCCATTGCATCAAACAATGCAATTTTGACCCTTAAGAATACCGCGAAAAACACCAATTCTTCTTCTAGCGGCGGTGGTTCGATGGGATTATTTGGGCTGTTGACACTGATTGGTTTAGGTATGTATCGTCAGCGTCGGTTGAGCAAGTAATACAATAAAAAAAGCCTCGATAAGAGGCTTTTTTTATAACTTAACTAATGTAATTGATTTGATTATCACAACATACTGTTGTTTTTGATTAGTGAACGACAGCGATAGGCTGTAAATATTTATTGATATACTCATCGCGAATAGCAGGTCGTTCATCAGGACTAGCTTTTTGCATACGTGTCGCGAGTTCTTTACGTTCTAAAGTACTCATTTTTTGCCATGTTTCGCGCATACGCTGCTTTTCACTGTCTGGAAGTTGGGTGAACCAATCCATGCGCTGTTGCAAGCTGACACGTTGATCTGCAGGAATCTCTTTGAGAGCCTGATACTTTTTAATTAAAGCCTGTTGTTCTGCTTCAGATAGCGAATCCCAAGTTTCATTGACTTGAGTATCTGCATCTTTTGAAAATATCCAAAAGCGATCAAAGCCAGCAAAACTGGTTTGCAAAAAACTAAAAGCACAGAATGCAATTGCTAATTTTTTAGCTGCCATGTGGAACTTTGTCCTCACCCAGAACCATCAACATTTCAAGATCTTCTACCATTTGAGGGGAGAGCTTAGGGGTTGAAATCACCTGATTTTGTGGTTTGTCATCCAGTACAGTCGCATTCGGTAAAATGACAAAACCTGCAATTGCTGCTGCAAGTGCAAAGCCAGACATTTTCCAGAAACCATAACGAGAAGTTTCGCGCTGATGAATATCTTCAAGCACGTTATTCATGACAGTTGCTTTGTCTTTATGGTGCTGTGCGAGTCCATCAAGTTTGGAAGTTACTTGCTTTAAGAAATCATCTTGTTTCATTCGGATGATCCTCCCATATGTGGATTCAAATGTGCCAAAGCGGTACGTAAACCTTGAATGGCACGGTGGTAATGTGTTTTCACACTGCCTTCGGAACAATTCATAATTTCTGCAGTTGTATGCGTATCAAAGCCTTCCCAAGCTCGCAACATAAATGCTTGTTGCTGGCGGACTGGAAGTTCTGCGATAGCATCTTGTATTTCCTCTGCAGTGACAGCCTGATCCAGAAAGTCGAAAGGGTTTGGTGTAGATTCATCTACCACATCCTGTATCTCGACATCGTCGTCATCTAGGCTGACTTTTCTAAATAAGGAAAACGGCTGCGAACGACGTGCTTCTTTTCGACGCCAGTCTTGCAGCTTGTTATTTAAAATGGTGTAAAACAGGGGATACCATTCCTCTGTGGACTTTTCAGCATAAGCTTTATGTAAGGAAATAAAGGCTTCTTGCACCAAGTCCATGGCAATGCCATGTTGACCGTGCGTTGCACTTTCCATCATTACTAAAGCACGCCCCGTCACTTCATTCATGAAGTTTTTCAGGCGAGACTCAGCCGTGCTTTTTAAAACACTGCTGTCTTGCGTCTCGGACTTTTTGGGTGCTAAATCCATAGAGATGGAAAATCCTGTCATCGGATACCCACCATTATTTCCATATTCATATACAAATAACGATGGAAATAACGGTTAGGTTGACAAAAAGAATTATTATTTTTTCTAGTGTAGTCTATTTTTTTCAGGCTTAAGCGCTAAATACAATAAAATAACGATTTTACTGACGCTGACGTACCATTTCAAAAAAACAGATCGAGCCAGCAATGGCTACGTTTAGTGATTCTTGACCACCCGGTTGAGGAATCGCAACGGCTTCGGCATGTTGTAATGCATACTCAGAAACACCTTGACCTTCATTGCCTAAAATCCACACACATTGTTTGCGTAAATTTTTGCTATATAGGTTTTCAGACTGATGTGAGCTTGTTGCATACACTGGAATTTTGAATTTCGTCAAAATATCTTCAAGGGCAATATTTTCAAAGGTATTTAATGAAAAATGTGCGCCCATACCTGCGCGTAATACACGCGGTGACCAGAGTGATGCAGAGCCTTTGGTACAAACGACTTGCTCAATACCTGCTGCGGCAGCAGAACGGAGTAGGGTGCCTACATTACCAGGGTCTTGAATGTTGTCTAAAATTAAGGTGTCTTCACTGAAGTTAAGCGCTTCACTTGAACTTGGTAAATCCACAATCGCTAAGCAAGCAATAGATGTTCCAAGTGTACTGATATCTTTGTATAAAGATTCACTTAGAATAAACACCGCACCTTGATATTGTTCCGCAATGCGGTCGAAGTCGGCATGATTAATTGCTTGTTCAGTGGTGAAAATCGATTTGATTGGACGTTTTGAGTCTAACCATGACAACACCAAGTGTGTGCCTTCCAAAACAGTTTGACCTTGTTTTTTACGGTAGGCATTTTGTTCAATTAAGCCACGTAGGTGCTTAATTTTCGGGTTGTCTTTTGATTCGAGATAAATCAGAGCCATGGGGGAGATATCCACGAAAGTCAGCAAAAATACTGACTTTCGTTATAAGAAATTAATTATGGTATGACGTAACTAGGTCAACTTCGTTTTTAGAACCAATAATCACAGGAACACGTTGATGAAGTTCTGTTGGTTGGATGTCTAGAATGCGGACACGGCCTGTTGTAGAAGCACCGCCAGCTTGTTCCATCAACATACTCATTGGGTTTGCTTCGTACATTAAACGTAGACGGCCTGCTTTTTTCGGATCTTTGAAGTCGTATGGATACATGAAGATACCGCTACGGCAAAGAATACGATGAATATCACCCACCATACATGCGACCCAACGCATATTGAAGTCTTTTTCACGCGGGCCAGTTTTACCTGCAAGAAGTTCGTCGATATAACGTTTTACAGGTTCTTCCCAGTGACGCTGGTTCGATGCATTAATTGCATACTCTTTAGTGTCTGCTGCAACCGCAATCGCATCTTTAGTTAATAAGAATTCTTTGCTTTCTGGATCAAAAGTAAAGAAGACTACGCCAGCACCGACAGTCAGAGCCATCATTGTTGATGGGCCATACAGTACATAACCTGCAGCCGCTTGGTTAACACCCGCTTGCATGAAATCTTCAGCTTGCGTTACGGCATTTTTTGCAGGAAGAATTGAGAAAATTGTGCCAACACACATGTTGATATCGATGTTGCTTGAACCATCTAATGGGTCGAACAAGACAAGATAATCGCCATTTTCTTGAGCTGGTGTGAATTCATCTAATTCTTCAGATGCCAAACCACCGACATGTGGATGAACTTTTAATGCATCGATGAGGTAATCATTTGAAATGACATCAAGTTTCTTTTGTTCTTCACCTTGAACGTTTTCGTGTTGCGCGCTACCCAATACACCAGCCAAAGCACCTTTTTGTAAAAGAAGGTCGATGTCTTTGCATGTATTACCAATTGTTTCAATAACTTGTGCTAATGCAGGAGTAAGATTACCACTTTGTTGTTGTAGAAATTGGGAAAGGGTGAGATTTGACATAACCGGAAAACTCCAAATATTAATTTATCAAAAATGATAAAAATGTGATTGTGCAACATTTTAGATGAGAACGAAGGAAAAGAAAAATTAAACTAGACTATTTGTCGTGATTTTACCCTTGCATGTCCTGAATAACATGCTATGTTGAATCTAATGTATAAATCGAAAGACAGGGAGCACAACAATGACCACACAAAAATTTGATGCGACTCCGACTGCAACTGAGGGATTGAATTTAGACGATATTTCTGCGGATACCGTTAAAGCTGCATGGAGCAGTTACGAAGCAAAAGCAGAGTATAAAAAGTTCAATAAACATGACCTCATTGAGTCGATGCAAACAGAAAAAGAAAATGCTGAACATCCGGAAGCAGAAGCATAATGATTTGGATTGTTAAGCTAATTTTCTAGTTGGTAAAGCTAAGGATCTCGTTTTAAAAGTCGTTCATTTGCATTTTTAATTGGATATTTTTTTAAGTTCTAAAGCCGCTAATCGAATTTATCCTGAGTTAAAGGGCTAAATTGAGTTAAAGCAAAGAACATTGCAATAGAACGGTGCAAATGAAACGATATAAATTAAATGATATAGGTTAAATCAAAAAAGCACTCATTAATGAGTGCTTTTTTTAGCTCAGACTTATTCAAGTCTTATTTAAGTAGTGGAGGAACCGCTTCGTAGTTAATTTCTACACGGCGGTTTTCTTTCCATGCATTTTCATCATGACCCGCATTGATTGGCATTTCTTTACCATAACTAACTGCTTCAAGCTGATTTGGACTTACGCCTGTTGTAATCAGAAAGCTTTCAACAGCTTTGGCACGACGCTCACCAAGCGCCATGTTGTATTCACGAGTACCACGTTCATCGGTATGACCTGTTAAAGCCACGCGTGAGTTTGCATTAGCAACAAGAAACTGTGCATGAGCTTGAAGGGTTTGTAAGTCTTCATTGCTAAGCTCTGTACTGTCGTAGTCAAAGTGTACTACGCGCTTCGCTAAAAATGCTTTATTCGCTTCAGTTACACCTTTCGATGATGCACCCGCAAGGTTTTGTGCATTGAGTGCTGCATCTTCACTTAAACCAGAAGTGTTTACAGTGGTTGAGCTATTTGGGTTTTGTCCTGCTTGCACGTCTGCTGCAGGTTTACGGCTGGCACAACCAGTCATTACTAATGCTGTAGCTAAAACAGGTAATGCAATCAGTTTCATCGCGTTCATATTGATCTCCATGACGGTTATTTATGATGTTTCATTAAAAAGTTATTGTTGAATAAATCATGCAGTGTTTATTTCGGTGCCCAAGCTGGTTCACGAACTTCACCTTGTTCACTTGGTAAGTTCATGCGGAAACGACCATCTAAAGACATGATCGAGAGCAAACCACGGTTTGCTTCACGTGTTGCATACACCACCATTTGACCATTTGGAGAGAAGCTTGGGGATTCATCTAAACTTGTTGGTGTTAAAATATTGGTTACACCAGAACCAATGTCTTGAACCGCAACTTTATAGTTACTACCGCTAGGACGATGCACCAAAGCTAATTTTTTACCATCAGCACTTAAAGTGCCACGGGCATTAAATGCACCACGGAAAGTTAAACGTTTTACACTTTCAGCACTTAAGTTGTAGGTATAAATTTGTGGAGAGCCACCACGGTCAGAGGTAAAAATAAATGATTTACCGTCAGGGGCATAACGTGCTTCTGTATCAATCGCTGTGTCATTGGTCATGCGTTTTAATTGGCGAGTCTGTAAATCCATTTGATAGATTTCAGGATTGCCATGCATTGAAGCGGTAAACAACATAGATTTACCGTCAGGTGAGAAGCTTGGTGCACCATTTAGACCACGGAAACTTGCTACTTTTTCACGGTTACCACTTGCTAAGTCTTGGATGTAAATCGCAGGGCGCTTGGTTTCAAAAGAAACATAAGCTAGCTTTTTCGCATCAGGTGTCCACGCAGGGGACAGGATTGGATCACGTGAAGTCAAAATGGTACGGGGTTGTTCACCATCCGTATCTGCAATTTGTAGGGTATAGCGCTGATCTGGTGTTGCTGCATTACGCAATACATAGGCAATACGGCCGCTGAAGTCACCAGGAATGCCAGTTAAAGCTTGATAGATCGCATCACTGATCATATGCGCTGCTTGACGGTAACGTGAAGCAGGTACAGTGAGTAGTTCATTTAACAGGTATTGTTTTTTTTCAACATCATACAGTTGGTAGTGAATTTCATAAGAGCCATCTGCCGTTGTTTTTGATGTACCTGTCACGACATAGGGTACGCCCGCAGCTTTCCATGCTTCTGCATTAGGTGAATTTATTGTTGCAGTTGCAGGCAAGTTTTTAGAAGCACTGGTAAATTTACCTGAGCGGTTCAAGTCATTTTCAACCACTGGATAAATATTTGAGTCATTACTAAAAGGCACGATCGCAATTTTAGGTGCTTCTTCAGGAGCTTTAGTGATTTCGAGGTGAAGCTGCGCATGCGTTTGAGTCACTAAAACTGGGCTCAAAGCAGTGAATACGGCTAAGCAAAGAAGATGTTTACGCGTCATTTCCATCATTCGCTAACTACTCTAAAAATGTGAGTTATTGTCTGTATTAGGTTGTGTCACATAATGGCATGATTTTGAATTATTAAAAGCACAACATTATGATTAATCTGTTATTCGTCTGTGAATTCGTGTCTAAATGTTTGCCTATTTTGATGATGCTTAATTATAAAAATATAAGGTTCTGCTGAACTGATGTCCTTATTTAGAGTGGAAAGACATATAAATCAACAGAGATTCACGGCGAGCATCTGGATTTTCTGGTAAATCAAAAGGGGCTGAGCTAAGGATGGCTTTTTCAATACTCTTTTTAAATGCACGATTTGGCGCATCAAGAATCACTATCGATTGAATTGAACCAAATGATGTCAGTGTAATTCGAGCATTGGCTTTTTGCCCAGTTGAATCTGCTGGAGCTTGCCAACGGCTCAAGATTAAATGTTTAATTTCGGTTTTGGTCCCAGATGCAAGCTTTTTGGCTTGTGATTTACGAGAAGCCTCAGCGCTTGCTGTTCGTTTAGCTGTCGCAGCAGTTTGTTCACGTTCGCGCTTGTATTGCTCAGACTTTGCCTTTGCGGTAGTCATAGGTACATTCGCGGAACTCACCGCGACCTTTTCAGGTTGAATCTGAGTCGATGCTGGATTGTCAGTAGGGCTGGCTAAGGTTGATGATGAGCCTGCCATTACAGAAAATAGAAACAAAAATTTCAAATGTGCCATAAGTTGTAATTAGTCCAATGATCAATTTAAAAATTTAAATGGGTATCGTTATTTCGCTATAAATTTTGTTATAAAAATGCGCGCTTGTTTACGTGCCTCTGGATCAGATGGCATGGGATAAGGTGCAGCATCGCGAACGGCAGTTTCAATACTGGCTTTCAAATCTGGATCGCTAGAATTGATAATAATAGAATGTACACGTCCATTGTCTGCGAGATTAACACGTACAGATGCCGATTTTCCTGTAGAACCTTTGGGAACTTGCCAAGCACGGCGAATTTTATCTGCAAAATCTTTTTTTGCTGTGAGAGCAATTTTTTTGGCTTCAGCTTTTTTTCTTTGCAGCCTCATCATTTGAATTTTTTGCCATGGCTGTAGGCGGAAATTGTACTTCTTGTAAAGCTTGCTCAGGTTGATTTGTTTTAGCATTATCCTTCAGCAAAGCTTTAAATTGTTCGGATGATATATTTTCAGGCGTTGCCGAAGAGGGGATATAAATTGACCGACTTTGAGCAATTGTTTGGCTGCAAATAAGTAAGAGTGTAGAAAATAAAAAAAGTGGTTTCATCTTTTATGATTCTTTATAGAAGTAAATGAAAAATCCCCACAAGGTTTGCAGGGATTTAAAAATTAACGTGATGACTTGAAGGTGGACGTAAACCTTTGAGCTTCACGTTTTGCATCTGGGTCACTCGGCATTGGATATGGTGCAGCAGCTCGAACAGCAGCCTCAATACTGGCTTTCATATCAGGGTCACTAGAGTTCACAATCACTGACTGAACTGAACCACTTTCCGTAAGGGTAACGCGAGCAGTTGCCGATTTACCAGCAGAGTCAAAAGGTGTATCCCATGCACGGCGGATTTTGTTTTCAAAATCACGTTTAGCAGTTGAGGCAATTTTCTTCGCTTCAGCCTTTTTCTGTGCGGCTTCTTCAGCTGCTTTTTTAGCTGATGAAGCTTTGGCTTCTTCGGCTGCACGTTCGCGTGCTTCGGCATCGGCTTTAGCCTTTGCATCTGCCTTGGCTTTTGCATCGGCATCTGCTTTACGTTTTGCAACTTCTGCATTGGCCTTGGCTTTCGCATCAGCATCTGCTTTACGTTTTGCAGCTTCCGCATTGGCCTTAGCTTTGGCATCAGCATCTGCTTTACGTTTTGCAGCTTCCGCATTGGCTTTAGCTTTTGCATCGGCATCTGCTTTACGTTTTGCAGCTTCTGCATTGGCCTTAGCTTTGGCATCAGCATCTGCTTTACGTTTTGCAGCTTCTGCATTGGCCTTGGCTTTCGCATCAGCATCTGCTTTACGTTTTGCAGCTTCCGCATTGGCTTTAGCTTTCGCGTCTGCATCTGCTTTACGTTTTGCAGCATCCGCATTGGCCTTGGCTTTTGCATCTGCATTGGCTTTTGCCGTTGCTGCAGCTTTGGCTTTATCAGCTTCTGCTTTTCTTAAAGCATCGGCATGGATTTTTTCAGCCTTGGCTTTGGCATCAGCATCAGCTTTACGTTTTGCTGCTTCAGCATTGGCTTTCGCCGTAGCATCTGCTTTTGCCTTAGCTGCATCCGCTTTGGCTTCTTGTTGTGCTTTTAGTTTTGCAGCTTCAGCAGCTTTAGCTTGTTCTTGAGCACGTTTTGCATTGTCCGCAGCTTTTTGTTCAGCAAGCTGCTGTGCTTTTGCCGCAGCGAGTGCCTGTTGAGCAGCAATCTGTGGATCTACCTTAGGTGGTTCTGCTGGCTTAGGTGGTGCAGCCGTTGGAATCTCGGGTGCCGGTTCAACGCTAGGTTCTGCTGTTTGCGTGATTTGTTCAGCTACATTTTCATGCGCGGTTTCATCAAACTCAGTGACTTCACGTGTTACAGGTTTTAAATCTTCCGGTTTTACCAAAACAGTGGTTATTTTTTTAGGGGGCTCAGGTGGTTTACTCATGCCAAGATAAAGTAAGCCAACCACAGCGACGATATGCACACCTAGTGTGAAACCAATCGCAACGGCTTTTTGTTTAAAAGGCGGCTTGTTGAAATCTTTCATAAATTATTTTAATGGCTCAGTCAGTAAACCTACTTGTGTTAAACCTGCATCTTGAAGGGCAGACATGAGTTTCATGACTTCACCATAAGGACGAGATTCACTGCCGTTAATCAGGACACTCATTTGCTTTTTCTGTTCGCTCGCTTCATTTTGCGAGGTCGTTAAAACAGATTTAAGTTCATCGAGTGTGAGTACATCATCTTGATGATTTTTATCTTTGAGAGTGATCGTGCCATCTGCTTTCAGTGTAACAATCGCTCTACTATCTTCCGCTTGCATAGGCGTGCCATTTGCCTGTGGTAAGTCGACTTTGACGCCTGTGGTGATCATAGGTGCAGTGACCATGAAAATCACCAAAAGAACTAACATGACATCAATATAAGGTACGACGTTCATGTCACTTTTTAATGGTTTTTTGATGCGCTCAAAGCGTCCAGAACGTTGAATAGCCATTAGTCATTGTCCTGAGTTGAACCTACAGACTGGCGTTGTAATAACGCAACCATTTCTTCGGCAAAAAGCGCACGATCGTTATAAACGGCTTCACCTTTGGCTGTGAAATGGTTAAATGCAAGTACAGCAGGAATCGCTGCAAAAAGACCAATTGCCGTTGCAATCAATGCCTCTGCAATACCAGGAGCAACCGTAGCAAGGGTGACTTGGTCAACATCTGCCAAACCAATAAAGGCGTTCATAATGCCCCAAACGGTACCAAATAAACCGACATAGGGTGCAACCGAACCAATACTCGCAAGCGCACCTAAACCATTTTCTAAATGTCCTTGGTCGCGACTTAAACCCACACGAAGAATACGTTCTGTACCTTCAATTGATTGTTCTGCACTGGCATTACGCTTTTTAAGTTTGAAAAACTCGCCTAAACCTTGATAGAAAACATCTTCAAGGCCAACACGTTTCGAGTTGAGTTGAGCATTGTTGTATAAAGTGTTGAGTTCGGCGCCAGACCAAAAGATTTTTTGGAAATGTTCATCATCAGCCTGCGCTTTTTTATAACTCATGTGTAACTTGGCAATCAGATACCAACTGAATAACGAAGCTAAGAGCAGCAGGAGCATTACCAGTTGTACGACAGGACTTGCTTGTAAGATGAGGTCTGAAACTTTGAGTGTTGATTCTAGTTGAGTTGCCATAGTTACTACATGTGCCAAATAATTTTTTTAATCTTGTTCCAATTCTTTCAGAATCAGTTCACGTATTTCATCAGGAAGGCGACGGGGTTTCATCTCTGCACTGATACATGCCAATTCTACCTCACCTGATGCCAGCATAATATCACCACGATAAATATTTTGTTGCAACACAAATGACGTAGCCTTACACGAAACTACACTTGCTGTAACAGTAATCAGGTCATCCATTAATATAGGGCGTGAATATTTCACATTTATTTTATGAACGACAAAGTTATAATCTTTTTGATGCCAATAATGGTCTACACCTGAAGCGCGTAGCCATTCTGTGCGGGTACGTTCCATAAAGCGAATATGATTTGCGTGGTAAACAATGCCACCTGCATCTGTATCTTCAATATATACACGAATGTTGAATTCGAATTTATTCGCCATGAGAGTGTTCCGTCTTTATAAAATCTGAAAAATATTGGTCTGCACTTCAGCAAAGAATTAGAGCATTTAAAAATGGCGATAATTCAATGATTCGTCAAGTGCTTCAATGACGGGCAGTTTAGCACCGTGAGTCATCAGTCCAATGGCACAAGGTTTCAACTCACGTAAATCTTTAACTTTCGTAGTTGTAATTATTGGTTAAAAAGTGGCTGCTTTTAATTTGTTTTTTCATCTAATTTAAATTTTGCATCGACAAAATCCTGTAGATGAGCTGCTAAATATCCCGCAATATGAAAGTGAGTTTCTTCCATTTTCTTTTTCTGTTGCTTTGGGAATAATGCCTTTAAAGATTCATACATATACGTTAAGCAGCAAAAGCCAAGGCCAATAACTACCATGAGTAAAAGTTTATTAGGTAGATCTATCCAGAAAAACACATAAACGAGTATGACTAAAGCAAAGAATGAGAAGCTGAAATACAACGTATTAATTTTTGCTGGCTTAAAGTTTTCCTTGACCAAAGCTTGTACGTCGTCGTGATAGTACGTCCCAATAAAAATGAGGGCAGAAGTATAGTTGAAGCTCAGGTTTTTTATACGATATGCAGAAGGCGATTGCTTAATAGTTAAGATGTTATCTTCATCTACTTCTATAGTTTCTTTGCTAAGAATGTTTTCACATTCGACAGTGATAAAATAATTGTATTCGGTGTGGAATAAGCTTTCAAAATCACTCATTTGTTTTGGGCTAAATGAACTGATGGGTTGTTCTCTGGGAATGTGTTCAATGGCACTGTCTAATGGTAGATTTTGAATGTAGTCGCTATTAATTTTGTTAATTATTCTATTCTCAAGATTTATCATTTTAGTCTATTGTTTGTAGTGGCTTGAATTTATTTTAAAATTTAAATAAACATGCAGGGAGCATTTAACTCCCTGAAGTCGTTCAGTGAATTATCGTTTACTTATCTTTCGGCTCTGGTGGTGTCATCCCAAACTGTAAATACGCCATATTGGTGGCAATACGTCCACGTGCAGTACGCATGACATAGCCTTGCTGAATGAGGTAAGGCTCGATAACATCTTCTAGCGTACCTGAGTCTTCTGCCATAGCTGCAGCTAAAGCTTCTACACCTGCAGGGCCACCATCAAAACGCTCTAGTAGCATTGATAAATAACGACGGTCTAGCGTGTCTAAACCATCTTTATCGACATTCAGCATGTCCAAAGCACGTTGAGCCATCTCTTGGGTTACTTCACCCGTACCTTTAACTTGCGCATAATCACGGACTCGGCGTAATAAACGGTTTGCAATACGAGGTGTCCCACGAGCACGGCGTGCAACTTCCTGTGCGCCTTCGGCAGTCATGGGTACATCCATCAAGTTTGCAGATCGAGTCACAATATGCGTTAAGTCTTTGACAGAATAAAACTCTAAGCGTTGTACGATACCAAAACGGTCACGTAAAGGAGAGGTCAGTAGGCCTGCACGAGTCGTCGCTGCAACAAGAGTGAAGGGTGGTAAATCCAGTTTGATCGAACGGGCAGCAGGGCCTTCACCAATCATGATGTCGAGTTGGTAATCCTCCATCGCTGGATAGAGAATTTCCTCGATGACCGGTGAAAGACGATGGATCTCATCAATAAATAAAACATCACCTTCTTCGAGGTTGGTTAGCATCGCAGCCAAATCGCCTGCACGCTCAAGGACTGGGCCTGATGTCGATTTTAAGTTGCCGCCCATTTCACGCGCAATAATATTGGCTAGTGTGGTTTTTCCTAAACCCGGTGGGCCAAAAATTAAGGTGTGATCGAGTGCTTCTTCACGGCCACGCGCAGCACCGATAAAGATTTCCATTTGTTCACGGACGACAGGTTGCCCGATGTAGTCATCAAGGGAAGTTGGGCGAATGGCGCGGTCGAAGTGGTCTTCGGGTTTTTCTGAACCACTGATAAGACGGTCTTGCATATAATTAAATCAATCTCTGGCTGAACTTTCGAGGCACAGCCTCAAGTTGTGATTTGTGTTAAGGTGCCATTGTGTAGGCATTGCTTTACTTTTGAAAGATCAAAAGTAACAAAAATCTTGTGTTGGATTGAGGATATATCCTTATATCCCAATCCAACATGGCGACATCCATGTCGCCTTCGTGTATCCAATTTAGGTGTATTGGTATGTCTATTTGAATTATTTATTCATCGACTTAAGTGCTGCACGGATAATGTCGCTGGCTTCAGTAAAGTCACCTTTGGCAGCATTCACTAATTTTTGTGCTTCAATTGGTTTGTAACCTAATGATTGCAATGCCGCCTCAGCTTCGGCAACTGCAGAGTTGCCTGTAAATTGAATTTGTTCAACAGTTGAATTGGTTGGTGCAGTGCCTGAAGCCATGGCTTTAAAGCGATCACGAAGCTCAATCATGAGGCGTTCAGCGGTCTTTTTACCCACACCCGGAACTTTGACTAAAGTGTTTACATCTTCATGTTCAACCGTGTGAATCAGCATTTCAACACTTAATGTTGATAAAATGCCCAGTGCCATTTTAGGGCCTACGCCGTTAACTTTTAACAGTGTGCGGAAGATCAGTTTTTCTTGAGCATTGCTAAATCCATACAGCAGTTGTGCATCTTCACGTACAGCCAGATGTGTCCACAAGGTAATTTTTTGACCTTTCTGTAGTTGGCAAAATGTTGAAAGTGGGGTGTCAATTTCATAGCCCACACCATTTACATTGAGTAATACCGTTGGTGCTTCCAATGCCAGCACTTCGCCAATTAAACATCCGATCATGTCATTTATTCACTTTATTTCAGTTTAGTCTGAGCTATTTGCTCAATTTCAATTTGTTGCGAGATTAGCGTGAAGGCCAGCGAATTACTAGCCTTCACATTTTTTCAGCTTTAAAAGAAACCAACTTTATTGCCTTGAAGTTCCTGTGCAAGGTTATAAGCCTGATGGTCTGAAAATTTAGAGATAATATCCAATACTTGCATGATGTTTTCATAATGCAACGGCCCAAAATGTGCCCCCGAACGGTGGAGAATGGACATCAGTCGCTGTTCTTTAAAACTCAAGGTTTTATTTGGCGTAGTTAGAGGAATAAATGCATCTAAAATATTTTGTAGACTTTGATGCGCAATAATCTCTAAGCCGGCTTTTTGTGGATGTTCAAAAATTTTATCGCGAGCTAATTCTTTTGCTCGGTTAATTCCACGCTCAATATCTTCACTGCAATATTGCAATAAACTGCCTTTGAGTTGACCTGACAAAATATCATGATGATGACGGGCAAAGGCAGTCGTGACTTCTTCGACTAGACGTTTCATCACACGACCTCGTAATGCGGCAATTTTTTGTTGCCAAGTGGTATCAGTCATAGCCAATTCGGCAGGTATGCCATAGTCACCGACCAAATCAAGGAAAATGGGCTCAACTTCGTTATAGTTCAACATGTTGAGGATAATGCCATCTTCAAGGTCAATTAAGGCATAACAAATGTCATCTGCGGCTTCAAGCAAATAGGTCAACGGATGGCGACAGTAGTGATATTCGCCCAGTTGAATTAAACCCAATTGTTCTGCAATTTGCTGCAAGATTTCTTTTTCTGCTTGATAACAACCAAACTTTGCTCGTTGGCTTGCAGGTTTATTGCCTTGCGATGCAATAGTTTTGGATAGCCACGGGTATTTTAAATATGCACCTAAAGTTGCATAGGTTAAACGCATACCACCATCATTCGGGTGATAGTCAATTTTAGTCAGTAAACGTAAGCCTTGTGCATTACCTTCAAACTGACGCACATCGGCTTCTTCTTCAGGGCTTAAGTCCTGTAAAAAGTTGGTATGCGATGCGTCATCAAACCATTCTCGAATGGCATATTCGCCTGCATGGCCAAAAGGTGGATTACCAATATCGTGTGCCAAGCACGCAGCTTGAATAATTGCACCGACATCGGCAGGTGAAATCCACATCGGGAGTTCATCTTTAATTTTTTCAGCCGCCAGCATCCCCAATGAACGTCCAATACAAGACACTTCTAAAGAGTGCGTCAGGCGAGTATGAATGCCATCGTGTTGGGTTAATGGATGGACTTGGGTCTTGCGATTAAGCTGTCGAAAACTCTGCGAAAATATAATGCGGTCATAGTCTTTATGAAAAGGGCTACGTGCCTGTTCAGAACTGTGTTTATTGCTACCAATACGAACTGTAGAAAGAAGTTCAAGCCAACGCATTTGAGTCATTTATCATTATTCATTTATTACTTGAATTGAATAATGCCAAACTTAGTTGAAAATCACTAGTCTGGGGCGACACAACTTGTCTTAAAAGATGTATGAGTGATTTGCCTTAATGAAATGCAAAACAAAACAGAAATTTAAAAATGGGCTGTTAGTATAGATGGGCAAATTTTACCTTTTATCCCATTTTTTAATTTTCAATGAGAATAATTTAAATGTATAGAAAGCAATTTCTTCCTACTTTGACTGCACTAAGTTTGGGCGTGACATTTTTTTGTCAGGTTGTACAAGTTTCAATACAGAAAAAAATATAACGAAAGTGCAGCCAAACCAAAATGTTGCTGCATCAGAAAATAGCATGATGCATCATTTAGAAACATTTGAAGAAATTGCGGAACAAAATGGTGGCAATCGTGCAGTAGGTACAGCAGGTGGATTGGCTTCTGCACAATATATTCTTGAACAAGCCAAGAAAGCAGGCTTGCACGCGCAAATGTTGCCATTTGAAAATCGAGAAAAGACCGTTGGGCAAAATATTGTGATTGAGATTGAAGGGCAATTCAAAGATACCGCTGTGATTGTCGGCGCGCACTATGATTCGGTGAAAATGGGGCCTGGGATTAATGATAATGCTTCAGGCGTTGCAGTATTGTTAGCATTATTACAAGACTATGCGAAGCAAAAGGTAAAACCTAAACACACACTATATCTTGCCTTTTGGGATTCGGAAGAGGTTGGTATTGCAGGTTCACAAGCTTTTGTGAAATCACTCAGTGAGAAACAGCTTCAAGGCATTCAAGCCTATATCAATGTTGATATGGTGGGAACAAAGAATCCGAATATCATGATTGCCGATGGTGACCATTCATCAATTGCAGAAATGGCGGCACAGTTTAAAGCCAATGGACTTATACAAAGTGATTATCAGCCAATCTTAGACAGCATGAGTCAATTACCTAAGCACCCGCAGGATGCTGCATTAGAACAAAGTATGCGTCAATATTTTAAAACCAATAATATGCAGATTAAAGATGATGTAACGACTTTAACAGCAAGCGATACTTTGCCATTTTTAGGGAAAGTTCCCGTTACTTCACTAATTTTATTTAATGAGCAAATGAAAGGTGATGAACTCGAATTTGCACCGTGCTATCACAAGGCTTGCGATACGATTGATGGTGTAGATGTAAACTCACTGAACTTAGCCCTCAATGTAATTCAACATCTATTGTCAGATTTGAATAAATAAAATGTTTCAATTTCAAATGTGAAATGATTTTAGTCTTTTATGAATTTCAGGTTTAAATCTCACACATTTAGACCTGAAAATCATTTTCAAATATGGTTTTAAAGCTTGATTAAAAAGTGAGTTGTTGTTGAAAAATAAAACATTTTTATAGTTTGAATATTATTCTTAGGATGAAATGAAAAAATCAGATAATTTTGTGTTAATCTGTGCGACTAAATTCAATTTTATTATTTAAAAATAAAAGCATTATTGCCTAAACTTCCCGATATAAGCACTACAATTTCACTTTCACATCTAGCTGATTTAACTAATACACAGTAGAATATGCGCTCTCTCAAGTCACATTGTGGCATGGTCTTTTCGATCATCCCGTGGAGCCAAAATCAGCATGTTTATCGTTGCCGGTGCACCTGCACATTCTTCATTTAAGAAAACTCAACTATTATCACGTTTAACGTCAATTAGTTCTGTTCAATCAATTGAAAGTCAATGGGTTTACCTTTTTGACCAAGCGCTCAACGAGCAACAACAGCAATCCGCTTTACAGCTTCTCAACGATGGTCAATCTTTTGAATTGCACCAAGCAGCAAGTGACGAAGTCCAAATTTTAGTGACGCCACGTGTTGGAACCATCTCTCCATGGTCGTCTAAGGCAACAGACATTTTTGCCAACTGTAATACACCGGTTCATCGCCTTGAACGCGGTGTTTTGTTTACTTTGAAGGGTGTAAATGCTGTTTCTGATGAAGTAAAACTAGCATTACATGATCGCATGACTGAAAGCGTTTTCAATGCTATTGAAGATGCTGCGGCACTTTTCTCTGAAACTGAACCAAAGCCTTTAAACTCAATTGATATTTTGGGTCAAGGTAAAGAAGCTTTAGTGAAAGCAAACTCTGAGTTTGGTTTTGCACTATCTGACGAAGAAATTGATTATTTAGTTGCAGCATTTAACAAGCTTGGCCGTAACCCGCATGACATCGAGTTGATGATGTTTGCTCAAGCAAACTCTGAACACTGCCGTCATAAAATCTTTGGTTCTGAATGGACAATTGATGGTGAAGTTCAGCCATTGTCATTGTTCCAAATGATTAAAAATACCTATAAAGAATCACCTACAGATGTATTGTCGGCATATAAAGACAACGCATCAGTGATCGTGGGCTTTGACACTCAACGTTTCTATCCGAAAAAAGACGAAGAAACAGGTCAGCATGTTTACAAATATAAGAGCCAAGCTGCTCACATCTTAATGAAGGTGGAAACGCATAACCATCCGACAGCAATTGCTCCATTTGCTGGTGCAGCAACAGGTTCGGGCGGTGAAATCCGTGACGAAGGCGCAACAGGTCGTGGTGGTAAGCCAAAAGCAGGTTTAACAGGTTTCACTGTTTCTAACTTGAACATTCCGGGTTTTGAACAGCCATGGGAAGAAAACTACGGCAAACCATCTCGTATGGCATCTCCACTTCAAATTATGATTGAAGGCCCATTGGGTGGTGCAGCGTTTAACAATGAATTTGGTCGTCCTGCGTTAAATGGTTACTTCCGTACATTTGAACAAAATGTCAATGGTGATGTAAAAGGCTTCCATAAGCCAATTATGATTGCCGGTGGTTACGGTAACATCCGTCCTGACCATGTAGAAAAAGATGCGATTCAACCAGGCGATTTACTGATCGTACTAGGTGGTCCTGCAATGCTGATTGGTTTAGGCGGCGGTGCAGCGTCTTCTGTAGACAGCGGTAAGTTGGGTGAAAACCTAGACTTCGCATCTGTACAGCGTGAAAACCCAGAAATGGAACGCCGTTGCCAAGAAGTGATTGATGCTTGCTGGCGCATGGAAGATCATAACCCAATCGTGTCTGTACATGACGTAGGCGCGGGCGGTATCTCAAATGCCATGCCTGAACTTGTGAACGATCACGAGTTAGGTGCGGTACTTGATCTGCGTAAAATTCCATCGCTTGAAAAAGGCATGTCTCCGATGGAGATCTGGTCGAATGAAGCGCAAGAACGTTATGTTTTGGCGATCCGTCCAAGCTCATTAGAATTATTTGAATCACTGTGTGCACGTGAACGCTGTCCATTCGCCGTACTTGGTGAAGCAACTGAAGCGCGTCAATTGACAGTGAACGATCCACTGTTTGAAAACAAAGCTGTGGATATGCCAATGCAAGTGATGCTTGGCGGTACACCACGCATGAGCCGTTCATACGAAACCATTGAACGTAAAGGCGATGACTTCACTGCTGAAACAGTAACAGATTTGAAAGATGCGATTTACCGCGTTCTTAAGAATCCAACTGTTGCATCTAAATCGTTCTTGATCACGATTGGTGACCGTTCGATTACAGGTATGGTTGCACGTGATCAGTTCGTCGGTAAGTGGCAAGTGCCTGTAGCGGATGCTGCAGTAACAACGACTAGCCTTGTTGGTTATACAGGTGAAGCGATGGCAATGGGTGAGCGTCCACCAGTTGCGTTGTTGAATCCTGCTGCTTCTGCACGTTTATCTGTAGCAGAATCAATTTCAAACATCATGTCTGCAAAAATCGACCAGATCAGCGACATTAAATTGTCTGCAAACTGGATGGCTGCTGCAGGTCAACAAGGTGAAGACCAAGCGCTATTCGAAGGTGTTAAAGCCATCGGTATGGAAATGTGTCCTGCTTTAGGTATCGCAATTCCTGTAGGTAAAGACTCATTGTCTATGCGTACAACTTGGAATGATGACGGTGTTGATAAATCTGTAACATCTCCTATGACAGGCGTGATCACAGCATTTGCACCTGTGACGGATGTTCGCAAAACATTGACACCTGAACTTAAAAATATCGAGTCTGTACTTGTACGTATTGATTTGTCTAAAGGTCAATTCCGCCTTGGCGGTTCGATCCTTGCTCAGGTTTATAAAGCAATTGGTTCTGTAACACCTGATGTAGACAGTTTTGATGACTTCAAAGCATTCTTTGCGTTGGTTCAAGATTGGAACAACCGTGGTCTAATCAAGGCTTACCATGACATCGGTGATGGCGGTCTATTGGCAACTGTTGCAGAAATGATGTTTGCTTCACGCCTAGGTGCAGCACTTGAAGATCAATCTGTTGAATCTCTATTTGCAGAAGAAATTGGTGCAGTGCTTCAAATCAGCAAAGCGGATTGGGCTGCATTAGAAGCTGAAGTTGCAGCGTCTTCATTGCGCGATGCAATTGCAGTGGTAGGTACTGTAAACGATACAGATACTTTAACTGTAAATGGTTTGAGCTTAGACCGTGCTGAATTACAGCAAGCATGGACTGAAGTGTCACATCAAATCCAACGTCTGCGTGACAACGTAGAAACTGCGGATCAAGAATATGCGTTAATCGCGGACAAATCACATGCAGGTTTAATTGCAAAACCAACATTTGATTTGAACGAGCCAATCGAAGCACCGTACATCAATGAACGCCGTCCAAACATGGTGATTCTGCGTGAACAAGGTGTAAACGGTCATGTAGAAATGGCTGCTGCATTCGATAAAGTCGGCTTCAACACTGTAGATGTACACATGAGCGACTTGCTTGCTGGCCGTATCAGTCTTGATGACTTTGAAGGTTTAGTCGCGTGTGGCGGTTTCTCTTACGGTGACGTATTGGGCGCAGGCGGCGGTTGGGCTAAATCTGTATTGTTCAATCCTAAACTTCGTGACCAATTTGAGAAATTCTTCAACCGTGATGAAACTTTCTCTCTAGGTATTTGTAACGGCTGTCAAATGTTGTCTCAGCTTGCACCATTAATTCCAGGTGCAGACGCTTGGCCTCGTTTCCACCGCAATACTTCAGAGATGTTTGAAGCTCGTGCTGTAAACGTACGCGTTGAAAAATCAAATTCTGTATTGTTAGAAGGTATGGAAGGTTCGATTCTTCCTATCGCTGTAGCACATGGTGAAGGTCGTGTGGTTGCTAGCGCGGAAAACATTGCTGCACTCAATGCAGGCGATCAAGTAATCTTGCGTTATGTAGATAGCCAAGGCAACCCAACGCAGCATTACCCAATGAACCCAAATGGTTCGCCAGAAGCGATTTCAGGTGTAACGTCTAAAGATGGTCGTGCAACGATTATGATGCCGCACCCTGAACGTAACTTCCGTGCGATTCAGCATTCTTGGAAACCAGAAGATTGGGATCAAGACGGTGCTTGGTTACGTATGTTCCGTAATGCACGTAAATTTATTGGTTAATCTTAGATAGATGAATCATAGAAAAGAGCCGCCTTCGGGTGGCTTTTTTATGGTTAAAATTTACCAAAAGATATATTAATTATTGTGAATGCTTGTTTTTACACATATAATCGCTTTCGATTTTTAACCACCTACGGGTGGTTTTTTGTTGGTTTTTAAATTTTATTTCTCCCGCTGAACTTGGTTTAGATTTTGCTTTTATATTTGTGGAATCATGCTAGTGTGTATTTTATGCACAATAACTATGCAAGATAAAAGATAGCAAGATAAAAGAAAGATGGATAACTAAACGAGTTCAGTATCAACACTCATGATGAGGTGATGACATGATTAAAACAGTGGAATATTCGGCAGTGGATAAGTCTGCGCTACGTAAAAAGGGCTGGAAGCTTTTTGGTGCAGTCGTGTGTTTGCAGTTGGTGTTTTTAGTTTTGGGTTATGTTTTACAGATGTAATATTTGAACAATTGAAACCGCCGTGAGGCGGTTTTTTATGTAAACTAATGCATAATTAAAAAACTGCAAAAATTAATAATGAGCTTTAAACAATTTGTATTATTAAAAGATATAAAAATATTTTTACTTTTAGGCTTTATGTTTCCGTCAACATTGTTAAGTGGGTGCTTTCCTATTTTAAAAACGAAGCATCCGAAAATTAATATAACTGTTATCAATGAGCAAAATGAAAAGTTGGACGATGCAGAAGTATTTTTAAATCTTACAACATGGCAAGGCAAGTCTTTTACTGAATCTACATTAAAAAAAACACAGGACGGAATTGCTACATTTTCTGCAGAGAAAAGTTTGCAATTTATTCATATATTTCCAGCAAAATATAGTTGGTCGATTTGCGTTTATAAAAATGGATATAGTCAAAATAGTTTTGTGCCAAAAAGTTCAAATAATCGAACACAAAATTTAGTATTGTTGTTAGATAAAGCTGAATTAGGTGTAGAAAAAAAACAACATTGTTGGAAAGAAAAATCCTAAAATATTGAATTAATAAAACCACCCGAAGGTGGTTTTTGATTAAATAGCCAATTGGATCTGCTTTAACACCGCCTTCAACGTATTTTCATAATCAAAAGCAGCATTAGTACTGTCTTGGTATCGCCAAGCGACATAACCATCTGGACGAACTAAGACAGCGCCTGATTCATGGATTTCAGATTTCGCATTCCATGTCCCATAAACGTCACGATATTCACGTGATCCAATTTGAATCACATCTAAATAAGGTAGATTCAACGATTCAGCAGCAGATTTCCAACCTTTGCCTGAAAGACCTGTCAGTAGGGTGAAACGACCATGCCCTGTAATATCTAACGTTGATTGCTTATCGCCTTTGGCATCAATAATCCAAGTATGTGGAACTTTAGCCCCCGGACGCGTGGTTGCTTGCAAGTAAAGCTGTTGATCTTTGGCAAAGATCTCAGGTTCAGATTCAGCAATCATGGCATTGGATGTATAGCGCTGATTCAACTCTACACCTTGGGCATTAAACTCAAAGTTTTTAATTTCTAAGGCTTGATATAGCTTTTGACGAATTTCTGCAGCTTGTTCATCTTCCGCAAAAATACGTTGCATCATTTGAGCTTGAGTTGTGATGCCTTGGTCAAAGCCAAATACCTCTTTGAGATGCTTATAGTCAAAGCGAGATTGATTGGCACGCGCCACGATTTGCTTGCCGACAGGCGCACGCTCAGTGGTATAAGATTCAAGTAGAGCTGGAGCAGCCCAACCTTTGATGGCATACGCCAATTTCCAACCGAGGTTAAAGGCATCTTGCATACAGGTATTTGAACCTAAGCCACTTGATGGTGGATGACGATGCACCGCATCACCACCGCAGAATACACGACCTTTTGAATATTCAGTTGCCCATGTTTGGTTCACATACCAATAAGATAGTTTTTGAATCTCGACATTTTCAATTTCAGCACCGACAAAGGCATTTAAACGACCACGCACTTGCTCTTCGGTGACTTGTGGTTCACCTTTGGAAATATCAAAGCCCCAACCCATAATCCATTCATTCCACGGTGTAATGGCACGGAGTAAGCCCATGCCCAGATCACCAAAGCTCGCTTCAGGATTGACAATCCATTGCAAAATGGCAGGGCGGTGTTGCACATATTTGGAAAGATCAGCTTTAAACGTGACATAGACTGTACCTGCGCGAGACATCACCCCTTCCAGGGGTAAATCAAGCTGTTCAAGGACTTTGGATTTTGCCCCATCCATACCGACCAAATATTTGGCACGTAAGCTGAATTCAGTATTTGTAATACGATTTAAAAAGGTTGCTGTTACACCATGCTCATCTTGCACATGGGACAAATATTCAGTATTAAAATTATAAATTGCACCACGTTCAGCCGCATTTTTTACCAACAAAGCTTCCATTTTCGGCTGAATGAGATCGACCAATGGACAAGGACTGCCTTTAATATAATCGCCATGACGTTCATCACCGGTTCCCCAAGCACTCATACGGGCAATTTCTTCACCGACAAGGCTCGTGGTAATGAGGCTTTCACCCATCTGTTCCAAAGGCGTTGCAATTTTTTTGACCTGTTCTTCGATACCTAAGTCACGCAACACTTCCATCGCACGTTGGTTGGTAATATGGGCACGCGGACTATTGGCTAACCAATTAAATTGGGTAAAAAGCTGAACCTGTATGCCGTAATTTGCCAAGGCCAAACCTAAAGTAGAACCTGCAGGCCCTGTGCCAATAATCAGAACATCGGTATCGAATTGCTGTGTCATACAAAACTCCATGTGTATGTGAAGCGCAAACTTGGAATAGTCCGAAGTCTAGGCAAATGATTTTCCGAGTAGAATGGATATTCATATAAACTATAGATCTATTGGTATTTTGACTGCATGACACGGGTGATGTAGTAAGTATGTGGAGTGAAGCGAATGGAATTACGACATTTACGTTATTTTGTGACGGTGGCGAAAGAACAGAGCTTTACCAAGGCAGCGGAAAAACTATTTACAGCACAACCATCGCTTAGTCAGCAAATTAAAGACTTAGAGCAAGAGGTTGGGGTGCAATTATTTGAACGTTCTGCTCGCAAAGTTTTACTGACCGATGAAGGGCAGGCTTTTCTGAAATATTCCGAGCAAGCACTAGAAAATGCCAAACAAGCTGTAGCTGCAGCTCGCCACGTGGCGCAAGCCAAAAATAATCAAATACATATTGGCTTTTTAAATGTCGCAGAATTGAAAATTATGCCGAGTATTTTGGCGCAATTAAAACAACATATCCCTGATTTAAAAATTCATTTACATAGCTTGACGTGTACAGAGCAAATCCAAAAACTTAAAAATACCGAATTGGATATTAGCTTTACTCGTCATCACTTAATTCATGACGACTTCACCAATATTCAGGTTTTAAGTGAGCAGATTTATCTAGTCGGTGCAGCGCATTTGCATCCATCAGATCGCATCTTAAAACTTCAAGAGTTAAAAAATCACACCATTATTATGTGTGAACAAAATGCTTCTCCTGTGTTTTACGATACCTTAAATGCCTTGATTCCTTTTGATCAGCAACAACATGATCACATGCTGTGGGTGACCAATGTCATGCAGCATTTAAATTTGATTAATATGGGTATGGGGCTGAGTTTTGTGCCCGAATATTTACTGAAGTTTTTAAATGATTCGGTCAAAGTCATTCAAACAGATATGGAATTACCGAAACTAGGTTTATATGCTACCTATCCGCATGCATCGAATAATACGGCATTGAAAATGATTTGCAGTGCTTTAAATGATGTGACTGCACAATAGCGTCTGGAATAGTCAATGTTAAAACTAATTTATTATGTACCTGAGTCTCACCTAGAGTCGACTAAACTGGCTGTTTTTGAAGCTGGAGCAGGCGGTATAGGCAACTATGAAGGTGTTAGGTACAGGGCAATTTAAACCTGTAAAAGGCGCAAATCCTTTTATTGGTGAGTTGGATCAGCTGGAGTCTATCCCTGAATGGCGAGTGGAAACCATCGTGCCTGAAGAGAAGGCGAGTGAGGTCGCAAGGTCTTTAAAAGTAAGTCATCCTTATGAAGAGCCGGCATTTGAGTTTATTCAAATGGTGGATGTAAGTTTTTAATTCATAATGAAAGTTCCCTCTCCTTTTAAAGGAGAGGGTTAGGGAGAGGATTTATCAGATTATGCCCCTCATCTTCTTACGAAGAATGCTCCTCTTCCCGAAGGGAGACGGGACTTACCTAATATTTAAAGTTATGCAGTCAATTGCGGTTGTGACTATTCTTTTGAAAGCAAATTATATCTTCTGAATAAACAGCTCACGGTCAAAACGATACTGCGGGAAGAATACACCATCTTTAGCACGTTCACCTGCACCAATCACCATCACTGGGTATTGCTGAGCATTTAATCTTAAAATCTTCTTCACCAAAGGTTCATCAAAACCTTCCATCATACAACTGTCAAAACCATAGGCACGTAAAGCCAAAACTAAGTTTTCACAAGCCAATGCTGTGGTTTTGCTCGCCCAAAGTTTTGCATCTGCTTCATTAAATGCTGTTACAGGCAATTGTTTATCCAGTGTACGTGCAACTTTGAAAGCAACTTTCTTAAAGTTACCTAGGGCGTTGAAGTAGCCTGTCTTATAGTTATAAGGAATGAACTTGTAATACTTCTGCACAGCTGCAGGTGCTTCAGGGAATGGAAATTCGGAAATATTACGTTTAGCCATTTCATCTACACGGTCGGTACGCGCGACACAGACAATCAATTCAGCAGCAGTTTTTGCAGCTAGTTGCCCTAGGCAAGCTTTCACTAATTGTTTTTTCTTTGTAGGGTTTTGAACGACGTAGAATGTCCACGGTTGTAAATTCGATGAATTGGGTGCAAGTAAGGCGAGGTCTAAGCATTCATCTAAAACATCGTTTGGAATGGCCTTGTCGGTAAACTTACGTACAGAACGACGGCTTTGTACAATTTTTTTAAAATTCTCGATATCGATGCCTTCAGGCGCAGGCTCGTAGTAGCGTTTCTTTTCAGGTTTAGTTTCAGTTTGTGATGCTGCAGTCATGTGGAAACATCCAGTTTTTAAATTTAGAAAATAGATTGGGGCTAAGATGAAAAAAACCACCCAAATATGAGTGGTTTTTTACGTTCCATTAAAACATTAATTGAACTGAGAGAAGTCAGGTTTGCGTTTTTGCATAAAGGCTGCAACAGCTTCCATCATTTCTGGAGAACCTACTCGATCCATGAAAATCTCAGCTTCATGGTCAATCCATGCCACGATTTCATCTACATTATGTTTCATTAATGCTTTTGATTGAACCAAAGACGCTAGTGGAAGTGCAGATAACTGTGCTGCTTTTTTCGCAGCTGTCGCATAAGCATCTTCTTCAATGCTATTGACCAAATTTGCTGAAAGCGCTGTCGCACTATCAAACTTCTGAGCAGTTAACAGTAATTCCGCCGCTTTATGGTAGCCGGCTTGTTGAACCAATAGCTTGCTCGATGCACCTTCAGGCGATAGACCAAGGCTCACAAACGGAATTTGGAATAGGGCAGTATTGTCGCTGTAGACTAGATCGCAATGAAGCAGAATCGTAACACCAATCCCAATGGCAACACCGCGAACCGCAGCGATCAGCGGCTTAGAAAATTGAGCAGCAGATTTTAATAAAATAAAAGGTGCGCCTTCTGCAGCTGGAGCTTGTCCTTTTTGAGCAGCAGATTTCATAAAATCTTGCATGTCATTGCCCGCACTGAAGTCCGCATCTTGACCACGGAGTACAACTACACGCACTGAAGAATCCTGATCAGCTTCATCTAATGCTTTGGCAATCCACAGATATAATTCTGTATACAGCGCGTTCTTCGCCTGAGGTCGGTTAATGGCTAAGGTCAGTACGCCATTGTCCAAATTCGCATTCAAATGTTCATGGGGTTGTTGAATACAGCTCAGTGTCATCGTACTATCCTTGCGTAAAAGTTTCGTTTTGATTTTATGCTCGACATTATGTCGCATATTTCAGCCTGTGGCACAACTGCTCAGTTCATAAAAAGTTTGATTTGATATGAAATATACATTTGATTATTTGGTTTTCATTGGGCGTTTTCAGCCGTTCCATTTAGCGCATTTGCAAACCATTAAAATTGCCTTACAACAAAGTCAATATGTGCTTTTAGCACTGGGTTCGGCGCAAAATGAACGTAATATCAAAAATCCATTTTTGGCCGTAGAACGTGAGCAGATGATCCTGTCGAATTTTTCAGAGCAAGATCAGAAGCGAATTAAGTTTGTGCATGTGATTGATGTATATAACGATGAAAAATGGCAAAAGTTAGTCAAATCTTTAGTAAGTGACGTGGTTGAAACGAATGCAAAAGTCGGTTTGATCGGGCATTTTAAAGATGATTCTTCTTATTATTTAAAATTCTTCCCCGAATGGGAAATGGTTGAGTTGGATAGTCTAGAAGGAGCCATTTCAGCGACACCGGTACGTGAAGCGTATTATCGTGGTGAAATTCAGCATGATGCTTTTCCTCAAGGTACCGTCGATTTTTTGCAAAAATTTCAACAGACAGACATTTATAAACAACTTCAACACAAATTTATGACTCAGGATAAAACAAATCTGCTATAAAAAAACGCTAAAATTTCTAGCACTACAATGGAGCAAAAAAATAAACATTGTAGTGATTTTAGGCTGTGTTTTATTCAGGAGAAAAACATGAATTTGCGTCACGGAACCTTAGCAAAATATATGGGAGCCTTCGCTTTATGCTGCGTATTGCCCCTACATGCTGCTGAGTGGACGCTAACGCCTAATAGTCAGGTCACTTTTGGCATTAAATCTGTGGGGCTGTCTATTGTAGAAGGGCGCTTTAATAAGGTTCAGTCGAACCTTAAGTTTGATCCTGAAATTCCACATAAAGGTTCAGCGCATTTACTGTTAGATGTAGATAGCATTAGTTTTAGTAACCCAAGCTTAAAGGGATTAATCTTGGGAAGTGAATATTTTGATGCCGCTGAATTTAAGCAAGTGAAGTTTGTCAGTAAACAAATCGAACCAGTGGCATATGCGAAGTATATGATTCGAGGGGATCTCACCATTCGTGGTATCACTAAACCTGTGATCTTCGATACCACACTCACCCCAAATCCGCAAAATCCAAAAGTGTTGGATGTTCAATCTTTAGCAACCATTAAGCGTAGTGATTTTGGTATGCGTAAAGCACTGGGTGGTGTTGGTGAGCAAGTATTGATACAGCTCAAAGGCCAATGGCGGCTTGAATAACCGCAGTCTTACAGGGTTTAACACATATGATCTTTGGCATGTTGCAGCACAACAGCAGTCAATTTTTGTAATTGAACAGATTGTTGGTTCCAGTGATGCCAATACAAGGCTAAATCAATACTGAGTTCTGTTGAAAGCTCTATCAATTTTCCCTCTGCCAATAAGTCTTTGCTTTGATAGTCGGGTAACCATCCATAGCCCAAGCCCATCGTAATGGCATCAAAAAATGCCGTTGAAGAGGGAATGAAATGATGTGGATATTGTGAAGGATTGAGTCCGAAATTTTTCTGAATCGATTGCGTATGTAGGTCATCTTTCTCATTAAAAATCAGTGCAGGCGCAGCCCTTAACGCATTTCGCGTCACGCCTTGACCGAACCATCTTTGTATAAAATCAGGGGTTGCTACAAAGCGATAATGCATTTCACCCAGATATTCTGCGACGCAGCCTTTCATGGCTTCTGATTCTGTTGTAACACAGGCATTGACTAGTCCTGCTTCTAATAAATGATGTGTTTGTGACTGATCATCGACCTGAAAATGAATCACGATTTTTTCTTCAATTAAGAGATCTTTGAGTAGCGGAAGCAGCCATGTCGCAAGTGAGTCAGCATTGGTTGCAATATTGACTTGATAAAACGCATTCGCCGTTTGTCCTGTTAGATTTTGCAGAAAATTATGTTCTAGTAATTTGCTGTGTTGTAGATAATGCAATAAAGATTGGCCCGCAAGCGTTGGGCGGCAGGGTCGTTCACGTACAATGAGCACATGACCTAATTTCTTTTCTAAGGTTTGTAACCTGAGCGTGACCGCAGATGCCGTAATGTTTAAACGCAGTGCTGCTTGTTCAAAGCTTCCTGTTTCTGCAACCGCAAGAAATGCTTCACTATGTTTGCTTTGTAACATGAGTCACCTATGAGCATTAGAAATTCTATAAACTAAGAAAAACTTAGTTATATTGATATTTATTTATAAATACTTATTTTTAGCAATAAGCTTGGATAATAGCAAGATTCATTTAAAGCTTTGAAAGTGTAGTTAAAAATGTTGCACAGTTATATGCAAGGGCTCGCAATTGGATTTAGCCTAATTATCGCGATTGGTGCGCAAAATGCGTTTATTCTCAAGCAAGGGTTAAAAAAGCAGTATGTCTTTTGGCTTTGCGCTATTTGTGCTGCTTCTGATTCGATACTCATCTTACTAGGTGTGCTCGGATTCTCTCAATTGGTTGAAAGTCATCCGGAAATTGTGAGTGGAGCGAAATATTTGGGCGCAACGTTTTTAGCAGTTTATGGAGCACAGCATTTTCTGCAAGCCTTTAAAACTTCGAGCAGTTTAGCGCCCAGTGAGAAGAATGAAACAAAATTATTGAAGTTGGTACTGATTTGCTTGGCTTTAACATGGTTAAATCCACATGTATATCTCGATACGGTTGTGCTGATTGGGTCTATTTCCACGAAGTTTGAATCGACAGCAGTATATTTTGCGATTGGGGCAATTACAGCTTCATGGGTATTTTTCTTTGTCCTCGGATTTGGCGCGCGCTATTTATTACCGCTCTTCCAAAGTGCAAAGGCATGGAAAGTTTTAGACTTTATTATTGGCGTTGTGATGTGGGGAATTGCAATTTCATTATTGCGCTAGTTAGAAGCTCTTATTAAGTTTGAGCCCATTCCTATAGGAGCAGGCTCAAATCATTACTTTTATGCTGCTTGTAATGCTTTTAAATCTTCTAGGACTTGTTCTGCATGGCCTGCGGCTTTGACTTTACGATATTCTTTCACCAGCTTGCCATGATGGAAAATAAAGGTTGAGCGTTCGATGCCCATAACCTTTTTGCCATACATATTTTTTTCTTTAATTACATCGAAATGCTGACATAGCACTTCTTCTTTATCACTGATTAAATCAATGCTTAGATTTTGCTTTTCAGTGAAGTTTTGATGGGCTTTAACCGAGTCACGAGAAATGCCGTAGATTGGTGTATTAAGCGCATCAAACTGATCTTTTAAGCATGAAAACCCAATGGCTTGCGTCGTACATCCCGGTGTTGAATCTTTAGGGTAGAAGTAAACGATCAGCCAATCATTGTTTAGTTCTGCAAGGTTGACTTCACCTGAGGTAGTTGGAAAGGTTTGATTTGGTAAGCTAATTTCAGTCATGAAGATTTCCTTTTTCGTGTCTTATCCCTAAAGGGGCTTAAACAAAGTATGTGAAATATGACCATCATACAGAATTTACTTTGAACTTAAAGCAATAAAAAAGCCTGCATTTGCAGGCTTTTTTAAAACGAAAATTATTTTTTCGCTTGAGCAGATTTCATTGCTTCTTCAGTTAAATTTTTTAATTTACCTGTTAACTGAGGACCGAAACATGCTTGAAGGTCTTTATTTTGTTTTTGAACAAAAGCGAGTGTTGCAGGGCTTTTCTTCTGGTTGATTGTGCTTTGGATTTCCCATTTTTGAGCATTGGTTAAACGACCATCTGCTTCAACAGCACAAGTACAGTATTTGCTAACTTCAGCGGCAGTTAGTTTTTTACCTTTGCCAGTTTCTTCTTTACAAACATTAATTAACGAAGATTTTACGTTAGTGCTCTTATATGCTTGTTGAAGCTTGTCGTTGTCAGCGTGTGCAACTGAAGCAAACAATGCAGCTGCAGAGAAAGCAGCAGAAAGAATAATGTTTGATTTTAAATTTTTCATAAACCCTACCTTGTTATTTCGGTATGTAACGTGTCGGATCTTCAACACCTGCGTCAACGAAACCTTGTTTACGAAGACGGCAGCTATCGCATTTACCGCAAGCACGACCTTGGTCATCTGCTTGATAGCAAGACACCGTTTGACTGTAGTCTACGCCATGTTCTATACCTAAGCGAATGATATTTGCTTTGGATAAATGTAACAGAGGTGTTTCAAATTTAAGTGGTTTTCCTTCAACGCCAACTTTAGTTGCAAGGCGAGCCATGTTGGCAAAGGCTTCGATAAACTCTGGACGGCAGTCTGGATAGCCTGAGTAATCAACCGCATTAATACCAATGACAATTGCTTCTGCACCAAAAACTTCCGCCGCAGCTAAAGCATATGACAAGAAAATCGTGTTACGCGCTGGTACATAAGTTACAGGAATACCGGCTTGTTCATGATCAGGAACTTCAATGCTATGGTCCGTTAACGCAGAGCCACCTAAGTTACCTAAATCGATATTAATGACACGATGTTCTACACCAGCCTGCTCAGTTAACTCACGAGCAGCATCCAGTTCTGTCGTAGAACGTTGACCATACATAAAACTTAAGGCAATACATTCATAACGTGCTTGAGCCCAAGCTAAACAAGTGGTTGAGTCTAAGCCGCCAGACAATAAAACTATGGCACGAGGGCGCATATGCATTACTCCAAATAATTCTTTAAAACTTAACGACCAGTTTCATCGTTCCAAAGCAATTTATGTAATTGCAATTGGAAGCGAACAGGGAGATGGTCTTCTAAAATCCATTGTGCTAAATCACGTGCAAGCTGAGGCAAACGAACAGCACCTTTTTCAATGGCAAAGGCCGGAGAGAACCAAATGGTGTTGACTTTTTCGTTTAGCTTATAGCGCTCAACTTGCTGTTTTGACCATTCATAGTCTTCACGATTACAAATCACAAATTTGATTTGATCATGTGGCGTTAAATGGTCGAAGTTGCTAAGCAAGTTTCGTGCAACTTCACCCGATGTTGGGGTTTTTAAATCCATAACTTTTGAAACACGTGGGTCAACTTTAGACACATCTAAAGCACCACTGGTTTCTAAAGAGACTTCGCAGCCTAAATCGGCCAGACGAGTCATGAGGGGAAGGGCGTTCGGTTGAGCAAGTGGCTCACCACCCGTCACGCAAATATAAGGAGTTTTAAAATCTAAAGTGGTTTGAATAATTTCTTCTAATGATTGGCGTTCACCGCCTTCAAACGAATAGGTTGTATCACAATAAGTGCAACGTAAGGGACAGCCCGTCAAGCGGATAAAGACCGTAGGCAAACCTGCGGTATTGGCTTCACCTTGCAATGAATAAAAAATCTCCGTAATACGTAAACCCGCAGACGGATCAGAAACAGGAATAGCGGAAGATCGAAGGGTACTCATAACAAAATTAACCAGATATAAAAAAACAAAAAATCTCTACGATCATTGCTAACCGTAGAGACGAGGAGCGATAGAGGCTCCACGGAACACGAATGCTCCGCTGAAATAAAGACTTAGTCTTCGCGTAATAATTCGTTCAAGCTTGTTTTTGCACGAGTTTTCGCGTCAACTTTTTTCACGATTACTGCAGCGTATAGGCTGTATTTACCACATTTAGACGGCAAGCTGCCAGAAACAACAACAGAACCTGCAGGAACACGGCCGTAATGGATTTCGCCAGTTTCACGGTCATAAATCTTAGTTGATTGACCAATGAATACGCCCATTGAAATCACAGAACCTTCTTCTACGATCACACCTTCAACGATCTCAGAACGTGCGCCGATAAAGCAGTTGTCTTCAATGATTGTTGGGTTCGCTTGAAGTGGTTCAAGAACGCCACCAATACCAACGCCACCTGATAAGTGAACGTTTTTACCAATTTGTGCACATGAACCAACAGTTGCCCATGTATCAACCATTGTACCTTCGTCAACATATGCACCAATATTGACATATGAAGGCATCAATACAACATTTTTCGCTTGGAAAGAACCTTTACGTGCTACAGCAGGTGGTACTACACGTACACCAGCAGCTTTAAATTGTTCTTCAGTCCAGTCAGAGAACTTAGTGTCAACTTTGTCATAGAAGCGTAAGTCACAAGCTTCCATTGGTTTGTTGTCGTTCAATTTGAATGAAAGCAAAACGGCTTTTTTCACCCATTGATGAACAATCCATTCACCATCAATTTTTTCAGCAACACGTAATGTACCGTTATCTAGGCCAGCGATCACTTCTTCTACTGCTGTACGTACTTCAGCAGGACAGTCAGCTGCAGTGAAATTAGCACGGTCTTCAAACGCTTGTTCAATGATTGTTGAAAGCTGAGACATGTTCTTCCATCCAGAAAAAAATTTTCCAAGATTTTACACTAAATCGAGTCAAAAATAGATGGTAAATCGGCCTAGGATCGGAATTAATTATTAAGCAAGTACTAAAACCAAGAAATTAAGAGTGATGGATGTAGCACTTTCATAAGGTTTGTATAAAAAATACGCAAAATATACAGAATTGTTCTCAAGCATCATTATTATGTTTAAAAAAATGAAACAAAAACTCTTTATTAATCAATATTAAAATCTAAATGTATCAAAAGTTAACAAAAAATCAGTAAATTTGCATAAAAGTTAAGCGGAGTTTCCTTTTAACATGTGCCATATAACAAGTCTGTAAAATCTGAATAAAAGTTTATTTTGAGGAGAAACACATGAAATCATTACGTTTATTAACAGTAGCTGCTCTACTTACTGCTGCAGGTACTGCAATGGCAGATACCTCTGTAGTTCATGATGGCTATGCATTTGATCAAAACCAACTTATCCCAACTGGCGCTCGTCTAGAAGTGGGTACGACTGGTTATGGTGGTGCGTTACTTTGGACTGCGAACCCATACGTCGGCCTTGCTTTAGGTTATAACGGTGGTGATATTTCATGGTCAGATGACTTATCTGTAGATGGCGTAAAATACGACATGGATATGGATAACAAAGTAGCTTACTTAAATGCAGAAGTACGTCCTTGGGGTGCAAGTGCTAATCCATGGGCTCAAGGGCTTTATGTTGCTGCGGGTGTAGGTTATATCGACACTGAATATGGTTTGAAATCTACAGCGAAAAGCGGTGAAATCGAAATCGATGGTAAAGAAACTTCTTTCGATCGTCTAAACGGTAAAGTGTCTTACGATAACGATATCGCACCATACCTAGGTTTTGGTTTTGCACCAAAATTGAATAAAAACTGGGGCGTATTTGGTGAAGTAGGTGCTTATTACACTGGTAACCCAACTGCAAAATTAACGGCTGTTGGTGGTACTGCTGATGACCGCAAATTACTTGCTGATCATGAACGTAGCATCGAACAAGATGACAAATACGAATGGCTTCCAGTAGGTAAAGTAGGTGTGAGCTACCATTGGTAAGTTCTTACTGAAATAAAAAAACGAGCTTCGGCTCGTTTTTTTTGTTTTTAGAAAGCGTTTAAAATCTGTGACCAAATTTCAGACCATAGATCATGGCATCATTGTCTGAGACACTTGCAAGACCTGAAATATGAGATGTTTCAGTATTCGATGGTTTTGAGAGTTTCATATAATACAGGCCAGTCGCTAGAAAATTGTTCGGGTTAAATTTATGCATCATACCTAAACCTAAACCTCGATAGCCATCACTTGGGTTTAAGGTAGACACCGCATTTCCTGTCCCGTTGTCCCAAATAAATTCTGCAGCAGCGAGCCAACTCGGATTAAATTGATGTGCAATCCCCAATTTTCCTGACCATTGATCTTTTTGATATTCCACCAATTGGATATCAGCTAAATCACGGTATTGCGGATCGAGTGCTGCATATTGAAGTACAGCATTAAACTGCGGTGGTTGAATGCTAAAATCTTTCCAATTAATCCAACGAATTGTGCCATATACAACATTATGTGAGCTAACAGCTGTTTGAAATTCAAAATTGACGCTTTGTGGCGTTTGAATGGATGTATGGATGTCAGGGACTAACTGAAAAGGACCATTTGAATACAAAGTCGATTCAGAGGTTTTATTGTCATGTTTGATTTTTGAACGATAGGTTAGGCTAGTTTTAATAGCATATTCAGGAATTTGATAACTGAAACCGAGCAGCCAGCCGATCGCTTCATCTTGTTTTAAATAAACATGATAGCCATTGAGAGCAGCATATTGTTGCCCAGATATTTTTAAATCACCTTTAAATGTTTGTAGGCTTAAACCGCTATAAATATTCCAATTATTATTGGGTTGATAGCCTACCAGTCCAGTTAGGTTATGCGTTCTAAAATTAATATCGGCGCTTTCAATATCGATATTTGAGCTATCTGGTAAGCGAGGACTATATTGATAATTGATATCAGTATGAAAAGGTTGCTCATAAATTACTCCCGCAGAAATATTTTCATGTGGTTGAATTTTAAGTGCAAATTTCCCAGAAAATTGTTGATGAGCGAGATTCCCTGTAGAAAAATCAGTGATGCCCAACTCACTGATTAAACCTTGGTTTTGAACTTTGCCGTCCACTTGAGCATCGACGTAAGCGAAACTGACTTCAGTATAATTTCCGGGTTCAAGAAAGGCCGAGATCGATTGATCTGAGTTTTCTATCCCTGCTGCATACATGATTTGTATGGGACAGACGATACCGACTGCCACTGCGACGAATTGATTTTTCATAAATATGGGTCGGAAGTAATAAGGTTTTAATTTTTATTGTGTTGGATGTATTTTAATCAAAATTAAAAATAAAGCCAAGAAAACTTAGATAAAATATGTGTTTACCAAAAAAAGAGGACAGTAGGTGTCCTCTTTAATTCGTCAATTGGCCTATCATTCTTCTGGGTAAGCGACTTTTTTCAACGCTTTGATGTCAGCATCTGGTGAACATAAAGAAATAAACTCATAGCCATAACCGCGTAGTAAATGTCCTTTGCGAACAGCAATCCAAGTGGTATTAACACCAAAAATATCGGTAGGAATTTGTTTTAAACGGTAATCACGTTCTGGGTCATATGCTACATCGTTGACAATACCCACGCCCATATTAAGTTCAACATAGGTTTTAATAACGTCTGCATCAAGTGCGGACATCACGATATCAACATCAAAGCCTGAATCTTCAAAGGCTTTATCAATTTTTGAACGACCTGTAAAACCACCGTGATAGGTAATAATTGGATAGTTCGACAAATCTTCAATAGTGATATTTGATTTTTGGGTCAGTGGATGCTCTTTAGGCGTGATGATGCTGTGTTGCCAGTTGTAGTAAGGCACGCTTGCCAGGTTATCTTCATTGGTTAATGATTCGGTTGCGATCCCGATATCCGCTTCACCTTGAAGGAGCATTTCTGTAATTTCAACAGGGCTTGCTTGTTGCAAAATTAGATGAACTTTTGGAAATTCTTTTTTAAATTGGTTCACAATCGGCGGCAAGACATAACGTGCTTGCGTATGTGTGGTCGCAATCGTCAATGTCCCTTCATCTACTTTGTTAAAGTCATCTGCCAGACGTTTAATATTGTCAGCATCCACGAGCATGCGTTCAACGATACCCAATAATGACTGGCCTGGTTCGGTTAAACCGAGTAGACGTTTACCTTTACGAATAAACAGCTGTACACCAAGTTCATCTTCTAAATCTTTGATGTGTTTACTCACGCCAGACTGCGAGGTGTAAAGTGCAGCAGATGCTTCTGTTAAATTAAAATTCTGACGTACGGTTTCTCGAATAATTCTTAATTGTTGGAAATTCATAATTTTATTTTACCTTAAAAGCAAGTGGGGCTTGTGAAGGCCCCAACTTATTGTTTTATGCAACTTGGTTTTCAAATAAATGCAAGTTAGTTGCACTTAACCATACCGTTTGATTTGGGCGGAATTGATGTGCTTTCGCTTCATCAGCCGTTAATGAAATTTCGATCAGATTGCCTTGGCGGTCATGCAGTTCAGCAATGACTTTACCTGCAATCCAAAGCTCACGTACAAAAGTCGCTTGGATGGCATTTTCTTGCGGCTGTGCATGAATACGCAGTTCATCCGGACGAGCAAAGGCAATGACATTGCCTTGCGGTGCATTGGCATTTTGTGGCAACAAAATTCGGTCTTCACCAATTTGAAAAAGGCCATTACTATTTTGACCTTCAAAACGGTTGGCTTGACCTAAAAAGTCAAATACAAACGGTGTTGCAGGTTTTTCATAAACTTCACGCGGCGAGCCAATCTGTTCAACGTTGCCTTTGTTCATCACAATGATTTGATCGGCCACTTCAAGCGCTTCTTCTTGGTCATGGGTCACGAAAATAGAGGTGATGTGGAGTTCGTCATGTAAGGTACGTAACCAGCGGCGTAATTCTTTACGAACTTTGGCATCCAATGCACCAAAAGGTTCATCCAGTAATAACACACGCGGTTCAACCGCTAAAGCACGCGCTAAGGCAATACGTTGACGTTGACCACCTGAAAGCTGAGCTGGGTAACGGTCAGCCAAGAAACCAAGCTGAACAAGATCAAGCAAACGAGTAACCCGTTTTTTGATTTCCGCTTCAGATGGACGTGTTGCACGTGGGCGTACGCGTAAACCAAAAGCAATGTTGTCAAATACGGTCATATGGTGGAACAGTGCATAATGCTGGAATACAAAACCAACTTCACGTTCACGGACGTGAACTTTAGTGGCATCTTCACCTTCTAGAATGACTTGACCGCCATCGGCAGATTCAAGACCTGCAATGATACGCAATAGGGTAGTTTTACCACAGCCAGATGGGCCAAGCAGCGCAACGAGCTGACCATCAGGGAAATCTAAAGAGATATTTTTAAGTGCATGGAATGCACCAAAGTGTTTTTCAATATTTTTTACTTGAATACTCATGAGGTCATTCCTTAAGAAACTTGTGAATCTTCTTTACGCTTGTCTTGTCGTTCCTGACGTAGTTCAACCCATGTTTTTAAAATCAGGGTCACAATCGCCAAGAGCGCTAATAGTGAAGACACAGCAAAAGCAGCACTAAAGGTATATTCGTTATAAAGGATTTCTACGTGTAGCGGTAAGGTGTTGGTTTCGCCACGAATGTGACCTGAAACCACAGAAACAGCACCAAACTCACCCATTGCACGTGCATTACAGAGAATCACGCCGTAGATTAAGCCCCATTTAATATTTGGAAGTGTCACTTTCCAGAAGGTCTGCCAGCCTGAAGCACCCAATACGATAGCTGCTTCTTCTTCCTCAGTCCCTTGAGCTTCCATTAATGGAATCAACTCACGTGCCACAAAAGGAACGGTAATAAACACAGTGGCAAGGACGATGGCTGGAACGGCATACAAAATTTTGATGTCGTTATCCATCAGCCAGCCGCCTAACCAACCTTGAGTACCAAAAATCAGTACCAACATTAAGCCTGCAATGACTGGAGAGACTGAAAATGGCATATCAATAATCGTAGTTAAAATAGATTTACCACGGAAATTAAACTTGGCAACAGACCATGCCGCTGCTACACCAAAGACCACGTTTAACGGTACGGCAATCACAGCTGTTAATAATGTCAGTTTCACTGCAGATAATGTGTCTGGATGAACAAGTGCTTGGAAGTAAACGCCAACACCTTGTTTAAAGGCCTCAACGAAGACCAAAACCAATGGCAGAATCAGGCAGCTTAAGAAGAAAATTAAAGCAATGATGATCAGGGTATAACGAACCCATGTTGGTTCACGCGTTGCATCACGCGACTGTAATTTTTCCGCAAGCGCATTACTATTCGTATTCATCGTGCAGTTCTCCCTGTACGGCGACTTGCCCATGCTTGAACCAAGTTAATTAAGAATAAAATAGCAAAAGAAATCACCAGCATCACAACTGCAATCGTGGTCGCACCTGCATAATCATATTCTTCAAGGCGAGAGATAATCATCAATGGGGCAATTTCAGTCTTGAAGGGTTGGTTACCTGCGATAAAAATCACCGATCCATATTCACCCACACCACGAGCAAATGCCAAAGCAAAACCTGTTAACAGCGCAGGAAATAGAATAGGTAAGATCACTTTGGTCACGATCTGAAAGCGATTTGCACCCAGTGCAGAAGCTGCTTCTTCAAGTTCAGTTTCTAGGTCGCTCAGTACAGGCTGTACAGTGCGAACCACAAAAGGAATACCAATAAAGATGAGGGCCAAGGTAATACCGATCGGGGTATATGCGACTTTAATGCCAATGGGTTCAAGGTACTGACCGATCCAACCAGTCGGTGCATATAACGAAGTCAGTGCAATACCAGCAACGGCAGTTGGCAATGCAAAAGGTAAATCAACCAATGCATCGATAATACGTTTACCCGGGAAGGTATAGCGAACCAAACACCATGCTAAGAGCAAACCAAAAACCACATTGACTAACGCAGCAATAATGGCGGCACTAAAACTCAGTTGTAACGATTTTAAAATACGTTCTGAGCTTAAAATCTCCCATAGTCCTTCCCAACCGATACCTAACGATTTAATAAATACGGCCGAAAGGGGAATGAGCACAATTAAGGATAAATACGCTAGGGTAAAGCCTAGAGAAAGACCAAATCCTGGCAGCACTCGGGATCGCTGCGACATGATGACTCCTCAAAATGAGAAAAGCTGACTTAAAAGGTCAGCAAAATTGAATAAATGATTTTGCGACAAGCTTAATGCTCAGTACTTAAAAAGCAAATTGAAATAAATACTTGTTTTCATCAGTAAAGCTGATATGTTTCATGTGGTTTTCTGAAATTAAGTAATTGAAAATTTCAGGAAACGGCCCAAAACCTGATGCAACATTAATGTGACCCACAGCGCCCATATTCACAGGGTAAAGCTTCCAAGCACCTGCAAGTTGTTTTGCATCTTCAAAGCCAAGCCAAGGATCATTTTCACTAATCAACATCGTTGTCGGCACACGAATAGTTAGCTGATGAAAAAATGCTTTGTAATCCGTTGTACTGTCGCGTGCAAAGCCGTTTTCTCCAAAGCGTGCTGGATTGGCGGGTGCGACCAAAACTAAATTTTTGATTTTTTTATTGAGTTCTGGATGCAAGGCCAATGCTGCCACCGTGGTTAAACAACCAAAGCTATGCGCCACAATTTGAATTTCACCCTGTAACGGTCGTACGGTTTGAACGAATTGTTTAATCCATTCTTTTAGTACAGGGTGATTCCAATCCTTTTGCTGAACACGAGAGCTAGACATGAGCTGACGTTGTAACCAAGATTGCCAATGTGCGTGTTCACTACCGCCTACACCCGGGACAATTACTGTATGTGTCATGTCAAGTTCTCCTGATTCAGCCAATGACTGGTCTTATTTTCCATTGTTGGCTTTGACGATTTGGTCAAACACGCCGCCATTTTCAAAGTGTGCTTTTTGGACTTTATCCCAACCACCAAATTCTTTATCAATGGTTACGAGTTTAAGTGGCTTAAAGACTGATGCGTATTGTGCAAGCGTTGTAGCGTTACGTGGACGGTAAAAGTTCTGAGCTGCGATTTGCTGACCACGTGGTGAATAAAGGAAGTTTAAATAACCTTTGGCTAAATAAAGATTACCTTTTTTCTCTGCGTTTTTTTCTAAAACAGCAACAGGGGGCTCAGCTAAAATTGAAAGTGAAGGGGTCACAATTTCAAATTTACCCGGTTGTTCACGAATCGCTAAATGTGCTTCATTTTCCCAAGCCAGTAATACATCACCAATGCCACGTTCAGCAAAGGTCGTAGTCGAACCACGTGCGCCTGAATCGAGTACTTTGGTGTTTTTATAAATCTTACGGACAAATTCTTGAGCCGTTGTATCATTACCACCCGTTTGATGTTTTGCCCAAGCCCATGCAGCTAGATAGTTCCAACGCGCACCGCCTGAAGTTTTCGGGTTTGGGGTAATAATACCTACGCCTGGTTTAACCAGATCGCCCCAATCTTTAACTGCTTTTGGGTTGCCTTTACGGACTAAGAACACAATGGTTGAAGTATATGGTGTTGAGTTTTGTGGAAGTTTCTTTTGCCAATCTGCAGGTAAAAGTTTGGCTTTTTCTGCAATCACATCAATATCCGCTGCAAGTGCTAAAGTCACTACATCGGCATCTAAGCCATCAATGACTGCACGCGCTTGTTTGCCTGAACCACCATGAGATTGTTTAAAATTAATTTTTTGACCTGTACGGCTTTCCCAATATTTGCTGAAGTCTTTATTCACACTTTCATAGAGTTCACGCGTTGGGTCGTAAGATACGTTTAAAAAGTCTTTTGCAGCTGCGCCAAAAGAAACTGTCGAGATGACGGCAGCAAGAACACCCAATTTAAATTTTGCGGAAATACTCATGTGAACCTCAATAATTTTTACTTTGTCTGTAACATGGGTGAAGAATAGCGCCAATCTTTATGCATAAAAAATAATTAAAAACGAATTTTATATGAATAAAAAAGATAACAGGTGTGTATACGAAAAAAAAGCATCGACCTTATGCGAAAGGAAGATGCTTTCCTGTATCTAAAGCATTATTTGGAATTATTGGTCTTCACGATTTGGTCAAAGACGCCACCATTTTCAAAATGTTTTTTCTGTACTTTGCTCCAGCCGCCAAACTCTTTATCTATAGTCACTAATTTTAAAGGTTTAAAGACGGATTTATATTTTGCCAATACCGCAGCATTGCGTGGACGATAATAGTTCTGTGCTGCAATGGTTTGACCTGCAGGTGAGTACAGATAATTTAAATACGCTTTGGCTAAATTTTCATTGCCATCTTTCTTGGCATTTTTTTCTACAATCGCAACAGGCGGCTCGGCCAAGATAGAAAGTGAAGGGGTCACAATCTCAAACTTACCCGGCTGTTCACGAACTGCCAAATGTGCTTCATTTTCCCAAGCCAATAACACGTCACCAATACCACGTTCAGCGAATGTAGTTGTTGCACCACGTGCGCCTGAGTCGAGGACTTTGGTTTGCTTATAGATTTGGCGGACAAATTCTTGGGCTTTTGTATCATTACCACCTGCTTGATGTTTGGCCCAAGCCCACGCTGCTAAATAGTTCCAACGCGCACCGCCCGATGTTTTTGGGTTCGGGGTAATAATGTCGACACCCGGTTTAATTAAATCGCCCCAGTCTTTAATGCCTTTCGGGTTGCCTTTATGCACTAAGAACACAATGGTCGATGTATATGGCGTTGAGTTTTGTGGGAATTTCTTTTGCCAGTCTTTTGCAACTAAACCACGTGCAGCTATTTCATCAATATCTGCAGCCAAAGCCAAAGTGACGACATCTGCATCTAGACCATCAATAACTGCACGAGCCTGTTTACCTGATCCACCATGAGATTGTTTAAAGTTAATGTCTTGGCCTGTGGTTTTTTTCCAGTAAACACTAAAGTCTTTATTGAAGTTGTCATACAATTCACGGGTTGGATCATATGACACATTTAAGAAATCTTTGGCAGATGCACTAAATGCTGTGGCAGAAATGAATGCAGCCAAAACCCCAAGTTTTAATTTAGATAGATTCATGTTGTCCTCAATTTTTATACATGTTTTGTTGGATGAGGCAAGAATATCTGTAGTTTTTATGCAGAAAAAAATAATTAAAAAAGAATTTAATATGAACAAAAAAGAAATATATGCTGAGCAATTATTTTTTAAAATAAAGTGATGTAATTGGGATGACGACGTATGCAGTGTTTTAAAAATGCGCAGCAAATAGAACAAGTTAATTTACTGGATCGCGCCTTTCACTATGGCGATGGCTGTTTTAGCACGGCACGTATTCGCCAAGGACAAATAGAACTTTTAGCTTTACATATTACACGATTAAAACTGAGCAATGAGCGATTAAAGCTAAATGCAGATTTAAACCTTATTGAAGACACTTTAAAATTGTTACGTAAACAAAATGTCGTCAATGGCACTTTAAAAATTGTGTTGAGTCGTGGTATCGGTCAGCGTGGTTATAGTTTACCTGAGCATCCAGCAGATGTTTGGGTGTTTTATTACCCTAAAACCGTTGCAGATTTTAAGTATGAAACTGTCAAAAGTGGTGTATTACATCAAGCCATTGGGTTAACCATGCCAAGTTTGGTGGGCTTGAAGTCCTTAAATCGATTAGAACAAGTCATGCTCAAAGCAGAGTTGGATCAAACTCAATGGGGCGAAGCTTTGGTGACGGATGTACAAGGTACAGTTGTTGAAGGTGTGAGCAGTAATTGTTTTATTCGCACAAATGAAGGATGGATTACGCCCGAACTTCGTTATAATGGCGTGCATGGTGTCATGCGTGCAGAAATTTTAAAACGGATGCAGCAGCATCAGATTCCATGTACTCAACGTCACGTCAATATGGATGAAATTCCGCATTTTCAGAGTGTTTTTTTCTGCAATGCTTTAAGTCCCATGAAAATTGCATCAACTCTGAATGGAGTTGAGTTAGATGTTCAAGCTTGTATTGAACTTTTCCGAACACTTCAATTAAGTCAGATTCGTTAATATGTCCACCGCGTCTAAAAAAACAAATAAGAAAAAATCTGCCAAAGCAGGTTTTCCATTTAAAGCATGTTTGGTTGTGCTACTTGGTATCGTTGTACTTGCGGCGATCTTACTGTGGTCGAGTTTATTTAAAGCCTATCCTGTGGAAGGCAAAAAGCAAATGTTGGCGATTGGTGCAGGGGATACCTATTCAGGATTTATTGACCGACTGGCCAAAGAGAAACAAGTTCATTTTCCTATTATTTTGAAGTTGTACCAAAAATTCATGATCAATGACACCTTGAAAGCGGGTGTATATGAAATCCATGAAGGCATGAGCGTACGTGAAGTCATGAAACTGATTTCTAACTCTGAAAATGCGCAAATGAATCGAATTTTAGTGATCGAAGGGACGACATTTAAGCAACTCATTGATGCTTTAAAAAATGACCCATTGGTAACGCATGACATTAGCAATCTGCCTTATTCAAAGATTTTGCAGGAACTAGGTATTCCTTATTCACACCCAGAAGGTTTATTTGCTCCGAATACTTATTTCTTTGCAAAAGGCGAGTCTGATCGCAAAATTTTGAAGGATTTGTATAACCGACAAATCAAAGCATTAGATCAGGCTTGGAATAATCGAGCTCAAAATTTACCGTATAAAGATAAATATGAAGCCTTGATTATGGCGTCGATTATTGAAAAAGAAACCAGTCTTGATCGTGAGTTAGAGCAAGTATCAGGGGTGTTTGTCCGTCGTTTGCAACAAGGCATGCGTTTACAAACGGACCCTACGGTTATTTATGGCATGGGCGATAAATATCAAGGCAATATTACTCGCCAAGACCTACGTACACCTACAGCATATAATACTTATACGATCAACGGCTTACCGCCTACACCGATTGCTTTGCCAAGTCAAAAAGCTATTGAAGCCGCGATGCATCCAGATGCGTCAAATAACATTTATTTCGTGGCAACAGGTAACGGTGGTCATAAATTTAGCAGTAATTTGTCAGACCATAACCGAGCGGTACAAGAGTATTTATCGGTAATTCGTGCGAAAAATTGAGGAGTGAGCATGTTTATTAGTTTTGAAGGCACGGAAGGTGTGGGTAAAACCACATTGATTCGTAAACTACATGAGCATTTCCAACACTTAGCGAAAGATGTGGTATTAACCCGTGAGCCGGGTGGTACTCCCATGGCAGAGCAAATTCGCTCATTGTTGCTTTCAGTGAACCACGAAGAAACTATGAGTAATGATACTGAGTTATTGCTGATGTATGCGGCACGTGCGCAGCATTTAGAAGCCGTGATTCTGCCGGCGTTGGCTGCAGATAAAATCGTTTTATGTGACCGTTTTACAGATTCGAGTTTTGCATATCAGTGTGCAGGTCGTGGTTTGGACCGAGAAAAACTGAAAGTTTTAAATGACGGTTTTGTGGCGCGTATGCCAGATATTACCTTTTGGTTGGATGCTCCAATTGAAACGGGGATGTTACGTGCACGTGAACGTGGTGCTTTAGATCGTTTTGAGCAAGAGAAAGCAACGTTCTTTGAAAAAGTGCGTTCAGGTTTTGCTGAAATTCACGAAAATGAACCTGCACGCATGAAGCGCCTCGATGCGACGCAAACACCTGAAGAGGTTTTTCAACAGGCATTATTGCATTTGCAACAGATTTAAAATGCCATAGTAATCTTTGGGTATTTGATTTAAAAATCATTCATAGCATAAGTTATGGATGATTTTTTTATGCATGCTACAAAACAGGAGATTATCAATTTCCTTAAGACTGAATTTGCGCCAAGCTTAAAGCATTGCACTATTGTAGAAGTTGGAGAAAAGGCTGCCACTTTAATTTGGCATGTGACTGAAAAAGATTTGCGGCCTGGCAATACTGTTTCAGGCCCGACTATGATGACTTTGGCGGACTTTGCGCTATATGTGGCTATATTGGGGGAGATCGGGATTGTAGGACTGGCGGTCACGACCAATATGAATATTAATTTTTTAAGAAAACCCGAAGCCAATCAAGATTTAATAGGCGAGTGTCGATTGCTGAAAGTGGGCAAAAGTATAATTTATGGTGAGGTGTTGGTGTATTCAGCAGGTGTGGATGAGCCTGTTGCACATATAACAGGGAGTTATTCTATTCCACCAAAACGAATATAAAGGCTCAATTGCATTTGCTGATTCAAATAAAAAGCCGAATTTATATTCGGCTTTTTATGGTTTTTAGACATTTTAGATGTTTAAGAAACCAGTTCTGTATTCACCAATGGACATTCCACTTGGAAATCGGGTGGACTTAACACAGTTTTACGTAGTTCGTCTGCTTGTTCAGGATAGTCTAAAGTGAAATGCAGACCACGAGACTCTTTACGTTCCATTGCACAGCGCACAATCATTTCTGATACCAATACTAAGTTACGGAGTTCAATCAGATTTTTACTGACTTGATAATCTTGATAATACTCGGTGATTTCACGCTTAAGCATTTCAATACGATGGAGCGCTCGTTGAAGCCGCTTGGTCGTTCTGACAATGCCCACGTAGTTCCACATGGTTTGGCGAAGCTCGTCCCAATTTTGCAAAATCACTACATCTTCATCAGGGTTAGTCACTTGCGAGTCATCCCATTCTGGGACATGAGGCGCCTGATAAGTCCCTTGATGTTGTGCTGTGATATGTGTTGAAGCACTCATACCATAGACGAAACATTCAAGTAAGGAGTTACTTGCCATACGGTTTGCACCATGTAGGCCGGTATAAGAGGTTTCTCCAATGGCATATAGGCCTGGAATATCGGTCTGACTGTTTTCATCAACCACAACGCCACCACAGGTGTAGTGTGCTGCCGGAACCACCGGAATCATTTCTTTGGTAATATCAATACCGAGTTCCATTAAGCGTTCATACAATGTTGGGAAATGTTCTTTGACAAATTCTGCAGGTTTATGGGTGATATCAAGCCAAACATGACGGATTCCTAGACGTTTGATTTCATAATCAATAGCGCGCGCTACGATATCGCGTGGTGCTAATTCGGCACGCTCATCAAAGCGCAGCATAAAGCGTTCACCATCTGGAAGACGTAAATAGGCACCTTCGCCACGCATCGCTTCGGTAATTAAGAAAGAGCGAGCTTGAGGATGATATAAACAGGTTGGATGGAATTGGTTAAACTCCATATTGGCAACACGGCAGCCTGCACGATACGCCATGGCAATACCATCACCCGTCGCAATGTCGGGATTTGATGTATATAAATATGCCTTCATGGCACCACCACAGGCAAGGGCAGTGAACGGTGCTAAAAAGGTATGTACTTTTTCGGTTTTTTCATCTAAAGCATATAGACCGAGAGCACGGTTTTCAGCTTCAGGATTTAATTTTTGTGCGGTGATTAAATCGATTGCAATAAAATTTTCAAAAATATGAATATTGGCTTTTTCTTGCGCACGTTCAACCAATGTTGTGGAAATAGCACGACCTGTGGCATCTGCTGCATGGATAATCCGCCGGTGAGAGTGACCACCTTCACGTGTCAGATGTAACTGTTCTTGGTCGTCTAAAGTAAATTGCACACCCTGATTCAGTAGAAAATCGACAGAAGATTTACCACCTTCAACGGTTTGTTTTACCGCTGCCATTTCACATAAATGCGCACCGGCAATCATGGTGTCATTGATATGTTGTTCAATAGAATCTGTTTTATCGAGGACGGCAGCAACACCACCTTGGGCATAATATGTACTGGCATCCGTCAGCGTCGATTTAGCTAAAACAGCAATATTAAAATGATCTGGTAACGATAGGGCTAAACTTAGGCCTGCACCGCCACTTCCCACAATAATCACATCAAATTGATGTGTCGTGTTTAAATTAGACATGTCCATCAGCTAATTTTAAAAATGTCCGATCATCACAACTGTTTTTGCCTAAAAACGCAATGACTATAAATTAACTAAATAATGAAAAATATTCATAGATCTGTAATATTTAAGGAATGTTTAAGATTGTTTATCATAAATAATCATCAAACATTTTATTACGAAGCTTAGACTTGCATTGTGATAAAAACTAACGTATTTCAAATGATAAGCACAATTGAGTGAATGCTAACAATGAATAAATCGTATTTACAAAAGGGACTCTATGCAGCTGTGTTTACGGTTGCTAGCGTGCAGACTCAGGCAGCGGGTCCTGTTGATTTTTCCAATTTGGTTGAACAAGTCAGCCCAGCTGTCGTAAGCGTGAATGTGGTTAAAAAGCTTAGTCAAGAAGAGCTTTTGCAGCAACAAGTCCCAGAAATATTACGACGCTTTTTCGGTAATCAGGTCGTTATCCCGCAGCAAAAAATGCCGCAAGAAAAGACCGGTTATGGAAGCGCATTCTTTATTAGTAAAGATGGTTATCTATTAACTAATCACCATGTGGTAGAAGATGCATCGAAAGTCACCATCGTATTGAATGACCGCCGTGAAATTGATGCCACCGTTGTGGGGAGTGATGAGCGGACTGATGTGGCTTTGCTAAAGGTGAAAGGTTCAAATTTTCCAGAGCTACGCACAGGTAATGTTGACCGTTTACGTGTAGGTGAGCCAGTGTTGGCTATTGGTTCACCATTTGGTTTTGACTATTCAGCTTCGGCAGGGATTGTCAGTGCGAAAATGCGCAATATGATGGGAGAAACCTCGGTTCCATTTATTCAAACCGATGTGGCATTGAACCCCGGAAACTCAGGCGGCCCTTTATTTAACCAGTCTGGTGAAGTGGTTGGGGTGAACTCTCGTATCTTTAGTGGTACGGGTGGTTATATGGGTTTATCGTTCTCGATTCCTATTGATGTGGCGATGGATGTTGCAGACCAATTAAAGAAAAACGGCAAGGTGACACGTGCTTACTTAGGCGTTATGCTGCAAGATATCGATCGGAATCTTGCTGAATCCTATAACCTTTCAAAACCTGAGGGCTCATTGATTACTCAAGTTGCACCGAATTCACCCGCAGCAAAAGCTGGCTTTAAAGCGGGTGATGTCATTTTGAAATTTAATGGTACACCGATTTCACGTACTGGCGAACTACTGAATTATCTCAATCGTACAGGTCCTAATCAAAGTATTCAGCTTGAAGTATTACGTGATGATAAACGCCAAAACATTTCAGCAACCTTGATCACTGCACCAGATGATACGCCTGCAAAAGCTGAAATTGCACCTGTGAAAAAAGGCCCGGTGATTGGGGTGTCAATTCGTAATTTAACTGCAGATGAATTAAAGCAACTGAGTGTGAAAGGTGGTGTATTAATTCAAGATGTACGAGCTAGTGGTATTGCTGCACAAGCGCGAATTCAGCCGGGTGACGTTGTGACTCAAGTTAATAATAAAGCTGTGAATAATGCAGAAGATTTTGTGAAAGTTATTTCAGAATTGAAAAATGGCAGCATTGCACGTGTTTCTTTGATTCGTCAGGGGCAACGTGCGATTGTGGGCATGCGCATTCAATAATGATTTGCTGAATGAAAACCACTCCAAGCGAGTGGTTTTTTAACTTTAGCGTTTTTGCAATTCACCCTTAGATAAAAATGGGTAGACTGTGGGCCACAATTTAAAATTTGCAGGACGCTATGAGCGATATCTTTGATTTAAAAATTACAGTTCAAGCTGAACATATCGACACATTAAATCATGTGAATAACGTGGTGTACGTCAGTTGGATGCAAGATGTCGCGACAGCACATATTGAAGCTTTGGGTTTAGGCTTAAAAGAATATATTGAATTGAAGCATGCCATGGTCGCTGTTGAGCATCATGTGCAATATCGTAAAGCAGCGCTCGAAGGTGAGGAGATTATTTTACGAACTTGGCTAAATGATATCAATGCATTGTATTCGTTTCGGCAGTATGTATTTTATCGCCCTAAAGACAAAGCGATATTATTTACAGGCAATACACAGTGGGCATGCATTGAAATTGCTACAGGCCGTCCAAAGCGCATGTCGCCAACATTTACCCAAGCTTATCAACCCATCGCAGATAGCATAAATCCGCTTGATTTTAGTGCTTATGATTTCTGATTTTTAATTGAAACCTCATATTAAAGCGAAGACTAGTTAAGTTCTACACGCAGGATAAGTGCTTAGCATAAAAGCAATGCATTATTTTCGATACTTTGAAAAATCCATCTGCTATAATCCTCGGCAATTTCTATTCGGCTTTTGCTATGCATAAAGAATTGCATGCATAGCGCTTTTATTTTTCCAAGGTAGCCCATGGCGCAAGCTAAAAAATCTGTTGATATAAAAAACATTCGTAACTTCTCGATCATTGCGCATATCGACCATGGTAAGTCGACGCTTGCCGACCGATTTATTCAAACTTGTGGTGGCCTGCAAGATCGTGAAATGCAGGCACAGGTTCTAGATTCTATGGAATTAGAACGTGAGCGTGGTATTACGATTAAAGCTACGTCTGTGACTTTGTATTACACTCATCCTAACGGTGAAGAATACCAGCTTAACTTTATTGACACACCTGGGCACGTTGACTTTTCTTATGAAGTTTCACGTTCACTTGCTGCATGTGAAGGCGCATTATTGGTGGTCGATGCTGCACAAGGTGTAGAAGCCCAGTCTGTTGCTAACTGCTATACAGCAATTGAACAAGGCTTAGAAGTCCTACCTGTTTTAAATAAAATCGATTTGCCGCAAGCAGAGCCAGAGCGTGTTATTCAAGAAATTGAAGACATTATTGGTATCGAAGCGACTGAAGCACCTACATGTTCAGCTAAAACCGGTCTAGGCATTGAAGGGGTGCTTGAAACACTAGTCAATGTCATTCCTGCACCCGAAGGCGATCGTAATGCACCATTACAAGCCTTAATTGTTGACTCTTGGTTCGACAACTATTTGGGTGTGGTTTCTTTAGTTCGTATTAAAGAAGGTCGTGTGCGTAAAGGCGATAAAATGTTGATGAAATCAACTGGTCAAACGCACATCATCACCTCAGTAGGTATTTTTAATCCTAAACATACAGAAACTGACATGCTCGAAGCAGGTGAAGTTGGTTTCGTGATCGCGGGTATTAAAGATATTTTTGGTGCTCCAGTTGGTGATACGATTACCTTGGCAACTACACCAGAAGTTCAAAGCTTACCGGGTTTCAAAAAAGTGAAACCACAGGTCTATGCAGGTTTATTCCCAATCGATTCAAGTGAATTTGAACCGTTCCGTGAGGCGCTGCACAAACTGCAAATTAATGACTCAGCGTTGTTCTTTGAACCTGAAAGTTCAGATGCACTTGGTTTTGGCTTCCGTTGTGGCTTCTTGGGTATGCTGCACATGGAAATTGTACAAGAACGTTTAGAACGTGAGTATGATCTGGACCTGATTTCTTCAGCACCAACCGTAATTTATGAAGCGGTGATGAAAAATGGTCAAACCATTTATATCGACAGTCCTTCTAAAATGCCTGATGGTTCAACAGTTGAAGACTTACGTGAGCCAATTGCCGAATGTCACATTTTAGTACCGCAAGAATACTTGGGTAATGTGATGACTTTATGTGTTGAACGTCGCGGCGTTCAAAAGAATATGAAGTTTATGGCGAACCAAGTGGCCATTACGTTTGAAATTCCAATGGCTGAAGTAGTGATGGATTTCTTTGATAAATTGAAATCATGTTCACGCGGTTTTGCATCGTTAGACTATAACTTTGTGCGTTTTGAGTCTTCATCCCTAGTTAAGGTGGATGTGTTAATCAACGGTGAAAAGGTTGATGCCTTGGCCATGATTTGTCACCGCCAAGATGCTCGTCACCGTGGTATTGCTTTAGTTGAAAAAATGAAAGACTTGATTCCACGTCAAATGTTTGATGTGGCTATTCAAGCAGCAATTGGCGCGCAAATCATTGCACGTTCAACTGTAAAAGCGATGCGTAAAAACGTTTTGGCTAAATGTTATGGTGGTGACGTGTCGCGTAAGAAGAAACTTCTTGCGAAACAAAAAGAAGGTAAGAAACGTATGAAACAAGTGGGCAGCGTCGAAATCCCACAAGAAGCGTTCCTTGCGGTATTGAAAGTAGAAAGATAATAAATAGAGGTTTATGAGCTCATGGATTTTGACTTTAATTTGATCCTTGTTCCTGCCACAGTCATTTTTTTCTTAATTTGGCTGTTGGATAAGTTTGTCTGGAAACAACGACAGACCAAAGGTAAAGGGAATGAAAATGTCGTTATCGCATGGGCTTATGACTTTTGGCCGATTCTAGCGATAGTTTTGGTAATGCGTTCATTCTTATATGAGCCATTTAATATTCCATCAGACTCTATGGTTCCAACTTTAGAGACAGGTGATTTTATTGTGGTGAATAAATATCAGTATGGCGTACGATTACCTATTATTAATAAAAAAATTATTGATGTTGGTGAGCCTGAACGTGGAGATGTCATTGTATTCCGTTATCCACCACAACCAACCATTAGCTATATTAAACGTGTGGTTGGTTTACCAGGGGATCATATTATTTATGATCATGGTCAACTGAGTGTGAATGGTCAGAAAGTGGCAAAAGTTCCTGTGGAATTTAGCCGTGAAAAAGATCAACTCGACACACCTACATCGATTTATCATAAAGAAACCATGGGTAAGCATACGTTTACCATGCGTGAGCTTGAAGGTGTCAATGTTGCGCGCCAAGCGCCATTTATCAACTATGTTGAAAATGGTAAATATTCAACAGAAAATGGTTTATATTGGGAAGTTAAGGTTCCTAAAGGTCACTATTTCGCGATGGGGGATAATCGTGATCAAAGTGCGGACAGTCGTTTTTGGGGCTTTGTGCCTGAAGAAAACCTCACTGGACGTGCTTTTTACAAGTGGATGCATAAGGAACCTGGTTTAAAACTGCCTTCATTTAGTCGTAATGGCAGTATTGATTAGTCTTACATCAGGAAAATAAAATGAGACATCAACGGGGAACGTCTTATATTGCAATTTTAATTGCTATTATTGGTTTTGCTTTTTTAGCTAAAGCATTAATTGCGGTTTGGGGACCGTATGTTGACGACCGTCTCGTCAACAATGAAATTGAAGATTTGATGAAGAGCAGTCCTAAAAATATTGCTCCTAGTAAGTTTGAGTCACAAATGTCACAACGCTTAGATATGAATGGTGTGCGTGATTTAAACTTTAAAGATATTGCTCAAGTCACTAATGTAGACGGTCTACAAGTGAAAACAGATTATGAAATAAGAAAGCCTTTCTTATTGAATATTGATATTGTGTTGAAGTTCGAGAAAAGTTTTGATCAAAGCTCAGTCCAAGCTAAATGAAGCTCGTTTAGCAAGTCGTATCGGTTATCAGTTTAAACAACCTGAATTGTTACAACTGGCCTTGACCCACCGATCGGTGAGCCATAAATACAATTATGAACGCCTAGAATATCTGGGCGATTCATTATTGGGTATGATAATTGCCAATTATCTATACCATGCCTACCCGCATGAAAATGAAGGGCGTCTAACGCGTATGCGTGCGACACTGGTTCGTCAGGAAGCGTTAGGTAAAATTGCCAATGACTTAAAACTCAGTCAAGAATTAATCTTGAGTACAGGTGAGTTGAAATCTGGCGGTCATCATCGCGAGTCTATACTGGCGGATACTGTTGAATCGATCATTGGAGCAATCTATGTCGATTGTCAGGATTTAAAAATTCTGGAACCGATTGTTCTTAAATGGTATGTGCCATATTTAGATCATATTGAACCGACCGATCAACTGAAAGACCCTAAATCACGTTTACAAGAGTATTTACAAGCACGTAAAAAACCTCTCCCGGTTTACGAGGTTGTAGATATTCAGGGTGATGCTCCAAACCAACATTTTAAAGTTGAATGTACGGTAGAAGGGCTACCTGTTAAATACGGTGAAGGTTCAAGCCGTCGCTTTGCTGAACAGGCAGTAGCGGCAGAAATCTTAGAAATTTTGGAGAAAAAGTCTTAATGACTACTCATTCCGATCACGTAGATGCTGATCACGAGTCGCAAGGCGACAGTAACGATTTAATTAGTCAGTTTTTTAGTGCACAAGGTACTGAAATTCCTGCCGATTTTAAAAGTGGTTTTGTGGCGATTGTCGGTCGTCCAAACGTGGGTAAATCAACGTTAATGAACCATATTTTGGGTCAAAAACTTTCAATTACGTCACGTAAACCACAAACGACGCGTCATAAAATTGTGGGTATTGACTCACGCGAAAAGTCTCAGGCAGTATTCGTGGATACGCCAGGGATGCACAAAAAAGAAGTCCGTGCCATCAATAAAATGATGAACCGTGCGGCACATTCTGCACTTCGTGATGTGAACTTAGTTTTGTTTGTGATTGATGCAGACAAATGGACACAGAATGATGATTTAGTATTAGAAAAACTAAAAAATGCTGATATGCCGGTTATTCTTGTGATCAATAAAATTGATACGTTAGAAAACAAAAACCATGCATTACCCTTGATACAAGAGCGTGCAAAATTGATGAATTTTGCAGAAATTGTTCCTGTGTCAGCGTTGCGTGGTGCAAATTTAGATCATTTGCGCAGTACGATTGAGAAATATCTGCCATTCCAACCACCATTGTATTCACTTGAGCAATTGACCGATCGTTCAGAGCGCTTCCTTGCGTCTGAAATTATCCGTGAAAAAATCATGCGTCAATTGGGTGAAGAGCTGCCTTATGATTTAACGGTTCAAATTGAGTCGTTTAAAACAGAAGAAGCAACGGTTAATCCAAAAACGGGTCGTCCTAAAGCGGCGTGTACCTATATTGATGCGACGATTTTTGTCGATCGTTCTGGCCAAAAAGCCATTGTGATTGGTGAAAAAGGTGCCAAACTGAAGAAAATCGGTATGGATGCACGTGTGGATATGGAAAAAATGTTCGAGCAAAAAATCATGCTGACACTTTGGGTGAAAGTCAAAGGTGGTTGGTCTGATGATGAGCGTGCATTGAAAAGCCTGGGTTATAGCGATATTTAATTGCTGGACATTTAAAACTTTGAGGGAAGAGTAATGATGAGAGTATTAGCTGTAGTGGCATGTGTTTTGTTTCTACAAGGGTGTATTCATAAAATCGTTACTGTTCCTGTCAAAGTGGCTTATAAAACCACAAAGGGCGTGGTCAAAGGCACTGCTGCAGTTGTGGGTGCAGTCATTCCAGATGGGGATGATGAAGAAGATGAAGACGAAAAGAAAAAGAAAGACAAGGATTAATATTTTAAATCATGCGTAATGAGATACTGCATGGTTATTTAATTCACCATCGTAAATATCGTGAAAAAAGTCATATCGTGCACCTGTTTACGCAGGAGCATGGCCGAGTTGACGGTATTCTCAGACAAACACCTCCGCCTCAGTATCAACCGATTTGCTTGCAAGCATCCGGCAAGTCTGAGCTTAAAAATTTCAGTAAACTTGAAATTGTGAATCAACCCATTTTCTTTTTTGGGGATGCTTTTTTTTCAGGTTTTTATTTAAATGAAGTTTTATTGAGGTTATGTCCTTTAGAGGTCGAGATGCCAGAGACATTTGCTCAATATGCGCATACCTTAGAACAACTCCAATGCATGTCTGCGCAGGACAATCCTGATCTTTTTTTGCGACAAATCCTTAGACAGTTTGAGCATGAGTTGCTTGAAGAATTGGGTTATGCGCTAGATTATTCAACTGATGCAAATCAACAGCAAATTCAGCTTCATGAAAATTATCAATTTCATTTAAATGAAGGTTTTCAACCTGTCATTAAAGCCTCACGCGCAACATTGTCAGGTCAACATATTTTAAGTATGTGTGATTATGAAAAAGGTGGGGAATTTAATTCTGAACAGTTACAATTACTGTCTAAGTTGTACCGACAAATGATTACTTCCTTGCTTGGCGATCGTCCATTAAAAAGTCGTCAATTGTGGATACAGAATTCTCAAACTCAACGTCATTAGGAAAGAATTATGGCAGCTTTGCTTGGTGTAAATATTGACCATGTGGCAACACTACGAAATGCACGTGGGACAACTTATCCAGATCCTGTGAATGCCGCAATCATTTGTGAGCAAGCGGGGGCGGAAGGGATTACGCTGCATTTACGTGAAGATCGTCGCCATATTAAAGATGATGATGTACGTCGAATGCGTTCTGTATTAAAAACCCATATGAACCTTGAAATGGCAGTGACCAATGAAATGGTTGAATTTGCCAAAGAGATTCAGCCGCATCATGTATGCTTTGTTCCTGAAAAGCGTGAAGAAGTCACGACTGAAGGTGGTCTAGATGTGGTTGGGCATTTTGAAGATGTAAAAAACGCGACTCAAGCACTCGCGGCGATTGGTTGCGAAGTTTCATTATTTATTGATGCTGACTTTGCTCAAATTGATGCAGCGATTGCCTGTGGTGCGCCTACGATTGAGTTGCATACAGGTGCATATGCAGATGCTGAAACACCTGAAGCGCAGAAAGCAGAGCTGGAACGTATTATTCGAGGTGCTGAATATGCGGCATCTAAAGGATTGATTGTGAATGCTGGTCATGGCTTAAATATTGACAATGTCACTCCGATTGCGCGCATTGCTCAAATTCATGAACTAAATATTGGTCACTCGATTATTGCTGATGCTGTATTTATTGGATTGGCACAGTCTGTAAAACAAATGAAAGCTGCGATTAAATCTGCACGTTAATTTTTAAGTAAAGTATATGTCAAATATTGATTATGATGCCCTAATGAAGCCAGTCATTGGCTTCTTGGGGTGTGAAACACCAAAAGCATGGCTAGATGAAGCTTTAAATAATTTGGATATCCTGATGCAGGATCATGCCAATTGTGAAAAGAAAGCAGCAAGTACAGCAATGAATTTGATGTTTCGTTATAGTTTTTTCTCGGATTTACAAATCAAACTGGCACAGCTAGTACGTGAAGAAATGCTGCACTATGAGCAAGTGCTGGAACTGATGGCAAAACGTGGTCAGGAATGGACTGCAATCAGTGCTGGTCGGTATGCAGGTGGTTTACGTAAAGAAGTGCGGACTTATGAGCCAGAAGCGTTAATTGATATTTTGGTGATCGGCGCATTCGTTGAAGCACGTTCATGCGAACGTTTCTATGCGCTTGCACCGCACGTGGATGAAGAGTTGGGTCGTTACTACCGCTATTTGCTAAAGTCTGAATCACGCCATTATGAGGACTATTTAGCATTGGCCATGGATGTGGCGACGACCAATAAGCTAAAGAACCCGAAAGAAGATATTCAGATGCGTATTGAGCATATTCGTGAAGTTGAAAAAAATCTGATTAGCAGCCCAGATGAGTTATTCCGCTTTCATAGTGGTGTGCCAGTCAAAGCAGCTTGATAAAATAATCCTCCAAAATGGGGGATTTTTTATGCACTTAAAATAAACGATAATAAGAATTATTTACAATTGTCTTGGGTGAATCTAAAATGAAACGATCTCTATGAATCAAACAATTTAAGCTCACTTATTCAATATGAAATTACAATTCACTTTACTCTGTATCGCTTTGTGTGCGGTTGGTCAGGCTGAAGCGCATTATCCTTATGTTGCACCTCTAAACTATCAAACATTTAATAATCATAGTGCCATTCTTTCTGGTTTTTATGACAATCCGTTTGTTTCTGAAATAGCCATTAAAAATTTTAATTTCCATGTACATACACCGTCTGGTGAAAAGCTGCATTTAACGGATGCTGATTGGGCAAAAACTCAAACAGTCAGCAGTTATAGTTTAGAAAATAAGCAAGATGGCACGTATCGTATTCGCGGTGAAAAGCAAGGAAGTACAGCGCGTTTTGCTTATGATCAAAAGCAGTGGAAAGCGTTAATCAATGGTGTGCGTGATCCTCAAAAAACAGCGAATGCAAATGTCATTTATACAGCCGAGTTGACTAAAAAGTCGCAAATCAAAAGTATTCAAACTCAAGAAATCATTGAAACTTTTGTATCGCGCCGTGTAACGTCTACACAAGTGGTGAATCATTTGCATGATGGCTTTGATGTGCAATTTAAAACTCATCCGAATGCCATTATGCAAAATGAGCCAGTACAACTGAAAGTGCTAGATCATAAAAAAGCGGTTGCGGGTTTGCAGATTGAAATTTTGCAGCAAACAACGGATTACAGCCGTGAAGGAAAAGTTTATAAAACGCTTAAAACTGATCAAGATGGACACTTGAATTTTAACCTATCAGATCGTGGTCAGTATTTACTGAAAATTGACTATCAACAGCCTTTTGAAATGAAAGGTGATGCATTAAAACGATATAAATATACCTTGAGTTTTAATGTGATCTAAGGTGATTAGAAGAGAAAAAGCTCTGCGATTTGCGGAGCTTTTTTATGAAAATGATTTAGCTATCTTTAGGTTCAAGATAAAACATCAGTAAACCTATCAATAAAATTAAACTGGTTTGAGTGAAAAAGTGTTTATTAAAACCACCATAATATTGCTGCGAATAGCCCGCAATCAGTAAATAACCCGTTAAATAAAGCAATCGATAATATCGGCTCTCAAAACAATAACAGACACTTGCAAAACATAAAATCAGGCAACCAATCACCATATAGTGGATATCCCAAATGATGGTGTTGATAGCAAATAAAAGTGCTGAAAGTGCGCCGATAGATAAATTACGCAGGCTTTCAAACCCTTGAAAAATGTGCATCAAAGCTAATATGAAGAATGGCAATAGAGCAAGTGCATATTTTATTCTTATACTGTTTTGCGTCATGAGCATAAAATTTTGCTGTTTCTCAACAATGGGGCTAGTACTGATGCTTAGCCTAAGCCATTGCAGGGTTAAGTGTTCAGGGATGTTGGCTTTAACTAAAAATTTGAGAGTGGCTTGTGGTGGAATAATATAATTTTCTTGGAATTCATGGCCATAAAACATCCATGACTTATTGGTCTCTAGTGTGTGATATTGCGTATTTTTTTGAGTTGAGATGTTAAAAAGTTGTCCAGTTGCATTTAACCCAGCTTTCATACATGGTGTTTCTTTCTCGTGAACAATACATAACGGCAGTACCGAAATTTCAAGATCTTTTCGAGTTTGTTGCTGACCTGCAAAATCGATATGAACATATAACTGATCAGATTGGTTTTGCAGCGTAATCGGTGTGCTTGACCAATATTGTCCTTCTGTCATCTCATTCAATACAGATTTAGATATTTCGGGAATAGTATTGTGATTTTGAATCTGCTGAGGTGGAATCAACCATTGTAGCTTGCTGTCAAGAAGGGTGTTAGATTCACTATTATATAAATTGGGTGGTGTTTTGAAATGTTGCTCAATTTCACTTTCGGGTGTGCAGCTCACCAAATAAATTGCAAATGGGCTGATAAAAATTAAAAGAAAAATGAATGCAGTGAGATAGTGTTTTAAGGCAGTTTTATTTGATTCAGCATCAACTTGAATGAACATTTTTTTATTTTAATGACAATGACTTATAGATTATATGTAAATCATAGGCATTAAAAAAGCCCATTTAAATAAATGGGCTTTAGAATTTGGCTCTCCAACCTGGGCTCGAACCAGGGACCTGCGGATTAACAGTCCGTCGCTCTACCGACTGAGCTATTGGAGAATCTGAATGCGATTATAAGCAGATTTTGAAGAGGGTCAAGCTAAAAATACCAATATGAGGAGAAATGCGTGATAGATGTTTTTTATTTGAACAAAAAGAAGGATTTTTTAGAAAAAATGAATCTTAGGCTTGCAAAGAAAAAATTCAATTGATAGTCTGAATGCAACAACAGAGCGTTTAAACATATGTTTAAACAGTGTGGATTTAAACCCAACTTGCCAGCACTAAAATGGCTAAACAGGAGAAAGCGAATGAATACGCTGACTATTTCTCAGATTTTTTCAAATTTTTCTTTTTACCAAGAAAACTATCTTTCCATTATTAGTAATCAAGAGCAATATCAAACACCTGTCGAAGGTGCATACGTTGACGTTTGGCCTTTGGGTCGACGTGACTTGGCATTGGGTGATTTATTACAACTGTGGTTTAGTGAAAAATGGTTGATCAATGTACCATGTCATTTACGTTTTGAACATAAAGATGATGGTCGTCGTGTGCCTTTAAAACGCAAGCAAGATTTGTATTTATACCAATTGGCAGGTAATGCATTATCAGGCTCAAATTGTTCTAAAGTATGGTCTATCTCAGAACAACGGGAACTTCGTGTTGAGTTAGATAGTGCTTTAAAATATTACTGCTTTCAAAAGGGCAGTAATCGCATTGATCTAAGCGAAGGCCAATTAATTCGTGCCTTACATTCAGCAATTTAAGTTTGAATCATCATCTGCTCGCATTGAATTGCGAGCAGAAAAATAAAATATTAAGGACGTATAATCATGCAGGTTGCAGTTGCATGTGCATAAAGTTTGCCATTGTCATCAATAATTTTCCCTTCAGAAATCCCTAAATTTGTACTGATATTAATGACTGTTCCTATCGCTGTAAGTTCAACATCCTTTGGGATTGGGCGACACATTTTTATATTTAAGTCGATGGTGCCATAACCTACACCTGCCTCTAATAACGTGTGAATGGCACAACCTGTCACAGAGTCGAGTACAGTAGCAGCAAAGCCACCATGCACGCCGCCTAGCGGATTTAAGTGTCGTGCATCTGCTTTAGCCTTAAAGCTAATACTGCCCTTAGATACTTCATAAGGCAATAGTTTCGCTAATACTTGCAGGAGGAATTTTCCCTGCACACATGGCTTGTAGAAGTTGCAGTCCGGTCATTTCTTTTGGGTTCATTATTCTGGCCTATTTTACGAGTTCTAAAAAGGAATCTAAGTTTAACATAGCTAATTGTTGAAATTATTGTCAAGTTGATTCTTTGAAGCTTTCATTGAGTAATCTTGCATTTAGTATTTTGGTATCGGCTAAAATCGGTGAGGAGTGTGTTCAGGAGGCATGGCATTTAACTGGCATACGCCGTCGTCTTATTATCCTTAAATGGAAACATAGCAAATATTATAAAATGGCTCAGATATAAAAAAACCCGCGAATATCGCGGGTTTTTTTGATTCGATCTTTAGATCAAATTATTTTTCAGCAGCAATTGAAGCAATCGCAGCATCTACGCCTTCGATTGAATCAGCAGCTTTCTTAATACGTGCAAGCGCATCTACAAGTACTTCGTCTGCAGTTGCATAAGAAATACGCATGTAGCCACCAAGACCGAACGCATCGCCAGGAACTACGGCAACACCAGTTTCTTCCAATAACCATGCAGAGAATTCTGTGCAAGATTTTAAACCTTTTGCACGAATCAATGGACGGATGTTTGCGTATGCATAGAATGCACCATCAGCAGGAAGGCAAGTGATACCGTTGATGTCGTTCAAGCCTTTCACAACTAGGTCGTGACGGCGTTTGAATGCTTCAATCATTGGCTCAAGAACGTCTTGAGGACCATTCAATGCAGCTTCAGCAGCAACTTGTGAAATAGAAGTTGGATTTGAAGTTGATTGAGATTGGATTTTTTTCATCGCACCAATAAGTTTAGCAGGGCCCGCTGCGTAGCCAATACGCCAGCCAGTCATTGCATAAGCTTTAGATACACCGTTAAGAACGATTACGCGATCGTAAAGGTCTGGTGCAACTGTTGCGATGTTGTAGAATTCGTCGTCCCAACGGATTGGTTCGTACATATCATCAGAAGCAACTAAAACTTCAGGGTATTTACGTAGAACGTCAGCTAAAGCAAGTAATTCTTCTTTAGTGTAGATCATACCTGTTGGGTTAGAAGGGCTGTTTAGAACCACTAAACGAGTTTTGTCAGTGATTGCAGCTTCTAATTGAGCAGGCGTAATTTTGAAACGTTGGTCTTCACCACATTTCACGATTACAGGAGTACCTTCAGCAATGATCACCATGTCTGGGTAGCTTACCCAGTAAGGAGCAGGGATAATTACTTCATCACCTTTGTTTAACAAAGCAAGTGCCAAGTTAAAGAAAGATTGTTTACCACCACAAGAAACCAAAATTTGGTTTGCAGCGTAATCAAGGTTATTGTCGCGTTTTAATTTAGCAATAATTGCTTTTTTAAGACCTGGAGTACCGTCAACAGCTGTATATTTAGTGAAGCCATTGTTGATAGCAGCAATTGCAGCATCTTTGATGTGTTGTGGGGTATCGAAATCCGGTTCACCTGCGCCTAAACCAATTACGTTTTTACCAGCAGCTTTCAATTCAGCAGCTTTGTTAGTAACAGCAAGTGTAGGGGACGGTTTGATGCTATTTACACGATCAGACAGACGTACGTCCACGGCAGTATTCCTTCTTATAGGGATTAAAAAATAAAAAGCACACTATCTTAGCTTAAATGCACAGTAATGGGGAGTGGAAAAATCAACAATGTGCAAAAAAGTGTGATATTCCATCCTAACCCTATAATTGAGAAAATTTACATTGAGTTACTTAAGTTTTTAATCAAATTTTATGGAAAAATCTTAAAGTCACGGATAAAAAAAGGGCATAAAAAAGGCCACAATATGTGTGACCTTTTTAATTAAATTTTATACTTCAAATACTTTGCTTATTGAACAAAACGCGATAAATCTTCTTCAGGGCGAGCAGTTAGCACTTCTACACCATTTTTTGTTACAAGTAGCGTGTGTTCGTACTGTGCAGACAAGCTATGATCTTTAGTCACGACAGTCCATTTATCGCCAAGAAGTTTGGTTTTCCAGTCGCCACCATTCACCATTGGTTCAATCGTGAATGTCATGCCTTCTTCTAAGATCATGCCTGTATTTGGTTGACCATAGTGTAAAACTTGTGGTTCGTCATGGAAAACGGTACCAATACCATGACCACAATATTCACGTACAACACCAAAACGTTCTGATTCAACATATTGTTGAATAGCATGGCCGATATCACCCATGGTTGCGCCTGGTTTTACCACCGCCATACCACGGTACATGGCTTCTTGGGCAACTTTGCATAAACGGTTCGCTAAAATAGATGTTTCACCACCCACGATATACATCATGTTGGTATCACCATGGTAACCATCTTTGATCACAGTGACATCGATGTTTAAGATGTCACCTTTTTTTAACTTTTTGCTTTCAGATGGAATACCGTGACACACCACATGGTTCACTGAAGTGCAGATCACGTGCTGAAATGCTGGACGACCCGGCGCAGCGCCATAACCTAAACATGCAGGAATAGCTTCTTGTTTATTGACAATATAGTCATGACAAATCGTATCAAGTTCGAGGGTAGTCACACCTGGAACAATATGCGGTTTGATCATATCCAAAACTTCTGCCGCCAGTCGACCCGCGACGCGCATTTTTTCAATTTCGTCAGGCGTTTTAATTAATCGACGTGGAGCTTCGTAAGTACTGTTCATGATCTCTAAAAACTTTTGGAAATTTGTATGTGACTATGGTATAAATAGCCGCCCATTTTATCAAATGCTTTTTCGTGAATATCTTTCACGAGCTTTGTGCGATGGGGCAATAAAATCCGCACATATATCGACACATTTCTCTGGGTGCCTTTTTAGGTGGAGAATGCGGGTATATGGAGGCCTAACCCAAACTTTAAGGTAAAGAAAATGGCAGATTACAACGTAAGCATGCGCGACCTTCTTCAAGCAGGCGCACACTTCGGTCACCAAACACGTTTTTGGAATCCAAAAATGCGCGAATACATCTTCGGCGCGCGCAACAAAATTCACATCATCAACCTTGAGCACACTGTTCCTGCGTTAAATGATGCTTTGAACTTTGCTAACAACTTGGCTAGCAAAAAGAACAAAGTTTTGTTCGTTGGTACAAAACGTGCAGCTTCTGCAATCATCCGTGAACAAGCTCAACGTGCAGGTCAACCATATGTTGATCACCGCTGGTTGGGTGGTATGTTGACTAACTGGAAAACTCTTCGCCAGTCAATCAACCGTCTAAAAGACCTTCAAACTCAATCTACTGACGGTACTTTCGCTAAACTTACTAAACGTGAAGCTTTAGAACGTACTCGTGAGATGGAAAAACTTGAACGCGCTCTTGGCGGCGTTAAAAACATGGGTGGTTTACCTGACGCATTATTCGTAATCGATGTTGATCACGAAGCAATTGCAATTAAAGAAGCTAAAAACCTTGGTATTCCTGTTATCGGTATCGTTGATACAAACTCTAACCCAGACAACGTAGACTACGTTATCCCTGGTAACGACGATGCGATCCGTGCAGTTACTCTTTACGCTTCTGCTATGGCTGATGCGATTCTTGCTGGTAAAGAATATGCTCAATCACAAGCAAATGCACAAGCTAAAGGCGAAGAAGCTCCTGCTTCTGAGGCTTAATGCGTTTGACGTAAGCTTGTCATTTTTGCGACACGTGATGGTGGCAAAGTAAGCGTCATGTATGCAGACGGCCCAAGAGACAGCTCTGGGCCGTTTCTGTTCTAAAAAGAATTCATTTTCTACCGTATTTAGGAGATTAACATGACTGCAGTTACAGCAAGCATGGTTAAAGAATTGCGCGATCGTACTGGTCTTGCAATGATGGAATGTAAAAAAGCATTAACAGAAGCGGGCGGTGACATCGAATTAGCGATCGACAACCTTCGTAAATCTGGTCAAGCTAAAGCTGCTAAAAAAGCGGGTAACATTGCTGCTGACGGCGCGATCACTATCGCTCAAGAAGGCAACAAAGCAATCCTTGTAGAAGTTAACTGTCAAACTGACTTCGTTGCTAAAGACGAAAACTTTGCTGGTTTCTCTGCTAAAGTTGCTGCTGCTGCGCTTGCTGCTGGTGTAACTGACGTTGCTCAAATTGCTGAATTGAAACTTGAAGATGGTGCTACTGTAGAAGAAGCTCGTATCGCGCTTGTTCAAAAAATCGGTGAAAACATCCAAGTGCGTCGTGCTCAAATCGTTGAAGGCGACAACCTTGCAGTTTACAAACACGGTTTAAAAATCGGTGTTGTAGTTGCATACGCTGGTGATGCTGAAACTGGTAAAGGTTTGGCTATGCACATCGCTGCATTCAACCCAGTTGCTGTAAACGAAGCTGGCGTTTCTGCTGAACTTATCGCTAAAGAAAAAGAAATTGCTGAAGCGAAAGCAATTGAATCTGGTAAACCAGCAAACATCGTTGAAAAAATGGTAACTGGTTCAGTTCAGAAATACTTGAACGAAGTTGTTCTTGAGAACCAAATGTACGTTATCGACAACGATAAGAAAGTTGCAGAAGTTCTTAAAGCAACTGGTACTACTGTTGCTAACTTCGTACGTTTCGAAGTTGGTGAAGGTATTGAGAAAAAAGCTGAACTTTCTTTCGCTGAAGAAGTCGCTGCTGCTCAAGCTGCTGCAAAATAATCTCTGATTATTTGTAGAAAAAAGCCCTCGTTTTAGAGGGCTTTTTTTATGGCTGTAGCTTTACTGATTTCAAAGCTATTTAAACTTTATATTGTGTACATTGTTGTTCACAGATTCTATTTTTATCCATATTAATGACTATAATGAGTTGAAAATTTAGATTTAAACTATCTTATGGCAAACAAAACAAATTTAACCATCGGCGGAATTATTGTTGCGCTTACAGCCGCTTATTTCGGAATCGATTTACAACAACAAAAAACTGCACCAGTTCAGACGACAGCGGAACAAAACGCACAGCCACAAATAGAATCAGTACAACCTGCAGATGCTCAACAAAAAGGGCAGAGTGCTGAAGATGTTATTGCGCATGCATTTAAAAATAAACTCAGTAATGTTCAGGTTGAGGGTACAGGTCAAGTGAAAGCGGTACTTCGAGATGATAATGAAGGTAGTCGCCATCAAAAGTTCATTTTGACCTTAAATAATGGTCAAACCCTTTTAGTTGCACATAATATCGATCTAGCCCCACGAATTGATAACTTGCAAAAAGGCGATACAGTTCAATTTTACGGTGAATATGAATATTCAGATCAGGGGGGTGTGATGCACTGGACACATCACGATCCGAATGGACGTCATCAGGATGGTTGGTTAAAGCATCAAGGTAAAACCTATCAATAAAAATCACGTAGTCATTTTTAACTTTAGTCATTTAAATGATCATGATTCAGATGAAGCTATCAACATAAAATTGGATTAACCATATTGAGTAAAAGCCAGTGTTTAAACACTGACTTTTTGGTCGTATAAATAGAAAAAATGATTGGAAATACCAGAGATAAATACACCTATAAACAATAGGGTTTTAAGCATCGATTATGAAGAAAACCGATCTGGAATAACTGAAAAAGAGATCCATGAAATTAATCGTGCTCTAAATGCTCTTTATTTGCGATTTATGGCGTATTTTCCAATTACCAAGTACTTTACCTGAAAATGTATCTAAACACCAAATAGGGCCAATGAGGAGGAATTGGAGATCTTTGAAAAAAGAGGGCTTTTTACCTTCAATTTTATGGCCATAAAATTGACCAATCCATGCGAATACAAAGAGTGCGATATAAAAGCCGTATCCAACTGGTAACACCCAAATTAGCCATGCCATGATTAATGTTAACGCGGCCATTGCAACAGCAAGCACAATGTTTAAACGTGCGTAAAAGATAAATGCTAATGCAAGTAAGACAGCAGTAAGTAGCGCGCTAAAATGTGCCAATATGCCAACGATTGAAAAATAAATCGTAGGTACGCAAATCCAGTGAATCATTTTATTGGTTTTATTTTGATGACTTTCGCTGTATTCATCAAACCATTCGTTGATTGTTTTCATGATAGTCCTTAATCATGGGGAAGGACTCCAATAAAAACAAGAATGGGGTAAGGGTCAAAATCGGGTTACTGAAGATTTGAAAGGCTAAGAGGCTACAAATAAAAAACCACGCTAGGCGTGGTCTGTTAAATGCAGTCACTTCATTGGAGAATTAAGAATTTGGACCGTCTACGCGTTCAATGCTCACGTTTGCAGTACCCGCACTGGTAATACCCAATTGCTTAGCAGCGCCATAAGATAAATCGAGAACACGGTTACCATGGAATGGACCACGGTCATTTACTTTGACCACGACGCTTTTACCATTATTGCGATTCGTAACACGAATAAAGCAATTAAGTGGCAGGCTACGATGTGCTGCTGTAAGTGCGTTCATGTCAAACGTTTCACCGCTTGCTGTTTTACGACCGTGGAATTGACGACCGTACCAAGAAGCAGTACCAGTTTGAGTGAACTTACGAACAGTATTCGAAGCGACAGTGTTTAACTTTTCAATCACTGAAGGCTCATCTTCAGGGATTTCGATTTTAGCAGCGATTGTTTGACGACGAATTTTATCGCCAGAACGCTCAGTGATTGAAAGGCTACTTAAATTCGTAAAGTTTGAATTGAAGCTTTGAGCTTCTTTATTCAATACACGAGCTGCAAGACGCGAGTTGTCATTATCATGATTGAATGATGATGACTGAACCATCTCAGCTTGTGACTGACTTAGCGCAACTGCCGTGGCAACCGCTAAGGCATATTTAAAAATTGATGACTGCATTGTTTATCTCCCAATGGCATATTTACTGGTTCAACTAAGTCGCTGATATCCATGTAAACACGTCTGATATTTCACTTTTGCAACTATATTTAACGAGATGGATAATATTCATGCCATCAATAGGCTGTCTAGTGTTTAATTAAAATACTTTGAAAATGTCTAAAAAATTAACAATAGTTGGTTAAAAAATAAGCAATAATGTAACAAGGTGTGTAAAATGTCGAATAAATGCTCATTTTGGTGAGAATATTTGTTGACTTTTTTGCTCTATAAGAAAAAACCAGTCTTATCGACTGGTAACTTCAGTGCCTAAAAGCCATAGTGCAGTCGCATACATACGGCTTTTGTTATAGGTTGTAATGACCTGAAAATTTGGATAAGTGATGTAATAAATTGGTCCATAACTATCTTGCAATTGGATGACATTGACTAAATCGAGATCATCGATTTTTACCAATGGATTCATAGGGGTTACACCTTGAGCCTTGAGTACACCATAGGGTGTTGGCTGGTTTAAATCCTTTGCAATAATAGCATCTGGGTTGTTTCCGCTATAGCGAGCAGCAAAAGCAATCGGTTGATTACGCTGCCAACCATAATTTGCTAAATAATTTGCAATTGAACCAATGGCATCGACAGCTGAATTACGCAGGTCAACATGACCATTGCCATCGTAGTCCACACCAAATTTTGGAATGTTACTTGGCATAAATTGAGGATAACCCACAGCACCTGCATATGAACCGACGACAGAGTTGGTTGGAACACCATCTTTATATGACCAAGCAATCAGTGCAGCAAGTTCATCTTGGAAATATTGCGCACGGCGTTCATAGCCAAAACCAAGGGTCGCCAAAGCATCACGGGTAATAAAATTACCTTTATTACTGCCATAGCCTGTTTCAACACCCAAAATGCCTAAAATCACGGATTGAGGCACACCAAATTGTTGTTCTGCACGATTTAAAGTGTCGGCATATTGATTTTTGAAACGAACACCGCGTTGAATTGTACTTTCAGCTAAAAAATTGGTTTTGTATTGGTACCAAGGCTTTGATTCACCAGGTCTATTCATAATGCTAATAATGTTGGGTAGGTTTTTACTGCCTTGCATTGCCCAATCAATTTGATTTTCACTCAGACCATAGGTTTGCATTGCATTTTGTTTAAAGCTTGCATATGCCGGATGAGATTGGAAGTCGTTGGCCTGACAAAAACTGGTCAGTGAAAGTGAACCGGCCATAATGGCAATATGTGATAGTTTTTTATAAAAATTTCGATTTAGCATAAATAAAAAATTTCCAGTTGCTTTAGCGATGAGTATGAACAAAATTTCGAGGGGGTAAAGGTCCTGAAAATTGTGATGACCTTCTGGTTTCATAGCTCATTAAAGGTAAAGGTTACCAATAGCAACTAAGATACCACTGACAGCGCATGCTTTCATAAATAGATATACAAAAAAAGACAAAGCAAAGGGTTTTTTCGCAGTTAACATATTGAAAAGTGACATATTCATTTACATAACTTGCAAATATTCACAAATCATTTGAAATAAAGATGACTCTAAAACTCATGCGTCATAAAAACGCAGAACGAGTAAACTTTATCGCGTTGCGAAATACTGTTTAGAAGCTACAAAAGTTGCAATGTTATATCTAAAAATAAAGGGGCAGGATTAAAAAGGTACCGGTCTAAAACACCCATATGTAAGCAGTGGTTTATTCATTACATAGTTTTTGTTCGCCAGCGCTTCAATGCTGTTGAAAACGTCGCTATATATAGTAGAAATATAGACTGAATGATAAAAAGAAAGAGATTGAATATTAAAATGGACGCATTGAAATTTAAGCCAAAATGACGGCTCACATTAAAATATGATCTATATTCAGGTTCTTCCTGTTCTTTGTAGATTTTTAAAAATTGTGGATATCAATGTACTGTCTTTCTTTTAATAAAAATCTGTTCAATTCTAGAACTGTGTTTGCATGACTATATAGTCATTGTATCGGGATTCGATTTTATGCGTTTAGCCATAAAAAAACCTAGCGGAAGCTAGGTTTTGACGAGTAATGCGATTTATTTGTTAAACATCGCATCATGTGCTTCTGCAAGGGCACCTAGCTCTTCTTTGGTTAGATTTGGGAAAATCTTATCAATTGCAATATGAATAGCTTTAATCACGGCAGAAGAACCGATATCGGCTGCTTTACGCTTAATCATGCCTAAATCGAGTGTTTTATTAAAGTCATTCATAAAATGACGCACTGCAGCTTCAGCAAACTGTTTATACAGTTCACCAAAAGCAGCTTTATTGATATCTACACCCGATTTAATTTCGGCATAACTGTTCTTAAGGTTAGTGACCAATCCTGCATCTAAGCTCAGACCTACACGATAAGTGCCAGTCGCGTCTTGAAATAAACTTCGTTCTGAAAATTCAATGGATTGTTTCACCACATCATTCGGAGATTTACCCAATAGCTGCTTTAACAATACAGCGACTGTTGATTTGACATAGCCAGCCAGTTTTTCTGCTGTGTCGCGCTTATCGCTTGCAGGAAACAGATGAACAGGAGCTAATATAGTTGCACCAATGATTTCTTCATTAATCAGCAAAGCTGTTTTATCACGTAAAGGATAAAGGGGTTCACTCGAATTTTTTTTCGCGTGACCAGTTTGGATACTGCTTAGAAGTTCCTCAGAAGGAATAAAACCAAAAAATGGCATCACTAACCTCAATTTTTTTATTGTCGCGCCAATCGAATGGGGCGAGGCATCCATGTTAAATCCGATACACGACAAGGGTTGATATCCAATCCACCACGGCGTGTATAGGCAGCATATACCATCAGCTGACTTGGTTTTAAATGTTGCCAAATATCGGCAAACATTTGCTCCACACATTGTTCGTGGAAACCATTATGCTGACGGTAAGAAATAATATAAGCCAGAATACTACGATAACAAGGCTTAGTACCTTTATACCGTATAAATACCGTTCCCCAATCAGGTTGACCCGTGACTGGACAGTTACTTCTTAATAAATGTGAATAAAGTTGAATTTCAACTTCTTCTTGCGCTGCATCTTCATCTAAAGAGAGTAAAGCTGCATTTGGATGATTTTCTAACAGGGTGGGTTCTAAGTCATCAATACAGATGCCTTGCGGTTTTGAAATTTCAACTTCATCAACATGAAATAGATCAATAGTCACAGCGGCATTGGCTGCAGCAGATAAGTCTTTTTCAACGGTTGCTTTAAACGCTGCCTGAGAATCAAATTTGGTAAAGTTCATACTATTAAAGTAGAGCTTTAAAGATTTCGATTCGATGAGGTTGTCTGAACTTGCAGGCAAAGTTAAACGGCCAATAGCGACTTGAGGCACACCAGAAGCATTTAACCAAGAAATTTCAAAAACATGCCACCAGTCTGTACCTTGGCGGATGCCTTCCACATGGGCATATTGTTCACGTGCAGTGGCACGTGCAATCGGAAACAGAATATCGGGTTGATATTCTGTTGGGTAGTTGGTGTCTTTACCTAAAAGGGATTGTTCTACACTCATTATTCACGCATTCCTGAACCACGAGAAAGTAAATGATACGCCACGCCATAAAGTACAACGCAACATGCAGTAATAACTGTCAGTGAAATGCCGACATTCACATCGCTATGACCTAAAATACCGTAGCGGAATGCATTGACCATATACACAACAGGGTTGATTAAAGAGAGATTTTGCCAAAATGGACTCAGTGATGAGATGGCATAGAAAACACCGCCTAAATAAGTCAGCGGAGTCAGGACGAAAGTCGGGATAATCGAAATGTCGTCAAAAGATTTTGCATAAACAGCATTAATAAATCCGCCAAGAGAAAACAGTAGCGAAGTAATTAAAACTGTATATATAGTTACGAAGATATTGGTCAGGTGTAATTCAGTAAAAAATAGGCTCATGGCAGTAACAATAAAGCCGACTAAAACACCACGGCAAACGCCACCGATCACATAACCCCATAGCACCATATGTAACGGTACAGGGCTCATGATTAATTCTTCGATGCTTTTTTGAAATTTTGCACTAAAGAAACTGGATGACACATTGGCATAGCTGTTGGTAATGACTGCCATCATAATTAAGCCGGGTACGATGAACTGCATGTAGCTAAAACCACCCATTTGCCCAATGCGTGAACCGACTAAATTACCGAAAATCACAAAGTACAAACTCATGGTGATCGCCGGTGGAAGAAGGGTTTGCGGCCAAATACGCATGAAACGGCGAATTTCTTTATACACTAAGGTGTAGAGGGCAATACACAGTTGGTTAAAATTCATTGTGCTGCACCTTCAAGATTTTTTTCGACCATACGGACAAACAGTTCTTCTAGTCGGTTAGATTTATTACGCATACTACGAACCTGAATACCTTGTGATTCCATGAGTTGGAATAAATCATTTAAGGTATGGGCTTTATCCATAGTGACCTCTAAAGTGACGGGGTCAACTAAGTTGAAACGAACACCAATAATTTCAATATGGATCGGTTCAATGGGTTTGGCTAAATCGAAAATAAAGGTTTCTTCATTCAGCTGACTAAGGAAACCTTTCATGCTGGTGTCTTCTTTAATCACACCACGGTCAATAATTGCGATTCGACGGCACAACATTTCTGCTTCTTCTAAATAGTGTGTCGTTAAAATAATAGACGTACCTTTTTCGTTCATTTCTGTGAGGAAATCCCACATCGAACGGCGTAGCTCAATATCAACACCAGCAGTCGGCTCATCTAAAATCAGTAGTTTAGGTTCATGCATCATGGCACGAGCGATCATTAAACGGCGTTTCATACCGCCCGATAACATACGTGCTTGGGTACTGCGTTTTTCCCAAAGACCAAGCTTTTCTAAATATTCCTCGGCACGCTTTTCAGCAATCTTTTTGGGAATACCGTAATAGCCAGCGTGTGTCACTAAAATATCAAATGTTTTTTCAAATTGACCAAAGTTAAATTCTTGAGGGACAACGCCTAAACACTGCTTTGCATGCGAGGGATGGGTATCTAAATTATGGCCAAAGATTTCAACAGAACCTGAAGTTTTACGGGTAAGTGAACTGATAATACTAATCGTGGTAGATTTTCCTGCACCATTGGGACCTAAAAGTGCATAAAATTCACCTTCGGGTACTGTTAAATCAATACCTTTAAGCGCCTGAAACCCATTTTTATAGGTTTTTGACAGCTGCTTTAACGTTAGTGCATCAGTCATAAATAATTCACTCTATAAATAGTGTGAGTATTGTGCGATATCGGGGCAAATAAACCAAGTAAATCGTATGGAATTCTGCATTTTAAAAATAGAACGTTGTATAAAGCTTAAGCAGAAAAATACCTAACATCTATATAGTTGCTTTACCTTACAGTTTTTTTTGTTATGATGTGCGCAATCCAAAATAAGCGCTCATAGCTCAACTGGATAGAGTACAGGTCTCCGAAGCCTGTGGCGTGGGTTCGAGTCCCGCTGAGCGCACCACTTACATATTTCAATACATACCAAAATAACCGCAAATCCTTATAAATACTGTATTATCGCTCCTTTCTTTGTTTCAACTTGTTCCATGTAGTACCGCTATAATCTGAATTTTTAGCAGTACATTTAGCAGTACAACATGGCAGCACTAAATAATGTACTACTAAACATGGCCAGAACTGTCGTAAGTCTCACTGATACCAGGATCAAATCAGAAATTACTAAGCACAAAAAATCACCAGATAAGATTGTAAAACTGTCTGATGGTGGTGGTTTATTTCTACTTTTAGATAAAAAAGGTGGAACTTATTGGCGGTTTGATTATTTTAAGCCCATAACAAAAAAGAGAACCACGATTGGCATTGGTATTTATCCAGCGATGACGTTGGCGGAAGCGCGAAAACATCGTGAAGAGTATCGTGAGCTACTGTCACAAGGTATAGATCCATTCACGCATAAGCAGCAATTAGAAGAACAAGCGCGATTTGCGTTGAATAATACATTTGAAGCTGTGGCTCGCGAATTTATGCAAACAGAAAAACTGGCTGAATCAACGCGGCATCGTAACGAATTTGTTTATCAGTATTTATTCGATGCAATCGGGAAAAAACCGATTCATGAAATAACGGCCCGTCAATTATTAGATGTTTGTCAAATTTATGAGAAGCAAGGGAAATCTGAAACGGCAAGACGCATGCGCTCTAAAGCCGGTCAAGTGTTTAAATATGGATTGGTGCTTGGTCTTTGTGACAGAAATGTCGCATTAGATATTCAGGGATTATTACAGCCACATCGGGCGACTCATCATGCTGCAGTAACAGATCCAAAATTGTTGGGTGAACTTCTAGTTGCGATTGATCAATACACAAAGCGTGGATCTATCGTCATGTGTTACGCATTGCGAATATTGCCACATGTTTTTGTGCGCCCTGGTGAATTACGTGCAGCCAAATGGGCGGACATAGATTTAGAAAATAGCACCTGGTCTTATACGCCGGCCAAAACAGAAAATGCGATTGGTACTCAGTTAATAGTGCCTCTATCACACCAGGTAAAAAAGCTTTTTGAAGAACTCAAAATGGTGACTGGTAATAATGAATACTGTTTTGCGAATTATTGGGGAAAAACACGGCTTTTATCTGACAGTTCTATCAATAAAGCACTTAAAAATTTAGGTTGGGAAAATGGTGAAACAACAGGGCATGGTTTTCGTGCAACTGCTCGGACGTTGCTAGATGAAGTATTAAAATTCCCGATTGAGCGTATTGAACAGCAGCTGGGGCATCAAGTGCGTGATATGCATGGACGTGCCTATAATAGGACAAAATATTTAGATGAACGTCGAGTAATGATGCAAGCCTGGTCAGATTATCTGGATAGCTTAAAAGAAAAAGCCCTTAGTTTATAAGGGCTTTGATTTGTTCTGCATATGCTTCCGAAAGTTTATCAGGTAATTTGACGCGTACTGATCGGCCAAATTCAATTCGTTCAAGTTCACCGCGATCAAACATTCTATAAACTGTAGTGCGGCCAATATCTAAAAGTTTGCAAGTTTGACTAATCGTTAAAACCATTATTTAGCCTCCTTTTCATCCAGCAGCTGCGCAAGCAGTACTGCACCTGTACGAATGCGATTCACTAATTTCGTGACGTTAGCATCATCATAAGTCACCATATCATTTCGAAATTTAGGCAACGGTAGTTCTCGGCCAGCCTTTGAAAACTCATGATTAATATGCGCCACTATTTTGTTTTCAAGCTTACGTTTGAAGTTGGGGTTTTGAAGCATTTCAATGTGAGTCATTAAGTTGCTCCAAATCGTCCAGCATTTTAAAAAAATCACGAAATATTTGTCTTCGTTCACCAACATTCATCCGAACTAAATGAGCTCTTTTCTCATCACTATATTCAAGTCCGCCACGGAATTTATCATCTATACGTTTTGACATTGTTTCAACTTCTTGTTCGGCAAGTATCTGGGCCTTAGATTCTGGAAATACTGTTGGTATTACAATAAATCCTGCCGGCATCGCTTGAGTAGCGCATGCTTCAGCAAACATCCACCACGCAGCAGTCAATAGCTCGGCTTCTTTATCTCGCCATTTTTCTGTAGCTACAAAACAATTCAAACTTTCATCGAAACGCAACAAAGTGGAATAAAAATATTTAAAAGTGTTTGTCTTTTTAAATTGCTCCATTAAATCCATCACACTGCCTCCTTCTGAAGCAGCTTAAATTCTAAATCCGCTACTTTTTGAGCCATTTCATTAAAACGTTGACCCTGTTCAATCAGGATCTGAGCCTGTTTGCTTTGGATGGTCTTGATATGAATAAACTGTTTAGCCTGGTGAACTGCATCATCAAGTGCACTGTGTGGCGTACCAGTGAAAGGAATTTCAAACTGTGGTACCGACTTCAGTAACGTTCTAAAGCAAAATTCTTTGTAAAACTTCCAAGGTCGTTCAATGTCAAAATGGTCTAATGCGTTATTGATCCATCGAATATCAGCTAAGGCACCTTTTGACCAAATTTCAGTGCATTCATGTTGAGTGTAAAAATTGACTAATCTGATCAATGCATCTTTTATATTTTCAGTACCTGAAAATGCTTGCTCACGTGCAGCCAAACTTTGTTCAGACCACCAGTTCAAAGTGTCTTGGCTCACATCAAAATCAGTGGTCGATTCCGTACTAATACCAGCATCAAAATAATGTAAGATTTGATGATCATTAAAAACAACTGCACCAATGCTAAGTAGAACAGGGCGTTCACCAATATCTAAGGTTTCACAATCAATCATTAATTTATTTTTCATGCTGATGCTTCCTTTCTCAATTGCTTAGTGCGTTCACGGCATTCAACGCAGTGGCACTTTCCGCTTTTATATACTTTGTATACAGTTAAACCATGTAAATCACATTTACCCTCAAAATAGTTTTGACCGGCATCTAGAGCTTTGGTTTTGGCATCAAAGTTAAATTTGTGACGTTGCTGTTCTTTTGTCAGTTTCTTTTCAATAGTTTTCAATACTGGACGATTAACACTCACTGAACGTGTCATCATCTTCCGCATAGTTTCCTGACTTGTTGTATATGACTCAGGTTTCGATCGACTAACACCCGATTGGCCAAAAGGGATTTGTTTCACTTTGCCCTTAGCCTTAAGAAAGTCGTCGACTTGGTTGGCAAGGGCAATAGCTTTGCCCTGATTGATGTAAACATCATGTGCAAGATTCGAGTTCATTGATGCTCTCCCAATTCTTGAATCAAACGCGCTGCAGTAACACTGTCAACGGTCGCAGGAACGATATGGTTTCCCAGCATATGAAAGGTGATGACATGTGCATCATTGGTTTTGCGGTAGACCACATTTGTCATGTTTGCTAAATGGATCGTATGTTCTGCATTATTCAAATCAGTAAACTGAAGCATGTCTTATTCTCCAATTTTAGTTTTATGTTGCATTGCTTGCGCCTTCAGTTCACCAGCATGATTAATCATCAAGTGGAAAAATATTGAGGCAGCTAAAACAGCGGGACAAACAATAAAAATGAACACGGCAACATGGCCATAATGTAAATTCATTGGTTCATCTCCTTACGAAATCCATTGGCCATATTTTCAATATGAGTAAAAGCTTCGACCATATGCATTGCTGCAAGTTTTGGATCACGTAAATCAATACGAATTTTTTCAATACGTTTTTTGGGATTACGCCATGCATGCGCATAACCGCCTTTAAAAACATAAATATTCAGTTCGTTTTTAGTCGGGTAGAGCGACATATTGATTTCAAAATCAGTACCTGATTTGGTCATACACAGTCGTGAAATATTTGCGATGCCAGTAAGCAAATTACTTTCTAAACTCATGGCACATACCCCACAGCTTCTACAGCGTTGTTAAGGTGCTTGTCTTCATCAGATAGAGCAGCTGGAGTGTCTTGGATCAAACAATGACAGCATTGTTCGTCCGTATAATTTGGACATTTCCCTTGGCAAGCATGGCCAACTTTTTTTCGATGCAGTTTTGGCCATGAATCAATGACTGATTGCTCGGGTACGATGCTTTCAGGAGTAACTGATAAGTTCATGCATACTCCTCGATCAATTGAGCACGCATAGCCTTTGCAACATCGTCAAGCCATTTAGCTTTTTCGGTTAAATCAATAAATTCAAAATTGATCGCAGCATCAATGAATGCATTTGCTTGTGCAATTGCGACTGTAAATTCGTGTTGATTGGTTGATTTGTAGATGCCGTGAATAGCCGTCTGTATCTGTGAAACAGCACGTTCTTTGTAGAAATCAAAGTCTTTAATTTGTGGTTGGGCAAAGTCATCAGCGAGTAGACGACTGACAATGATTTGATCGAATTGATCATTTTTTTGAGGATTTAAATTTTTCATAAAAAAACCTAAGTAGAGTTAGATTGAAATTAATCTAACCTAGCTTAGGTTTTGTGGCAACTATTATTTCTAAGTTTGCTTAGAAATATTTTTTAATAATTGTTTTTTATAGAAATTTTTTCGAAGGTTCAAATCTTCCTACGTATTTTCCTTTATAAAGACAATTTTCTTTTAAGTCTATGATATTGGGTTGAAAATTAGGATTAAGGGCTTGCAGATACATGCGATTATGATCTCTAACTAATGCTTTAAATGTTGCATCACCATCACATTGAGCAACGATCATTTCGCCTGTTTGTACGGATTCAAAATCAACATCGGGGTCGATACACACATAATCGCCGTCATTGAAGTGAGGGGCGTTGCTCGTTCCCTGGATGATCATATAAAAACTATTTTTGCCAGCATTTGGTGGAGCAGGTAGCCATTGTTCGATTTCATAATTTTCCAAAGATCGAATACTGGTCCAGTTACCAGCCTGTACATAACTTAAAACAGGCAGTAAGCGTACTACTGGGCGTGGATCTCTTACTGATGGTTCAGAGTCTTCAATTCCGTATTTCAAGAAATTAACTGTCGTATCTAATATTTCTGCAACAGCCATCAAGGTTTGAAATTGTGGTTCGTTTACATCTCGTTCCCAGTAGCCAACAGTCACATCGGATACATCTACCAGATTGCCAAGCTTTCCTTGAGTTAGTTTTTTACTTTTTCTCAATTGTTTGATTCTTGAGCCAAGGGTTTCCATAAGCTTTCCAAAAAAATAAATCTAAGCCATCTTAGCTATTGACGCTCAGTTAAAACTTCGGTTTAATAAATCTAAGGCAACTTAGATTTATGGAATAAATATGACTCGTCGTGAAGCAATGGCACTTTTAGGTGTGAACAAACTTTTTCAGTTAGCAGACAAACTTGAATTGACTACGGCTGCAATCGCGCAATGGGGAGATGATGCAGATATACCAGAGTATCGCGAATATGAAGTCAGAGAATTGGCTGCTGGTCGAGTTCCAAAACGTTTACTTAAGTCTAAGCAAAATTTAACTGCATCTGCGGTCTTAGAAAATATCCAAAATTAAGGACAAATTAGATATGAGTGATTTTTTATCAAATTTCGCTGCACAAAATGCTGTCTTACCTTTGGATGTTGCGCTATATCGTGCTTGTAAAGATAGACATGGAAGTAAAGCCGCCATAGCTGAAATTCATGGGTTTAATCCAATGGTATTCAGCAAATGTGTTGATATACAAAATACGCAATATCATTTGCATCCTGAGCATGTCGAAGCAATTTTGAACTACACAAAAGACATCCGTATTTTGCAAAGTGCAGCTGCCGCGCATGGTAATGCAGTGGTTTACGAATTACCTGCCGTTATTGATATTCATGACACGGGCTTTTTGGCCAATATAGGTGCAATTTCAAACCGTGTAGGTGAATTATTCACAACTGTGAGTGATGCATTGAAAGATGGACGAATAGTCGATGTTGAATTGGCAAGCATTGAAAAAGATGCAATGTGTCTGATTGCAGCTGTGGCACAACTTAAAAAATTAGCCCGTCAAAAGGCAGAAAATGATGTGGAGACAAATTAATGGCTCTAACATTTGATCAAGTGCGGGATGCTGCGCTCGGACGTTGGAAAGATCTTGTATACCCGGCATTTGGCATCACAGTACCAGCTAAAAAAAATATGCATGGTCCATGTCCGATTTGTGGCGGTAAAGACCGTTTTCGTTGTGACGACAAACAGGGAAAAGGTACGTGGATCTGTAATCAATGTGGTGCAGGTGATGGATTTGCACTGATTGAAAAGTCTCGCAGCATGAACTATTCAGAAGTTTTAACAGAGGTTGGCGCAGTACTGGGCTTATCTGCAGAAACCAAAGTTACAGATGCAGACCGTAAAAAATGGAAAGAAAAGGCCGAAGCACAGGCCAAAGCAGCTGAACTTGAAGAGCGTAAAGCACAAGAAGCTGCAGCCAAACGTGCGGCACGGATCTGGGCCTATAAATCATCTGATCGTGATTGCCCGTACTTGGCACGCAAGCAGGTTCAAAACCATGGCTGTCGCATAAATGGCAAAGGAAATCTGATTGTTCCGCTGTTTGATATAGACGGAAAAATTTGGAATATCCAAGAAATTCATGCCGATGGCTATAAGCCTTTTTTACCAGGTGGGCGAGTAAGCGCATGTTTTTACATGATTGGCCAGGTGACTCAGCAAGATCAGATTATCTGCATAGCAGAAGGCTATGCGACGGGTGCCAGCATTTATGAAGCGACCGGTCATGTCACGGTTGTGGCGTTTAATTCAGGAAATATAGACAAAGTGGGTAAAGAAATACGCATATTGCATCCGCAAGCACGTCTTGTGTATTGCGCTGACGATGATAGCCATTCAACGCCACCAGATGCAGGCTTAAAAGCTGCAAATAAAGCTGTGGCTGCAACAGGCGGTATTGTAATTCTCCCCAAATTTAGTCAAGCGGTGAACGTATGAGTCAAGATGAAATTTTAGAGCAGCCACAATCAACTTCTCACCCATCTGACTTTAATGATCTGCATGTGAGTGAGGGTTTGCAGGTTGTACGGGAGCAGATCGCAAGCGGAATTTCTTCTCAATTTTCTGCTTTTGAAGTTCCCCCACACCCCCCTGAAATGGCAAGCCAAGATTCGGGGCGATTTTCAGCAGAGGATCAGGCATTTTTGGTAGAAGATGAGCCAAATACGCATAATCATGATGATTTTATGCTTGAAACGTATACCGAGCAGGACTTAGTCGAGCGTGAAAATCATTCTGGTGGGCAGCAACAAGAGGGGGATGGGGAATCAGAAGACTTTGAGCGTCCAGATTTTACAGTTGAAAAATGTTTAAGTCGCTTCATGTTGGTGGAGGGTAAAACTGACGTATGGGATTCCTTCCGTAAAAAAACCATTAAAGCGGTTGCATTTACAAAAATGGTTGGAAAATCGGTTGCTGAGCGTTGGCAATCGCATCGCAATCGTAAAATGATTGATCAGGATACCTTAAAAACCGAAGTGGATAGTCAGACAGCAATAGAAATCACTGACTTGATTAAACGCTATGTGCATTTGGAGGGTACGCTAGAGTCTTGGGATACACTTCATCGTGAACGTGTTAAAAATGCAGCGATTCGAGAAGCATTTCCAAATCAATACGAGATCTGGTTTAAATCTCCGCATCGTCGCATGATTCATAATACTGATTTGGTATTTGACCCGACGAATTCATCTAAACCACATCAAATTAACCGGTTTACTGGGCTTGAGATCGTTGCTGCAACAGATCCTGATGCACCAGACATGTTGATGAACCGAAAAGACGCTTATGAAAAATGTAAAAGTTTTGACCAGTTATTGCGCCATTTGTGTGTTGGGGAGCCGCAGGCATACGGCTGGTTAATTCGATGGTTAGCATATCCGCTTCAACATAAAGGGGCCAAAATGGCCACGTCAATACTCATGCACGGTAATATTCATGGTGCAGGTAAATCGCTATTTTTTGGCGGCATTATGGAGAAAATCTACACAAAGTATCATAAGACCCTCGACCAGCGAGATCTGGAAAGCCAATATAACGACTGGGCTGATGAAGTGCTTTTTTTGCTGTTTGAAGAAATTGCAAATAATAAGACCAAGCACGGCATGATGGGATTTATTAAGCATTTGATCACCGGATCTAAGCTATCGATTCATCAAAAATTCTTGTCATCTATGCAACAGGCAAACCACATGAATACGGTATTTTTATCGAATCATACACAGCCTTTGCCAATTGAAGAAAATGACCGCCGGTTCTTGGTGCTGTATCCCAAGTCCACTGTACCGCAGGAATTATTAGACCAGGTTGTTGCGGATCTGGACGATAACGATGTGATAGAAGCATTTTATGCAACACTGTTACAAGTTGATTTGACAGGGTTTAATGCCCACACCAAGCCGCCAATGACCAAGGCAAAACGGGAAATTATTGAATATACACGGGCAGGTTATGACACGTTTATTGTTCAGTGGATCGCTGAAGAAACGGACTACCCCTACTGTACGTGTACGGTATCCCAGCTCTATGACGCTTATCAAAAATGGTCCAAAAAAACCAATGAGCATATTGTTAGTCTAAAAAGATTTATGGGTGAAGCTAAAAAATATGGTGTGATCTCGACGGAGAAACAGGAGCATTGGCGAAAACCATCTCAGCCAGCAAACAAGCAGCAAAGTAAATTGGTGGTTGTTGGAGTGATGCCTGAGCAGACAGAGGATAAGCTGGGAATTATGCGACCAACTGTGAAAATGGATTGGTACGGTGCAGACATCGAAAAATTTGACAAGACGTTACAAGGTGATAATAATGATGCTCCATACCCATTCCCATAATAATTACAGGGTTAAATGTGTACCATGTGTACCATCGTGTTTACCATTTATGACCAATGGTACACATCTGCAAGCCTTACCACATAACACTTTATTGTCCAATGTTTACCATGTGTACCATTGCGCGCGCACGCGCACACGGGAAAATTTTGCAGCCAGTAATTATGATTTAAATTTCTATTTCAAAAATGATTTAAAAAAATTCTCTTGCGTGAGAGATATTGTATTAATGGTACACATGGTACACATTTCTATAAAAGCCTTAATATATAAGGCTTGTGTATGTGTACCATTTTTATACAACGGTACACAAAAAACGCCAATGGTAAACATTGCATTACAAGTATTTGTTTTTAATGTTTTTTTCATGTGTACCATTGTTGAGGGACGTTTCTAATGGAAAAATTCATGCGTTTACTCAATCCAAAGTCAATCAATTACGAAGCAGATCGCATTGATGGTGGCCAGCCTGCAATGACAGCACAAGATATTCTGCTAGCAATGAGCTTTGCAAAGCTGACTAAGCTACAAGACAACTTGATCCGCTTAAAATACTTTGGTGCAAACACCAAAGGCAATGTACAAATCTTTAGTGAAATTTTAGTCGGCAAGTATGAACAGCAGTTCACTGATGCGGGTGTGAATCAGATTTATCATCAGTCCATCGTGCTGATTGCATTGACCGAGTTTTGTTTGGTCCCTGCAAGTTATAAACCTACTGAGCGTGCACGTGCTTCAATTTGTGGCTGGAGTGATACGACTGTTAGAAATCATATGAAAATCTGTGTTGAGTACACACTTAAAGATTTGAATGCTGAGTTATCTTTTGGCGAAGATAAGATTTTTACCTGTATAAGTAAATCTAAGTAAACTTTGATATTGACTCAAAAGCAAAATGAGGTTAAATTTTACCACAATGGAAAACTCTAGATAAAAGCGCTGTAGTTCTCCATGGAACCGAAAGGTTCTTTAAACAAACTGCATGATTACCCCCTGAAAGTTCATGCAGTTTTTTTATGCCCGCATGTTGCACTGGTCGCAATCATGCGGGTTTTTTTATGGGATACGCAGACATGGGTAAAAAGAATCGAGCAGCTCACTGGCAGGAGCATGAGCAATCAGCCGACAAAGCTGAGAAGGCCAGAGCAAAACCGCTAAAAGATGACAAGGCCAAAGTATGGCGTAAAGCTTGTGCAGATTATCTACTGGCGAATCGATATTGCTATGACTGCACTAAGCGTGGTTATACAAGCCCAGCAGATCAGGTTGCGCACATTGATCAGCCTATCAGCCAAGTGAAGTTCTGGAACATCGATAACTGGCAGGCATTGTGTGAGCCATGCTTCCAGCGGATTACTGAGGGCAAGCCACTAACTGTGCAGGAACCCATACCTAAAGACGCAAAATTATATACGGTGAAGTAATGGCACGATTAACAAAGCTGGGTGGATCACTGCCCACACTTAAAAGTAATCAACCGACCTTGGCCAAACAAGAAAACTATGGCCAAGGTCGTGGCGGTCGGCCATGGCGTCGGATCAAACGTGAAGTGCATGTACGTGATAACTGGACGTGCTGCAAGTGCCAGCGTGTATCCATGAACCTTGAGTGTGACCATATCGTAAACAAAGCCCAAGGCGGAACGGATGACATGGACAACCTGCAGTCGTTATGCAAGCAATGCCATGACCAGAAGACACAACAAGAAAGCAAACACGGGATGCAACGCAAATGACCAAGATAGCAAAGCTCATAGTACCTGGTGGTATAGGTGTGATGGGAACTCATGTTGAACTTGAAGATGGAACACGCTTGAAGGGTGTTCAGTCAATCAAATTGGTGGGTGGTGTTGATAACCCTATTTGGCGTATGACTGTTGAAGTCACGCCAGAGTTTATTGACCAGTTGCCAATTGATGCTGAATTGACCACAGACATTGGTAAGCTTAATGACTTGACCGATGACCAGCTTGCCCAGATCGGACTGAAACGAATCAAAGATTAAAAGAACATACAGAACCGGCACACGTTAGCTTGGTTCAATGTTGGCAGCTCGGAATAGACGGCACGTTCATGTGTAAGCAAACTCATGATCTTCATTTACTCGACAGGATGTTGAGTCAAGGTGGGTATAAGATGGATTTGACTTTGGTGACGGCAAGCCATTAACACATCAGTTGGCCATAGTGAACGACTCTAATCCCTGTCGGCAACGGCAGGGATTTTTCATTAAAGAAACCTTTGCACGAACAGATACACAAAAGTTCGTTAAAATGATATAATGCTTTATAATCAACCACATAACAAAAGACACCGACATGGCATGGAAACAAACAGGGCAGCTGTCCCTAGCAGACAGTCTAGTTAATCACCACAAAGCCATTGAAGAACTCGATGAACTACACAACCTCATCAACTGGCAGACTATCGAACACACCTTACGTCATGTTCATAACAGCGACCGTGGCGAAAGTGCCTTTCACCCAGTCATCATGTTTAAAGTCTTATTACTACAAAAACTGTATGGCTTATCAGACCCAGCCATGGAAAAACAACTGGCACGAGACTTACTCTTTCGCCGCTTTGTCGGGCTATCGCTTACCGATAACGTACCTGACCACAGCACCATCTGGCGATACCACAAACACCTAGGCGAACTTGGACTTACCCAACCCTTATTCAACCAAATCAATGAGCAACTAGCCGAGCAAAATATTATCATCAAAGCAGGCAGTGTCAGCATCATCGATGCCAGTATCGTCGAAGCCAAGAACAAACGAGCTAAAAAAGGCAAACATACCGACAATACCCAAGACAAAGAAGCTGCCTACGTCAGTAAAAAAGACAGCACAGGCAAAGTGAAAACCACCTACGGCTTTAAAATCCATCTAAACTGTGATGAAGACAGCTTTGTCAAAAAAGTTGAAACCACCCCAGCCAATGTGCATGATTCACAATGTTTTACCACGCTTTTAACAGGGAATGAATCTGCTGTTTACGCTGACAGTGCGTATAAAAGCCAAGCCCATGACGACTATCTTGCCAAGCATGAACCACCGATAAACAATTATATTCATGATAGAGCATGGCGTAATACCCCTTTGACCGAACAACAAAAACGTTCCAATACCCAAAAGAGCCAAACCAGAAATACGGTGGAACGGGTATTTGGTCATTTTAAATTGCATTATGGGATGAGCAAGGCTCGTCATTTAGGGTTAATGCAATTTCATACCAGTACAGTGCTTGCTAGCATTGTGCATAATTTAAAAACGGCCCTAAGTCTGAAACAAAAATATGGATTGGCTTAGGGTTATTGTGTCTGTTGGTTGGCAAAACTAGCCAATAGATCTGAATTAACTGCAATTTAGGAGAGTGTTATGCCAATTCGGTGACTTTTTCTATCTTTTAACACCAATTCCAGTTTTTAGTTGAGTTTGAGATTGGTGTCGAGAGTAGGTCGCTGGTTTGTGCAAAGGTCTCTTAAATAATAACTTGGAGAACATTATGTTTAAGTTTGATCTTGGACAGAAAGTAAAAATTGGTATTTCAAAAAATGATGTAATTGTAACTGCTCGTGCTGAATACATTGATCGACCAAACCAGTATCTTTGTAAGCATTACGGTGAATCAGGTCTTCCTTCTTATGATTGGTTTGATGAATCCGATATCAGCTTATGACAGTTGATCTTCCATGGTCAGTTGTGACCATGGAAGACTATCGTGGAACATATATCGTGATTCATTTTATTAAAGTTTTCGTGGAACATTTTAATAAAATGAATGACTTGCATCATATTGGTGCACATTTTACCCCGTGGGGGGTATCAAATTTTAAAAAATTCGGTCCCAGCGGACACCGCCCCCTGTTCTCATTTATAAAAAAATTCCTGATTTGAGCAAAAGTAAATAAACTTTTTATTCAAAATCATAAATTTAGGTTAATTTTTTTAAATATTCAGCTTTAAAGGTGAAAATATGGCTTTGACTGAACAGATGAAAAAATTTGCTCGGGCCAAACTAAAAAATGATCCCGTAACTGGAAAGCAACTGTCAAATAAACAAGCGGCCATTGAAGCGGGCTATTCAGAGAAGTCGGCTGGGTCGAAAGGCAGCCAGTTGGCCCAAAATCCCGAGGTCATTACCTATCTGGACGGGCTTTTAAAATCAGGGGGAGAGGGGGCGGCGGTCTTTGAATCTATGCCTTTGGGCGAAGCCGCGATACAAGCCGACTTCAAGGAGATGGAGAGTGTATCAAACTCTTTAGAGTTTTTGCGTTCAATTTATAAAAATGCACGTTTGGAACGTAAGGTGCGAATTGAAGCTGCCAAAGCTGCTTTGCCATATGAATTTGGCAAAGTGGGTGAAATGGGTGTGAAGCAAGGCCGTGAAAATGCGGCTGGTGATGTTTCTGAAAATGACGATGACTTTGCAACTGCTGGTAATCAACGTGCAGCTCGGGGTCAACATAGAGTGAGTTGATATGTCTTCAATGTCCCCGATCTGGACAACAGCTTGCCCGGATTGGGAAAAGAAGATTCTTGCAAAAGAATCGCTGATTGCCTGCAAGCCGTTGTACCCAGATGAAGCCGAAATGGCTTTGAACGTTTTTAAAAAGCTGACATTGGTGGATGTTGCCGGAAAGCCGAAAGTAGGTGAAGTGACAGGTCAGTGGGTCTTTGATTTTGTTGGTGGTGTTTTTGGAGCTTATGATTACGAAAAAAATGAACGCTTAATCAACGAATTTTTTCTGCTCATTAGCAAGAAAAATACAAAATCAACGCTTGCTGCGGGCATCATGCTGACTGCGATTATTTTGAATGATCGTCATTCTGCTGAATTTATTATTTTGGCCCCAACGAAAGAGGTTGCAGATAATTCATTTAAGCCGATTCGCGACATGATTCGTGAAGATCCAAAGTTGAATGCGCTGTTTAGCGTGTCAGAACATACACGAACAGTCACACATCGTAAGACCAAGGCAACTTTGGCAGTTGTAGCAGCGGATACCGGATCTGTAGGCGGTAAAAAAGGCGCTTATATTCTTGTGGATGAGCTTTGGATTTTTGGTAAACGTGCAAATGCTGAGTCTATGCTTGAGGAAGCGACTGGCGGTATGGCTTCTTTCCCGGAAGGTTTCCTGATTTGGTTGTCTACGCAGTCGGATGAACCGCCAGCTGGTGTGTTTAAAAAGAAATTGGATTATGCTCGAAAGGTGCGTGATGGTGAAATTGATAACCCATCATTCTTGCCGCTGCTGTACGAATTTCCGCAAAGCATGATTGATGATGAAAGCTATCTGAACCCAGATTATTTCTACGTGACCAATCCCAACTTAGGGCGTTCTACCCATATTCGTTATTTGCTGAATAAGTATGAGCAGGCGAAAGAGAGTGGTGCAGATTCAGTTCAAATTTTCTTGGCGAAATATTTGAATGTCGAAATAGGAATGAACAAGCGTGCGGATCGTTGGGCAGGTGCAGATTTTTGGATGCTATCTGCATATAAAGATAAGTTGTTTGTTGAGTCAATTTTAGATCTTAGTGAAATTTGCACAATTGGTTTTGATGGCGGTGGCTTAGATGACCTTTTCGGCATGGCTGTAATTGGCCGTGATAAGCATGATCGTTCAAAATGGTACTGCTGGAACCGCGCCTGGGCGCATCCAATTGCGCTTGAGCGTCGTCAGGAAATTGCGCCGGCACTCAAGGATTTTGAGCAAGATGGTGATTTAGTTATTGTCCAAAATGTAGGTGATGACGTTCGTCAAGCTGCTCAAATTTGCAGGCGAATTTATGACGCTGGTAAGCTTCCTGAAAAAGCGGCAATTGGTTTGGATAAGTTGGGTATGCCATCGTTGCAGGATGGTCTGCTTGAAGAAATTCCATTTGAGTTGTTAATTGGTGTGCCGCAAGGCTTTCAGCTTTCAGGTTATGTCCAAACGACTGAGCGAAAAGTTGCTGAAGGAAAATTTTTGCATGCTGGACAGCGCATGATGAATTGGTGTGTTGGTAATGCAAAGGGTGTTTACCAAGGCAATGCAATGACAATCCGCAAGCAAGAATCAGGAAAAGCCAAAATTGATCCTCTGATTGCGACATTTAATGCTGTTGCGCTGATGTCAGCTAACCCAGAGGCTGCAGCGCAAAGTTATGGGGTATTTTTTGTATGACAAGAAATCAAAATATTCGTCAGGAGATTCGTCACCAGTTGGCAATTCAAAACCATTTAGGGGCCTGCACAACGACAGGTAAATCAGATAAAGAAATCGCTCACATTGATGAGCGATTTTTTTTGGCTTGTGAAAAGTTAGAAGCACTTCAAGCAGGCTTAAAGCGAAGTAAAACCAAGGAGTAGAAAAGCGATGAAGCTTGCTTACAGCTTACTCGAAGTCAAATCAGTCAATGATGAAGAGTGGAAGCTTGAAGGTATTGCAACAACACCGACGCCTGATCGTGTTGATGATGTTGTGGAACCTAAAGGCGCACAGTTCACTTTGCCAGTGCCGTTTTTGTGGCAACACGACAAACGACAGCCCATTGGTAATGTTACTGAAGCTCAGGTGACAGATGAAGGAATCAAAGTTGTTATTCAGATTGTGAAACCAGATGAAGTTGAATCGGATGAATTGAAGAAGCGCCTGCAGGAAGCATGGGACAGTATTAAAACAGGCTTGGTTCGCGGTCTTTCAATTGGATTCCGAGGTCTTGAAGTTGCGGATATTCAAGGCACTTGGGGCTATAAATTCATTAAATGGGATTGGTATGAATTATCGGCAGTTACGATTCCTGCGAATCAGGAAGCAACAATCACTGGCATTAAGACACTCTGCCATCCCGATCAGACAACTAAACAAAATACTGAGCAGCAGGAAAAAACTCTGCCGTGTAAACCGCCCGTAGTCACGCAGCCTGAATCAAAACATTTGGTCGTGAAATTGGCTGAAACATCAAAATCTTTTGGAGTAAAACTCGTATGAAACTTGCTGAACAGATTGCAAAATTAAAGGCAAATATTAAGTCACATCAAGACCAAATTGTTGTGAAATCAGGTGCATCAATTTCAAAGGGCGTTACGCCGGATGAAGCAACTGAAGCTGAAATTAAAGGTCTTCAGGATGAAATTGCTGTGATGCAAAAAAATCAGGACCGTCTTGAAGCTATTCAGAAATCACAAGCTGATTGGGGCGACTGTACAACACCAATTGAAGGTGACACTTCTAAAAAAGGTTTGAATTCTACCCAAGGCAACCCGCCAATTGTTGAAACTGAAAGCAACTTACCAAAAGGTATTGGTTATGCAATTGCTGTTAAAGCACAGGCTGTTGCTGCATTGAGCAAAGGCGCGGTGACTGCGTCACAAGTGTTGGACTCTTGGCATGCACCAGAGATTGTAAAAAATGCAGTTACACAAAAAGCTCTAATTGGTACAACGTCAGAGCCAACCTTTGGTGAATCACTTGTTGATTATCAAGTCCTTTCAGGTGAGTTTATTGAATTGCTGCGTGGTAAAACCGCAGTAGATAAGCTTGCATCTAAAATGCGTCAAGTTCCATTTAATGTGAAAGTTCCATCACAAACTGGCACATCAACAGTTGGCTGGGTGGGTGAGGCTAAAACTAAACCAGTGACTAATCCAACATTTAGCAGTATCACTTTGACGAAATCAAAAGTGGCGGGGATTGTGATGCTTTCGGAAGAGTTAGTACGCTTTTCGAATCCGAAGGCCGATGGATTGGTACTTGATGATTTAATTAAATCGACAGCGGCATTCATTGATGGTCAGTTCTTTGATCCTGCGAAAGCTGAAGCTACAGATAGCCCAGCTTCTATTCTAAATGGTGTGACCCCTGTGGATAGTACTGGCGAAACAGGTGCAGCTATTGAAGCTGATTTGGCAGCGGTAATTAAACAGGCTACTGATGCTGGCTTAACTTTGGAAGGTGCAACATGGGTGATGTCTGAAACCCGTGCTGCTAAGTTAAGTGTGCTGCGTGATGCACTGGGCAAAAAATATTTTGAAGGAATGAATATTAACGGTGCTAAAGAGCTTCTTACTTTGCCTGTTGAAATTTCTGCTGCTTGTACAGATAAGATTGTGTTGGTTATTCCATCACAAATTTTACTAGCTGATGATGGCGCTGTAGATTTTGCAATCAGTTCAGAAGCCTCAATCAATACAGGTACTGATGCTGCGCCACAATGGGTGAGTTTATACCAAAGTGATTTAATCGCGATTCGCGGAGAACGCTTCATTCGCTGGAAAGCACGTGGAATTGCCGCTGGTTATATTCAATTTACATAAACTTAAACTCTAAATTAAATTGCCACAAAGCTCCTTATTTTTAAGGGGCTTTTTTATGGACCAAGAAAATGCCAAAAGTTAAATTTTTAAAAGACCTTTGCTCTGGTCGTGCTGGCACTGTACATAGCCTGCAAGACTATGAAGCAAATGTACTGATTAAAATGGGTGCTGCTGAAATTTTTGATGATTCAGAACAAACTGAAGCTGCACGTTTAGCAGCTGAAAAAGAATATGAGCAGATACCGCCAGATGCTTTATTAAATTTAAATGGTCGTCCTGTAGTAGATGACTTTGGTGATATGGCTCAGCAACCAGAACCGTTACCAGAAACCGAAAAGCCTGCCAAAAAAGGCTCAAAAGCGTCTAAATAAGGGTGAATTTAATGGGTCTTTTTAGCAATATGTTTCGCAAAAAATCCTTATCACCGGTAAATGGCGGTGGCGGATGGCGAATACTGGAACCATTCATGGGCGCATGGCAGCGAAATATAGAGCTAAATCGTGAAGACTTACTTTCATTTCATGCTGTTTTTGCCTGCATTTCTATCATTTCAAAAGATATTGGCAAGCTGCCATTGGAGCTTCGCAAAAAAGAAAACGGAGTTTGGGTCAAAACCAAGGACAAAAACCTACCATTCTTTGAAAAACCAAATCATTTTCAAACCATGCAGCAGTTTCTTGAGTATTACATCATTTCCAAAGAAACCCGCGGCAATACTTATGTGCTCAAGCTGCGAAACTTTAAAGGTGATGTAGAGCAGCTCATTGTATTAAATCCTGACAATGTTACGCCTTTGGTCAGTGATGAGGGTGATGTCTTTTACCGCATTGGCATTGATAAGTTGGCCAAACAAACAGAATCAATCATCTTACCTGCTTCTGAAATCATTCATGACCGTTGGAACTGCTTGTACCATCCGCTGGTTGGGATTAGCCCTTTGGTCGCTTGTGGTTTATCAGCTTCGCAAGGCACAGCAATTCAAAAGTATGGCGCGAAATTCTTTGGTAATAATGGGCGTCCAAGCGGTATTTTAACCATGCCGGGAAAAATTGAAGAAGAAGATGCAAAGCGCATCAAAGAAGGCTGGGAACAAAATTATTCGGGCGAAAATATTGGGAAAACTGCAGTACTTGGCGGTGATGTGAAATACATTGCGATGTCTATGCCCGCTGCGGATGCGCAAATGATTGAGCAGCATAAATGGTCTGCTGAAATTTGTTGTTCTGTCTTTAATGTCCCACCTTGGAAAATTGGCATTGGCAGTATTCCACAAGGGCAAAAAGTTGAAGACATGGAACGGATCTACCTGAACAGTTGTTTGCAAAGTCCGATTGAAGCGATTGAAAACTGCTTTGATGCTGCTTTTGACTTAAAAGCCAAAGGCTATGAAGTATTTCTTGATCTTTCAACTTTGCTTCGTATGGATAGTATTTCACAAATGAACTTTTATTCGCTTGGCGTGCAGCGCGGTATTTTTGCACCAAACGAAGCGCGGGCAGTATTCAATTACGAACCTAAAACTGGCGGTGATACGCCATATATGCAGCAGCAAAACTATTCACTTGAAGCAATTTCAAAACGTGATTCGAAAGATGATCCGTTTGCTTCGGGTTCTGGAAAATCAAATGGAGAAGGTGATGGCGCTAACAGTGAATGACGTTGCGCGTCATCTTCGCTATGACGATGACGATATTGTGGCTTTAGACCTGAATTCCATTATGGACAGTGCAGAGCAAGCTGTAAAAGATCATGTACTGACGAAATATGATCCTGAAAACAAAATTCAGCAGCGGGCAGTTTTGATGATGTGTGGTTATTTCGATGAACATCGTGGAGTGAATAAAGATACCCCATCAAATGATGGTTTTTTGCCGCAACCGGTGAAGGATTTGCTATCGAAATATTATGTTCCTTTGGTGGTGTGAAATGACCTGTTCAGGATGTGAGGAAAGACGTGAGTGGATTAGAAAACACACCCAGCGCGCAAAGCTGCGAATGCAAAAACTGCTGCAGCAGCTTGGTGCATCAAATGTTGGAAACAATAAACAACCAAAGTCAGCAGATCACAGCATTGATCAACAGTCACACAGCACTGATCAATAGTCACGCTGAGCAAAACAAAGTTTTGGCGCAAATTGTTGATCAAAATAACGATCTGATTGCTGAGCTTATACAAGATGATGAGGATAATGAATCTTCATTATCCGGATATTTGGATGGCTAGATTATGAATTTAGCAAGTGAATTACGCCATCGTGTGATGATTCAACAAAAAGGGCCTGATCGTGATGCAGATGGCTATCCGATCCATGTAGCTTGGACTGAATACAAAAAACTCTGGGCTAAAGTGACGCATCTGTCCGGCAAGGATTTGATTGCGGCACAGGCGAATCAATCCAAAGTCGTTGCCCGCTTAAAACTGCGTTATCGTGAAGATATTAATACGACTATGCGCGTTGTTTATAAGGACAAAATTTACGCAATTGATAGCCAAGCCTTAGAAGACAACAATAGCGGCAACGAATACATCACTTTTTTACTTTCTCAGGGTACAGAGCACGCCTAAGGCGGGTGATATGTCAGTTGAATTTAAAATAAAAGGATTGGATAAGGTTAAGCCTAAATTAGATCAATTGGCCAATCCTAAAAAAGCAAAATCTATTGCACGTAAAGCAGCCCGTAAAGCAATGAACATTGTAAGAGATGCGGCTCGTACAAATGCAAAGTCAATTGATGACCCTGAAACTGTCGCAATGATTCATAAAAATATTGCAGTTCAGGCAGGGAAAACTCAAAGTGCTAACGATATTAAAATGCGCGTTGGTATTAGAGGAGGCGCAAGTCAAAACCAGCATTCGATCAGCACAGCTGGGTTGAGCGGTGGAGATACTCGGCACTGGCGTTATATAGAGTTTGGAACTAAATATCAGCCTGCCATTCCTTTTATGCGAATTGCATTTTTTAATAATTTTAATGCCGTGACAACCAAATTTGCTGAAGTGTTTAATGCAGAGCTGGATAAGGAGTTAGCATCATGACGGTTGAAATTTCACGAGCGCTTAAGGCGGATGATATTTTGGGGCCATTACTGGGTGTGCGTATTTTCCCGAATACTGCAGACTTGGATACACCTGTTCCATATATCGTTTTTCAGGGAATCGGTTCCGATCCTGAACATGCTATAGATTGTGGTGCAGTGAATGATAATAACCAGTATCAATTTTCGGTTTGGCATGACGATATTCAAGAAGCTGAAAGAATTCGTTCACGTGCAGTAAAAGTGTTAGAAAAGATTGGTTTTTTCTATCAAGGAAAGCATCCAGATAATGAAGATTTTGAAACAAAACTGTTTGGCCGCGGCTGGGATATGAGTTACTGGTCGGGAGTATGAGTCATTAATTAATTTGTTTTATATACCACCGAAAGGTGGTTTTTTTATGCCAAAAATTTGAGGAGTAGCTACTCATGGCAGCACAAAAGAAAGGTGTTTTATCTAATGGTACAGCAGTGTGGATCGTCCATGGCACTGTACCGACATTAACCAAAATGGGTTGTATTAAAGCTTTGGTACTTGGTGATGATAGCGCATCAGAAGTTGACACGACTTGCTTGGAAGAAACCAGTACAAAAACTTCTGAGTATGGTTTGGTGACACCGGGTGAAGGTTCTATTCAAATTGATACCGACCCGAAAAATGGTTCACATATGAAATTGCTTGAATTGGCGGCAGCTAAGGAAAAAGTAGAAGTATATGTGGGCTGGTCGGATGGTATTGCAGAGCCAACATTGACTGGCAGTGATATTGAGCTTCCTGAAACACGAACTTGGTCAAGTTTTGAAGCAATCTTGCGAAAAGGCTCACCAGTGTTTGCTGTAGATGCAATGGTGAATCACACGATTCCAATGAAGCGCCAAACTGAAGTGATTGATCAATTTAAGGTGTCGCCATAATGGAAAAATTAAGTTCAACTGATCTATTGGGGCTTTCGGATAAAATTTCTACGGAGTTAGTGCCTAAAGAGATTGTCTTTACCATTGATGGTAAAGATTACACAGCTGATATCGCAGTAAAACGTTTAAGCTTTGATGAAGCGGTAGATTTGACTCGCGGGAAAGATCTAACAGATATGCTTATGGCAGATCTGCATAAGCTTCGTGTGCAAAAAACGATTTATAATGCAGATACAAATGAACCGTGTTTTCCAACGCTTGAAAGTGTAGGTAAACCTGTTCCAGCCATTATTGATGCGATGTATAAAGCATCTGAAGCGGTCAATGATTTTACGGGAAAGCAGCAGATCAAGCACTTGAAGAAAATGAATTCTGGTGCGAACTCGTCAGCTGCGGAATCGGTGGAAACACGATCAGAGACGCAAAGCGAAACTTAGATAATGCTGAGCTTCAAATATGGAGAGCCTTTCGTAAAAAAAGAGGCTCTTTGTTTTTTGGTCGCAGAATAGAGCAAGGCTTTGGTAACTGGATGGCACACTACACGATGTTTAAAGTGAAAGATCCTGAAAGTGTTTCTGCTTTGGCCTATATGCCGCATGAAAATGTACCAGAAACGTCTTTTGAAGAAGAACGTATGAAAGCGATCAAAAAGAAATCAAGTTAACTTGGTTTCTTTTTACTAAAGTTAACCAAGCCTTGTTATTCACTTTATAAAGATTTTATATTTTGTTATTGTTTGTAAGCAAAATAATATAATTTGAGGGACAAGTTTGGAAATTTTACATTTTGATGAAGATTCTTTAAAAGCGACAGCGCGTGTTTGGATTGATAACGGAATTGCATTAAATCTTGACGATGAACTCATTGAGCTTAATGAGCAATTTTTTGAACATATACAAGCAAGTAAGGCTTATGGTGATTATTTAAATCGAGAAAGTTTAACTACTTATATTGGGATACGAGAAAATGAATGCAGTACACCGAGCATAATTGCATCTGTAGGCTATCATCGTCGTGGTCGTGAAGTAACTGTAAAGATTTTTGATATTTATATAAGTCCTGAACTTGATAGTTTGCTAGATTCAGCTTATGATTCAAAATATGCTGAATATTTGATCTTTTTAGTTCAAAATTTCTTGCAGCATTCTAATGTTCCTGGTAGTGCTACTAAAATCTACGCACGAACCGATTACAGTCAACAGTTCCTTCAGTTAATGCATGATGCAGCTGAAGGAATCAAAACAGAATTAGAGAAATCTGGTTTAGCGGTCGAATTTGAAGGCAAGCGTTGGCTTGCTTTCCGACGTAAACAAATGTCTGCTTAAATGGGTGGTAAATATGAAAGTCTTATCTTTGCAAAGGCATGTTCATTTAACAAAATCACAAGAAAAAAATGTTAATGACTTGGTAGCAAAAGTAATTACTAAAGCATGTAACAATATGCCAAGTATGCGTAATGTTTTACAAGGTGACATGCAACAAGTACTTAAGGATTCTCGAATGCGAAAAGCTTCATAAGTAACAAAAACCCTGCTTTTGCAGGGTTTTTTGCACCCTAAATATTAAGTTAACTTAAATTTAACCAAAAATATTAACTAAACTTAGATTTTGCTGTATATTGGCAAAAACCCGAAATGAAATTGACAAGATGCACAATCCAAGCTACCTTAAAAAGGTACTAGCAAAATCTAGTGCTTGGGTTAGCGTCCAATCAATTTCACAAGGTCAATATTGACCGCTTTCGCGGTTTTTTATTGCCTATAGCTTTCTGCACCTTGCAGAACAGCGCCTGCTATGGTGGGTTAGGTAGGAGCACTTCGGTGCGCCAGAACCTTGTGACTGGTAACGCTAATCCTGCTTAACTCGCCACCCAATTTATTAGCGTGAATTTGGTGGTGAACATTCCGATATCACAAGGAGTATTCATCATGAGTACGCAAGCTTCTACAGCCAAAAATCAAATTATCCGTTTTAAAAATCAACCTGTTGTGACAACTGCGCAGTTGGCTGAATTTTATGGCGTAGATATAAATAATATTCATCAAAATTTTAAAAGAAATGCATCACGTTTTCTTCAAGGTAAACATTATTTTAAAATCGAAGGTGCTGAGTTACGTGAGCTTAAGAACCAACCCTCTCAAAGAGGGTTAGTTGATTCTAATGACAGACTGACTGAAAGTCAGTTTGTTAAAAGAAATGCTAAAAGCTTGATTGTTTGGACAGAACGTGGCGCTGCGCGTCATGCCAAAATGCTAGATACCGACCATGCCTGGGATGTATTTGAGCGTTTGGAAGATAGTTACTTTAAACCAGAACAAACTGCGCCAGCAGTAGTTGAAAAAAAACCTTATAAGCCGACTGGCAATGATTTGTATTTGCCTAAAGCGGAAGGTCATTATTTTGTTGAGAATCAAAAGGACGGTACTTTGATTGTACGACGTGCCGATCAATACACCATGATCCGTCGGGCGCAGCTGGATGTAGTGAAAAAAGACTGCCAAACGATTATTCAGGAATTAGAGCTGTTTTCTAGGTCGCTGGAGCGATTGGGCGAAAGTTTGGAACTGGATGCAGACCTGTTGCCAATTTTAGGAAGATTGAATTGGCGCGGTGTGTAATAAAATTAGTTTTCTGAATTAGCCATCCTTAAGGATGGCTTTTTTGTGTTCTCTTTGTTAGATTCATGTGAATAAAACAGGGGGTAATATGAAAAAAAGTATTTTAGCAATTGGTCTTTTTATATCAGCTTTTTCACATGCAGATCGGCCTTTAATTATTCAACAAGGTGCACCAATTCCTTTAGGTAATGAGGTTACTCCAGTTGAAGAAACTAAGTTTCAACCTTTACAGCCTGCAAAATATAAAAATGAAGCAGAGCTTAATCATTCGCTAATGTTGGAGTATTCAGCACAAAAAGCTAAGTTTGAAAATAATATAGAAGAAGATTTGACAGGTTTTGGTATAGGGTATTCATCTTCACCACATAAAAATGGTGTATGGGGGAAGTTTGAATATCAGCAGAATAATGAATATGACGGTAAGGCTTATGAGTTTTCATTTGGCGGGCATTTAAACTTTATCAACTTAAATGGATTTTATGCTTTAGGTACGCTTGGTACAGGATTTAGCGTTTTAGATGCTGATGGGTTTGATACGTCTTCATATTGGACTATCCCTATTGGGTTGGAAGCAGGTTATACATTTACGCCGAATTTTTCACTCTATACAGGTATTGGTTATAAGTGGTCCTTCAATATTACAGGTGAAAAAGAAACCCGCTGTAATGATGGTACTTGGAGTGATAGTACTGGATCCGGGACTTGTTCTTGGCACGGTGGAATAGATTATGACTATAGTTCAAACTACATCGGTGACTATGATGGTGTAACTTATAAAGCTGGTCTACGTTATAATTTTTAAATTAAATGATTTTATTAAACCCTGCATTTGCAGGGATTTTTATGGTTTGAAATTAGATATGCCATCAAGAGTGGCAAATTCGGCAAAATATATACAATTAGTTTAAAGGTCCAGTATGAAAAAAATTATTTTATTAGCATTTGTTGTGGGTTTAGTTGGTTGTGGAAAGTCAGAGGCTGAAAAAGCTAAGGCGAAAGCTGAAATGACTGAAATAAAAGTTAATAGACTGGGGCGAGAAAGAGTTCAGCAATTTCTTAAAGATGCAGACTCGGCAAAGTTTAGAAATGAGGTTGCGTATTGTGGTGAAGTTAATGCAAAAAATGGATTTGGAGCATTTACTGGATTTAAAAAATATATAGCTGCAAGTGAGCAACTTGTGATTATGGACGGTGATATCCCTGCGGCCCAATTCAATGAACTTTGGCAAAAACACTGTATTAGTTATGCAAAATAACTAATTTGCTACTTTATAAATATAAACCGCCATCTAGGCGGTTTTTTTACGCCTAGAGGAAAACATATGGCTACTAAGCTTGGAACATTAACGCTGGATTTAATTGCCAAAACAGCTGGTTTTACAGAGCCAATGAAAAAAGCAGGTGATACTGCAGAGCGCGAATCTAAACGTATTGAAAACAGCGCGGGTTCTGCGATTGAAATGATCAAAGGTTTAGGGGTTACAGCACTGGCAGGCTTTACTGTTGGTTCAGTGATCAGCATGGCAGATGAATATACCCAGATGGCAGCGCAGATCCGCAATGCAACCAGTAGTCAGCAAGAATATAACCAAGTTCAAGAACATCTTTTGCAAACCGCAAATACCACATACCGTCCTTTAAAAGAGGCGCAGCAGGTTTATTTAGATGTTGGTGGTGCTTTAAAGGCTTATGGTGAAACGACAGAGCGCGCTTTGCGTATTACAGACAGTCTGTCATTTTCATTTACGCATAATGCAACGGCTGCAGATAAAGCAGCCAGTGCAACTGATGCTTATATGAAAAGCATCTATAGCGGCAAAGTTTCAGGTGATGCTTGGATTTCAATCTTGTCTGCTGTTCCAAGTATTGTTGGAGATTTATCAAAGAGTTTAAATAAATCTGAAGCTGATATTTTGTCTATGGGTAATGCTGGAAAATTAAGCACAAAAGATTTAAATAATGCACTTGATGCAAGCCGTGAAAAAAGTGAAGCGCTGGCCAACAGTATGGAGAATAGTCTTGCTGATGGATTTACAGTGCTATCAAATGCTGTGACTGATTATTTAGGTAAAGCAAACGAATCAACTTCTGCGACTGGAATGATGGCTGGAGCATTGGGCATTTTAGCTGGAAATTTAGAAACTGTTGCAAATGTTGCGATGTTGGGTGGTGTGGCCTATTTGACAAAACGAATTGCTGAACAATCCGTCGCTGTTCGTGAAGCTATAATCGCATCTACAGCCAGAGCAGCTGCTGCAGAAGCAGAGGCTGCTAGTCAAGCTCGTCTATTGGCATTAGAGGTTCAGCGAAGCCGTCAAGCTGCTGCACAAACACTAACGGAACTTAATCTTGCACGAGCGGAAATGAATTCGGCAACAACACGTCAAGAACGTGCTGCAGCAACAATGCGTCTAACCCAAGCAGAAATTGCACACAACATAGCGATGAAGCAATCGGCTGCTGCTGTGGCAACGCAAGTAGCTGCAGAATCTGAACTTACTGCAGCACGCACAGCAAGTTCAAGGGCGTTGGCTTTAGTAGGCGGGCCGATTGGTGCAATCACTATCGGTGTGACTGCGCTGGCCGCTGGGTATATGTATTTAAGCAATAACTCAAATGAATCAACTAAGTCGTTGCGTGAAAACAATGAGGCTGTGGGTGATGCAATTGTTAAATACCGTGAACTAAATGGTATTCAGCGTGACGCCCAAATGGCTGCAGAACGCCAGAAGCTAGAAGAGCTTAATGAGGCATACCGAAAGGCATCTGCTGAACTCATGGTTTATGCTAGTAATATGGGCAATATGGGGGAAATTGTTACTGAATCTCAAGTTGAGTTATCAAAGTTATTTGCTGAATATAAGAAAACTGGTGATTTGGATGCATTCAATACTTCTGTTCAGAACTCAAGCAGGGTATCGCAAGATGCAAAAGACAAAACGGCAAATTTTGCAAAAGCTGTTTATGAGGCCGGCACTGAAGCAAAAACTCAAAAAGATTTTATTGCACAATTATCTGGGGAGCTAAACGGAACTGCAAATGCTGGCCATAATGCAGCAACAGGTGTGCGCAATTTAGCTTCTGCTCTGAATGAAGTAAACACGAAATTAAGTTCTGATGTTTTTTCGGCAAAACTGCAGAACGCATTTGAAAAGCAAGGGAAGTCAAGTCAATCTGCTGCTCGATGGACAGAAGTTTATAATGAGAATGCCAAGAATGGTTTTAAGGGTGTAACGATTGAGCAAAAGAAAATGCTTGACCAGCTTGATGCTGTAGATAAACAGCGTGAGGCTCGTCAAAAAGCCGCTCAAGCAGCAGCGAGTAATTCTGCCAAGTCATCAAAAGCAGCCCTGTCGCAACAGGCTAAAGATGCTAAAGAGGCAGAGCGTTTGAAGGAGCAGCAGGCTAATGCACGTGAGCGAATTGCGTATGAATTCGCAACTCGTGAGATGCAGATTGAAAAAGACTTAGCTGCTAAGATTGAGGAGATACGAAAAGCCAAATTTAGTGTAGGTGATACAAGTGGCTTTATTCAAAATGCTACGCAGAGAGCAAGCCTTGAAAAGCAACTTTATATTGAAATACTTGCTGCTGATCTAAATGAATGGCAAGAGACTGCGACGGAAAAACTTGACCGGCAAGTGAAAATTAATTCATTAAGAATTCAATTGGATTCTCAAATGAATGATGAGCTTAAAGAGCAAGCTTTAAAATCATTGGCTGATAAGAGTAATGCTGAAATTGAAAAAATTAGGATTGCTCAATCTAAGCAACTGCTCGAAGCAAAACGACACTGGATTTCAGTCGCTGACTACGCCAAAGAATATTACGCATTAGTACGAGAAGAAATTCTTAATACTGCTGAATATTCACCTGAAATGAAGCAAAGTCTTGTTAAAGAGGCGAACTTCAATCAAGGTTTAGAATCAAACGCTGAGCGTGAACAGGTATGGGGAGACTACAAGTCCATGATGGGCTTGGATAAATCGCCATACCAAGAAGATATGGATCTTTTAGCAAAAGCACGTAAACACATGCTACTGACAGAAGAGGAGTATCAACAACAGCGTTTGGCCATGCAGATGTCATACGGTGCCCAGTACGGTGCAGATTTTGCAGGCATGATGATGGGGTTGGTTGATTCATCAAGTTCGGCTTATGCCATTCTTGGTGGGGTTCAAAAAGGTGCTGCACTGTTTTCTACAGCGTTAAATAGTTATCAAGCTATTTCGGCAGCCTGGGCATCATCACCTTTTCCATATAACTTGCCTGCTGTCGCAATGGCAACTATGGAAACAGGTTTGCTTCAGGCTGCGGTTTCAGCGTTGAGTCCGGTTGGTTATGCGACTGGTGGTCACATCACTGGGAAGGGTACTGGTACGAGTGATGAAATCCCAATTATGGCTTCAAACGGTGAGTTCATGATGCGAACCGCAGCCGTAAATATGCTTGGTCTTGATACGTTGAACTTTATGAATCAAACCGGCAGATTGCCAAATGCTTATGCAGATGGTGGATCAATCGCACTTGATGCGCCTAAGGTGCTGAATATGCAAAGTCCAAGTATTAGTGGATATTTGCAGCAGGCAAGTCATTCACAGAAACAAATAATCGATAATCAAATTCGTGTAATTATGGTTAAAGATGAGGATGAAGCTAAAGATATGCTTTATAGCGCAGATGGCGAGAAAGCTTTCTTGTATCACATGAAACGAAATCGCAGCAAGGTATAGGCCCACTTCGGTGGGTTCTTTTAATAAGAGGACAAAATGAAAATACAAACCAAATATGGCGAAGTACACGTATTAACAAATTGCCCTCTGCTTGATTCTACTGAACGTCTTGAGTTTAAGACCGAGGTGCATGAATCGTTTGATGGTAGCGAAATTCGATACATTCAGCGTGATGCACCTCGTCAAGTCTTGAGCTTCAACTATGTGAATATGCGTAAAGCCATGGGTGACATGTTTCACATGCTCTATGCAAATTTGCGTAAACAGTGGGGCATTCCGTTACCACAGTTTCGACAGATTATTCCAGATCTTGAAGATAGCGACTTCATTGTCATGGATACGACAGCACACCAAGCCGACCTTAGAGTCGGTTTTATTTTGCTTGAAAGTCCAGAAGGTGCACAAGTTGCTGAGATTGTGAGTATTGGTCGATACATCATTGTGCAAGAAGAAATTCGAGATCCTGAAACACAAGAAATCATTCAAGAATTGATTACTGAATATCAGGATGGCTTCCGACTTGCAGCTAATGTGACAGCAACCAATGCTTCGATCATGCCGCTACGGATCTGCATTATTGATGGCGATGCGTCAATCAATACTGGCGGTTTTTGGTCCAACTCAAGCATAGTTTTTCGTGTGATTGCAGAGGATTCACCTGAGTTTGAAGCGGAAGTTCCAGAGCAATATCTAGGCAATGATATTTATTTCAAGCCTTTGTTGTTGGATGGCAACTCGTTAGAAATGACACTGACGCAACATCAAAACATTGTCGATGGTGATGTTGGTGGCTTTCAGGATTTTACCCATTGGGCCAAGCCACGATATTTAAAACCATTTAAGTCGTTACTACGTGACTGGAAACAATACACGGAATATCGCAAGTTTCTATTTCGTCGAATGGGGCGTTTTCAGGCATTTTGGATGCCGTTATATGAGAAGCATTTGAATATTCTCAATACTGGCAACATTACAACTTCACTCAGTACAAACACAAAGTATTTGCTTGAAGCGGATCGTAAACACATTGCAGTCAAACGCAAAGATGGCACTTGGACAGCGCACACGATTACTGCGAAAACAGGCGGTTCACTCACTGTATCGCCAGCAATCAATGCTCAACGCAGCAACATCCAAACCATTTGCTATTTAGGCCTGCATCGGCTTGATGCTGACCAGATTGAATTTCAATTTTTAGGTGCACATAAAACGCAAGTCACTGTGCCAATCGTGGAGCTTTCATCATGAAAACGAGAGCAGAACTTTATCAATTTAAGCACGGTACTCGCACGTGGTATTTCACCAATCAGCGTAAAGTAATCACACACGCAGGCACTGAATATCTGCCAATTCGCGGTCTTTCACGCACTGCGATTGAAGATGAAAGCATTGATAAGTGTGATACCGAAATTACACTTCCGCAAATGAGCTTATTGAATGCGGAAGGTGAAAACCTTGCTGCAGTATTTGCAGGGAAAATCTTTTATGGTGGTGTAACTGTCACAATCCTTGAGCTATATCAAAACGAAACGCTGGTACTGCATAAAGGCCGTGTGACGCAGCCGAAATTTGATGAAGATGCAGACACGCTAACACTGGTATGTGAAACAGGTGAATCGTACTTAAACCGCAATATTTTGACGCGCAAATTTCAGTCTTCGTGTCCAAATTCAATTTACGACCGCTGGTGTGGTTTGGATTTCGAAAAAATGTCATTTGAAGTCACAGTGACTGCGATCAATGGTTTGACAGTGAGCTTTGCTGTTGTGCCTACACAAATGATTGATGAAGAAGGTAATCCGATTTTTGAAAACGGCGCTCCAATCATGGAGACCAAAACATATTCGGCATCATGGCTGAATTTAGGTTTGTTAATGAAAGATGGTGTGCACACCTTAATCACATCGGGTGGCGGTAATTCTTTATCGCTGTATCGTCAACATGTAGGATTAAAAGTGGGTGATGTGGTGCGCGTTGCACCCGGCTGTGACCAATCTTTAAAAACCTGCCATGAAAAATTTAACAACCATATTCGCTTTGCCGGGCATCCAAACATGCCGGCAGAAAACCCATTAGAAACCCAATTGATTAAGTGAGGCGCCAGTGTTTTTATTAATTACTGCTTTAGTTAGTTTGGCGGTCGGCGTTTACACATATCTGCAAATGCGAAAAATGCAAAAAAAGAATCGCCCAAAACCAAATCAGCTTGATGGAACAATTGCTGATGAAGGTACTTCATTTAGCGACATTGCAGGCAGTCCACACATGTATGGAAACATCACGGATATTTGGGGTAAGACCACATCAACAATCAAGCAGAAAGGCGGCAAGAAATGAGAATTTATATGTCGGATATTCGAAAAGCAAAAATGTGCTCGGGCGGAACCCGGGCCTTTTTTTTGCGTCAAGGTTGGGATTGGCAAGATTTTCTTAAAAATGGCCGTGATGCTCAGGATTTCATAAACACAAAAGATGCAATGGCTTTGCAGGTGGTAGAGGTGGCGAGAAATGGGAAAAAGTAGTTCGCAGGTTGTTGGTTATCGTTACTACGCCAAATTCGCGGCTTTTATTGGTAATCGTATTGAGAAATTAATTGCTATTAATTTTGATAGTCGTGGCTGGCAAATTGGCAAGACAGTACGGGCATCACAGGGCACTGATTATATGTACATTAAAAAGCCTGGACTTTATGGCGAAAATGAAGGCGGTGTTAGCGGCATTGTGACAATAAAAACAGGCGAGCCAAATCAAACTGTTGCATGTGAGTTGGTTGATAGAAACGGAGATTTGGCTTCTGCTTATCCATACCAGTCATATCTTACATTTTCAGCAGATTTGGAGTCATTGTTTGGTGGTATTAACCCAGAATTAATGCTGGAAGAGGATCTGCTTGACTTAACGAATCTTTATGATGGTTCCGCAGGGGCGCAGATAGGTTTCTACCTCGGCAACTCAGGTTACATGAAAGAGATGTTGCTTTGGCCAAAGCGTATTCATGTGCGGAATGATGGGCGGGTGCAGTGGTATGACGAGAAGGCTGAGATTCCTAAAACCTCATATGTTAGTCGAGGATCAGAATATATGCCTTTTTCAGTCAGCATGAATACTATTTGCTATTCAAGTGCAGAAGACGGGGTTGGTTTTGGAGAGTTCACGCTCCCGATGTATGAGCAAGAAATCAGTTATGGGGTTAAGTTTTTGGGTGGAGGCTTAATTGGAAATGGGGATCCAGTTGGATCTAACCCAAGTTTATTTGCTTCAGCATCATTTATTGAAAACAAAGGTTTACCAGCAATCAGCGGTGGCACCGCAATTCCCTCTCTAGATTGGAAATACGACAATTTTCCAAAATATGATGACTATGTTTTTAACTCAAGTGCTGAGCGAAAGTTTAAGGGCAGTGGTAATTTTTACTGGGGTGGCGGAGCGTTTTCATACAAAGCTGTCACTAGTGGAAATAATGCGACTCTTCAAATAAAAAAAGAAGGAAATGTTGTTTTGTCAGTTGGAGCAAGCCTTGATCAACTAGCATGGATATATCATGAAGGGGAGTTAAATTTAGCAGCAGGGCTTTATCAGATTGAATTTGATGCCGGCGAAAGATACAGATTACATCAAGATCCAAGACCACTTATATATTTCATAGTTAAGCTTAAAGAAATAAAAGAGATTGAACATGGCGACATGAATCCAATCCACAAAATCCGCGAAATTCTCACTGATGATACAGCAATGAATAAGCCTGAATCTGATGTAAATGATATTAATTTTATGAAAGCGGCAGATCGGATTTGGAATGAAGGTCTTGGAATTTCGTGGTCGATCACTGAAAAATCATGTTTAGAGGCAATTGAGGAATTATGCGGTCACATTGAAGCCGGGGTGCGTGTAAATCGTCAAACTGGACTTTATGAAATGGTTTTGTTTCGTGACGACTGGTTTGATGAAAATGAAATCCACACGCTTGCAGTCAATAAAATCAAAAGCATGTCGCTTGAAGTTGCAAATGCTGATGAAGCAATTAATCAACTCAACGTGAGCTACTACAATCGAGATGCAATTAAAGACTCATCATTTTCGATTTCAGAAAATGCATCGATTCGAAACTTGCAAGGTCGCGTAAACGCTGAGGATGCCGACTTTCCATATTTCATGAATCAGCGGAATGCTGCCGTCGTTGCGCAATGGAAATTAAAACAGATGTCTTCACCGGTGTGGAAGGGGTCTTTCACCACTGCTGAGTACAATGCACGAAAATGGAATCGATACGACTTGCTAAAATTAGCTTGGCCACGAAAATGGCAAGGCACAATTACAGTTCGAATCATGAAAATCAATCTCGGTACTGGTGCTGATGTGTCAATTGATTTTGTAGAAGTGGTTCCGTATTCAAGTAATTTGTTATCAGATATTGCAATTGATGAACCGATTGATATTGCACCACAGCCGCCACTTCCTTGCCAGTATGAACCGTTTGAGATGCCATATTATTTAGCGGTTATGGCTCTGGGTCAGCGTCAAGTTGATGAGGAATTGAGTTATGAAAATAACTTTGGCTTAGTTGGTGTTGTAGCTAAACAACCGCAATCGAACTCTCTTTATGCTGTCATGATGACGCATGACAGCACAGAGGGCGAAGAATGGGTGCGTGCTGCAACAATTAACTATGAGCCTACCGCCGAACTTGATCAAATTATTTCGAGAACCTCAGTAAGTTTTACAGTTAAAGATATCTCTGAGATTTCAGCGTTATCTATTGGCACATTAATTAAATGTGGTAGTGATTGGATTGGAACACCTGGTGAGTGGATGGTGTTTGAAGGCGTTGATGCATATACCGGTGTTGTGAGTGTGAAGCGTGGTGCTCTTGATTCGCTGCCGCAAGACTGGGGAATAGGCACAAAACTTTATTTCTGTGGAAATGATGTTGCTTATGACTCATCAGAATATGTTGCGGGGGAAGAGGTTCTTGTCTCTGCGCTCACAACAACCCCGTCGGGCATGCTTGAAAATAAAGGTTCGATTGCGATTGAAATGAATGCGCGGGCAATTCGCCCTTATCCACCTGCTAACGTGAAAATTAATGGGAGTTACTATCCAAATGAAGTAAATGGAAATCCAATTCTTACATGGGTTAATCGCAATCGAATTCAGCAAACCGGAGGGGGTATCTTGGGCTGGTTTGATGGAGGGGTTGCTCTAGAGCCTGGGGTAACTTATCAATTAATTGTTACTACGATTGATGCATTAAATACTGAATCTGAGTTTTTAAATGTGAATGTTGGGACATTAAATAATTACACAATTGACTTATCTACCGCCCCGAGCAGTGCCAAGCAATTCAAAATTATTCTTAAATCTATCCGCGACACATATGAGTCATTGCAGTATTTTGAGCATATTTTTGTAAGACCGCTGTCAGCACCAATAAATCTAACTGCAACCTATAACGCTTTTTAGGGTGATACATGGCTAGAAATATAAAATTAGAATGGGATCAAGCCTCATTTGCGGATGAATTTATAATAGAAAGAAGAGAGGGTGGAAATGCGTGGATCCCCGTAGGTAAAACTCAAAACCTTTACTATTTTGATGTGGATGTGGATGAAGAGAGAGATTATATATATCGTGTAGCAGCCACGCGTGGCACTCAAACTATGTATAGCGGTGAGGTTTTTGTGTCAACCCATACTGTTATTATTGGAGATCCCTACTGGTCTGATGTGGTTTTTTTATCGTATGCGGATGCTGTAGAGTTTCCAAGCACAATCTTTAAAGACTCCTCGTCATTTAATAAAAGTGTTACAAAAAATGGGGGTATTCAGATTGTAGACACGGATAGATATGTTGATCTCGGATCTATTTACTTTTCTGGAGTGGCTAACCAATATTTCGGCTATTTGCCTAGTGGTTTGGGTGATGAATTCACAATTGAATTTTTTGCCAAATTCCCAACAAATCCAGCGAGTATGGCATTCGATGCTTATCTGATTAATTTAAACTCATTAAACATTATGATGGATAAAAGCAATCTTAGAATTCAGCTGGGAAATGGGGGTCGTTCTGCTGAATTAGCTATTGTACGAAATGTTTGGCAGCATTACTGCTTTATGAGAAAAGCAGGGATTGTATATTTGTTGATTGATGGTGTTAAAAAGCTGCAAATGAGTGTTGGATACAATCTAACATCAAATCACTGCTTGTTTGGTGGTGGGGCTATCTCTGATCGATCTACAAATGCTTGGATAAATTGCGTCAGGGTAACAAAAGTAGCAAGGTATTCAGAACAGGGGTTTACTCCTCCCGACTCAAAGTTCCCAGACTCATAGATCTCATACAACTATCAAGCACCCGATTGGGTGCTTTTTTATTGCCAAAAATTAGGGGGTAACATGTCCGAAACGACAGCAGCGGTGGCAGAAACATCAGCTGCAGCTTTGGGTTCAAAAGCAACAGTGACCGGTGGAGCAGCAAGCTTTGCCGGTTTTTTTATGGGCATTGATTGGATGGGGTGGGTAGGTATAGGCGTTGCCGTGTTGGGCTTGCTCATTAATGTTTATTTCTCATGGCAACGAAATCAGCGCGAAAAAGAAATTCACGAGCTTACAAAGCGAAAATTAAATGGTGAATGCAATGTCAAACAAGACTAAATATTGGACGTATGGATTAGCAGCTTCGGCTGCTTTTTTTGTGGGCTTAGAAAAGTATGAAGGTTACTCAGCAAAACCCTATAAAGATAGCGGTGGGGTTGTAACACAGGGCATTGGATCTACAACCAAACCAGATGGTAAGCCAATCAAAATGACTGATCCACCAATCACGCGCAAGACCGCACAAGAATGGGCAAAAGCGCACGTGTCTAAAGATGAGGTTGTTTTTCGAAAGTCACTTGAAGGCGTGAAGCTTTCGCAAATTGAATACGATGTGTACCTCGATTTTTCATACAACTTCGGTGCTGCGAATTGGCGCTCATCTTCAATGCTACGCAATTTGAAAGCGGGACAATATAAGCAGGCATGTAACTCATTGCTGAAATGGAAATATGTAGCTAAGCGGGACTGTTCCATTCGCTCAAATAACTGTTATGGCGTTTGGATTCGACAATTAGAGCGTCATCAAAAATGCATAGGAGTACAATAGTGCCATTACTTATTTGGAAATATAAAACATGGATCGCAATTGCGGTCTTTTTTGTTTTATACGTGGGGCAAATTGCTTATACCAATCACTTGTCTGGCAAGTTGCGTTTAGCTGGTGAGCAATGTAACGCAAAGATCCAAGAAATTGAACGAAAACACCTTAAGGCTTTGGCTGAAAAACAAAATCTAATTAATCAGGTAAGTGCAGACTATGAAACACTTAAATCAGAACAGCGCATTAAAACAGAAACAGTCACACGTGAAGTTCAAAAAATCATTGAGCGGCCTGTTTATCGCAATGACTGCTTTGATGACGACGGCGTGCAGCAACTCAACTCACTTATCGCCAGTGGTGCCAGCAAACCTCCTTGAACCTTGCGCAGAACTACAGCAATTGGAGTCAGGGCAGGGAAAAGCTTTAATGCTTTGGTCTGTTGATACGGTTGCTAAATACAATGACTGTAAGGCACGACATGGCGCAGTTGTAAAAGCCCTCATGTGAGGGCTTACTTTAGAATATCTTTAAATAATATATACCCTTTAAGGTCAGATTGAATAGATTGTGAAATGTCATCCAGTCCTGATGTAAATACTTTCCCACTTAACACAAAATCTTGGGATATTAATTTATTATCTGGACACTTAATGTAGCTATCTAAATAATCAACATGTTTACTTACCAAATTATTATAAGTCTTGATCAAGCTATTGAGCTTGGACTCTGACGACAGATTTTCAAAATATTTCAAATCAACTATTATTTCTTGATTAAACGATACCAAGGGCCCCATAGACTTATCAATATTACCAATGGAAAAGGTAACAGAGTTGCCTAACATTTGATCTAATGATTTGTTATAAGTAGCTAATAATAAATAGGATTCACTAATTTTTCTAAAAATTATTTTAGCTTCGTGTGACAAAATAGATTTATTGTGCTGCTCTTTCCAATCATGAAACAATAAAGATGCAATATAAGACGCAATAAGGGCAGCACCACCACTAAAAAAAGAGGAAACAATAGACCAAGTGTCTTTTAGTGAGTTTGATGAACCTTTAAATTCAAATAATATCCATGATGAAGCAAAACAGAAAAAACCCACAGCTACCGTAATCGCAATAACATTAATAATTTTATTTTGAATTTCACTCACTAACAATCTCCACACCTTCCCAAAATTCCCCCTTCTTTTTAGCCAAGAATATATCAGCATCTCGTTTACTCATAAAATACTTGGCTTTCTCATAATCACTAGTCCAACACCAACCCGATTGATCTACAAAATTCACTTCTGATAATTCCCAATAACCCAAATCATCTTCTTGTTTTACATAAGAGAGATACTTTTTGTTTTTCTTCATGACAATCATAGTTAGCGCCCGTATCTTAAGATGATGTGAGTATATAATTCACTAATGTGAATATCATCTGGAAAAAAACTATAAGTATGAAATGAAAATGCATAAATGAATTAAGTTGATATGCGGCAACATAGCGTCAGAATTAAATTAAAGTATTGAAATTTAATTTATTAGCTTGTCCTTGACATAGTGGCGCTCTGCAAGTTTTCCGAAAAATTATGCGTGTCGCCAGTGCTTTATAAGAAGGGATAAGAACCCAGAGCAATTTTTTTAGTGGTACATTTAGTGGTATTTATTTTCTAATAATTAAATTAATTTAATAAAAACAATTATATATATTGTTATTCTTGTGCACGCTGAGCGCACCATTTTTTAGTTTTGACTGTTTAACTAAATTTTGCGAATCAATAGCTTTTTTTATTACTACTTTTCTATTCAACCCGATCAATCTCAAAGCCCAATATTGCTTTAGCCATCATTGATGTATCTTTTTCTATATATAAAATTCAAAATATTTCTCAGTTCTTTTTATTCTAAGTTCAAAGTCATACAAAACATCTAAATTGAAATTATAAAGAGTGAAAATAGAAAGTTCACTGTATTTATATCTGCATCTAAATGAAAAGAATCTATTGAAAACACGATTATAAAAGTCATGCACCAAAATAGTGGAGCTTGGAAACTTAATAGAACACTTATCGTTTTGTATTGCCTAAATAAAATAGGGAAATGATTGTTTTTTTAATATTAAGATATTGAAAAATAATAAAAAATTAATTTTGGCATGATGTGTGCAATACAGTATTCAAACTTGGATACAAGAATGAGCACATCAATGAACTCAATAAAAACTTTAGGCTGGACTTTAGCAGAATGGAAAGCGGGCTACACGAATAACACAATTCAACTCGAAGACTTATATGCCTTGGTCGAGCAATTTGATCATGCAGATCCAGCATGGATTTCCATTGCCTCTATAGAGCAATTAACTGCGCAGATTGAAGCTTTAAAACAAATTGAGAATGCTACTGCTTTGCCTTTATTTGGTGTGCCTATCGCAGTTAAAGACAATATTGATGTGGTGGGCTTTGCGTCAACGGCTGCATTCAAATTATTTACCGAAATCAAAATTGAAGATGCCTTTGTGGTGCAACGCTTAAAACAAGCGGGTGCGATTATTGTAGGCAAAACTAATCTAGATCAATTTGCCACAGGATTGGTCGGTACACGTTCGCCATTTGGTGCAGTGCCGAATACTTTTAATTCTGACTTTGTAAGCGGTGGTTCAAGTTCAGGTTCAGGTAGTGTGGTGGCGCGCGGTTTAGTCCCGATTGCACTCGGTACAGATACTGCAGGTTCAGGACGAATCCCTGCAGCTTTCAATAATATTGTCGGTTTAAAGCCGACCAAAGGTCGCTTTTCAAATACAGGCTTATTGCCTGCCTGTAAGAGCTTAGATTGTATTTCAATTTTTGCCTTAACCGTCGCTGATGCAACTGCAGTGGCAGAAGTTATGGAAGGTTTTGATGTAACCGACAGCTATTCACGTGTGAACCCAGCAACAGCGCCTGCAAAGTTCAGCGCACAATTAAAGTTAGCCATTCCAAAACAGTTAGAATTTTTTGGCGATGCTCAATCTGCTGATGCATTTCAGCAAGCACTAACTGAATTAAAAAACTTAGGTGCAGTACTAACTGAAATTGATTTCAGTCCTTTTGCAAAATTGGCTGCACAACTGTATCAAGGGTCATGGGTAGCAGAGCGTACGGCAGCCGTAGCTGAAATTTTAGACAGCCATGCAGATGACTTTGATCCAACAGTTTTAGAAATTATTCAAAAAGGGCAGCAGTACACTGCGGTGGATGCTTATAACGCCGAATATTTAAAGCAAGATTTGGCACGCCAAATTCAGCAAACCTTAGCGCAATTTGATGCTTTAGTGGTGCCAAGTTCGCCAACCATTCACACACTGGCTGAAATGGCAGAAGCGCCAATTGAAAATAATAGCCACTTTGGCACCTATACCAACTTTACTAATTTAGCTGACCTCAGTGCCATCGCTGTACCTACAGGCTTTCGTGCCGACGGGCTGCCTTTTGGAATCACATTCATTGCGCCGGCTTGGCACGATACGGCTCTAGCAGACTTTGCAGAAAAATGGCAAAACCACCTGCAATTACCGCTGGGTGCAGTAGCTAAAACATTGCCTGACGCAGCTTCAGTCATTTCTGCACCATCAGCACAGCATTTTCGTGTTGCTGTTGTAGGCGCACATCTCACAGGTATGCCACTCAATTTCCAACTGACAACACGCCAAGCCGTGCATGTTGAAACCACAACGACTTCTGCCGATTACGCCCTCTATGCACTGCCGGGCACAGTACCGCCGAAACCAGGTTTAGCGCGTCAGGAAGCGGGTCAAAAAATTATTGTCGAGCTTTGGGATATTCCAAAAGCACGCTTTGGTGAATTTGTCGCCGAAATTCCAACACCACTAGGTATGGGCAATGTCGAGCTTGCCGATGGACGTTGGGTGAAAGGCTTTATTTGTGAACCTTATGGCCTAAACGGTGCAAAAAATATCAGTGAATTTGGCGGCTGGCGCGCTTATATCCAATCACTGCAAGCAACAACAGCAAAATCAAATTAAAAAAATCGGGGAAATAATCATGTTTAAAACAGTTTTAATTGCAAACCGTGGTGAAATTGCTGTTCGTGCGATTCGTACATTAAAGAAACTCGGTGTTCAGTCAGTTGCCGTGTATTCAGAGACAGACCGTTATGCACAACATGTCTTAGATGCAGATGTGTCAGTTTCACTTGAAGGTGTTAAACCTGCAGAGACTTATTTAAGTATTGAAAAACTGATTCAAGCAGCCAAACAAACCGGTGCTGAAGCTATTTTTCCTGGTTATGGCTTTTTGTCAGAGAGTGCTGACTTTGCCCGTGCATGTGAGGAAAATGGTATCGCCTTTATGGGGCCAACGGCTGAACAAATTTTAGAATTTGGTTTGAAGCATCGTGCGCGTGAATTGGCTGCTGCAGCCAATGTGCCTATGACACCGGGCACAGGTTTATTGGCAAGTTTAGATGAAGCACTCGCATCTGCGGCAGAGATTGGCTATCCCGTCATGCTGAAAAGCACCGCGGGTGGTGGCGGGATTGGTTTAACCCGGTGTGATGATGAGCAATCATTAAAAGATGCGTATGAAAGTGTAAAGCGTCTAGGCGAGCAGTTCTTTAAAGATGCGGGCGTGTTTCTCGAACGTTTTGTCGATAAAGCTCGTCATGTCGAAGTACAAATTTTTGGTGATGGTTTAGGTCAAGTCGCTGCTTTTGGTGAGCGTGACTGTTCCTTGCAGCGCCGTAACCAAAAAGTGGTGGAGGAAACACCAGCACCGCATTTACCAGAAGCAACACGTCAAAAATTGCACCGTGCTGCCGTAGAGCTCGGTCAATTGGTGAAATACCGCAGCGCAGGCACAGTTGAGTTTATCTATGATGCTGCCCGTGATGAAGTGTATTTCCTTGAAGTGAATACCCGTTTGCAGGTTGAACACCCAGTCACTGAAATGGTGACAGGATTAGATCTGATTGAATGCATGCTTAAAGTGGCGGCAGGTGATGCTCTGGACTGGGAAAAACTCAGCAATATTCAGCCCAATGGTGCTGCCATTGAAGTGCGAATTTATGCGGAAGATCCAGTGAAAAACTTCCAGCCAAGTCCGGGTGTACTCACAGATGTGTATTTCCCTGAAGATATTCGTGTGGATACTTGGGTGTCTACAGGGACTGAAATTTCACAATATTTTGACCCGATGATTGCCAAAATTATTGTGCATGCTGCAGACCGAGACAGTGCGATTGCTAAGTTAAAAATAGCCTTGGCGGAAACCCGCTTGAATGGCATCAGCACCAACTTAGACTATGCACATACCGTAGTATCAGATGCACGCTTTGAAAATATGCAAATCTGGACACGTCTACTGGATGATTTTAAATATGTGCCAAATGTGATTGAGGTGCTGCAACCAGGTACACAAAGTACGATTCAGGATTATCCGGGGCGTGTGGGCTATTGGGATATTGGTGTACCACCATCAGGCCCGATGGATGATTATGCATTTCAGTTGGCCAATCAAATTGTCGGTAATCCAAAATCGGCAGCAGGCTTTGAGTTTACCTTACAAGGGCCGAGTCTAAAATTTCATGCAGACAACATTGTAGCCCTTGCAGGTGCGCCATGTAGCGCGACTCTAGATGGTGTGAATGTCGATTTTTGGCAACCGATCAGCATCAAAGCAGGGCAAACATTAGTACTTGGACAAGTTGAGTCGGGTTGCCGTACTTATCTTGCGATCCGTAACGGGCTAAATGTACCTGAATATCTAGGCAGCCGCTCAACCTTTGCATTGGGTAATTTTGGCGGTCATGCAGGGCGAGTGCTGCGTGCAGGTGACATGATTAAAATGGTCAATCCAAGCTTGCCTTTAGATGGATTGGAAATTGCAACAGCAGCACCGCAAGCTTTAGCTGCAGACCGTATTCCAAGCTATGGCAAAGAATGGAAAATTGGTGTGCTCTATGGCCCGCATGGCGCACCAGATTTCTTTAAACCTGAATATATTGAAGAATTTTTTGCTTCAACATGGAGTGTGCACTTTAACTCAAACCGTTTAGGTATTCGCCTAACTGGCCCGACACCAAGCTGGGCACGTGAAAATGGCGGTGAAGCAGGTTTGCATCCATCCAATGTGCATGATTGCGAATATGCCATTGGAGCAATTAACTTCACTGGAGATTTCCCAGTGATTTTGGCGAAAGATGGCCCAAGCCTCGGTGGCTTTGTTTGCCCAGTGACGATTGCCAAAGCAGAACTTTGGAAGATTGGTCAACTTAAGGCGGATGACAGCATCAGTTTCTATCCGATGAGTGTGGAACAAGCCAATGTCTTGGAAGCTCAGCAAATTGCCGATATCCAAAACTTTGCTCAAGCACCTGAAAACTCAGAGGTGGCAAATTTTGAATGTAAGCCTGAAGGGATATTGGCTGTGCGTGAAGCTGATGCACATGCGCCAAAAGCGGTGTACCGTCAGGCAGGTGACAGTTACATCTTGCTTGAATATGGCGAAAACGTCCTCGATTTGGCTTTACGCTTACGTGTCTATCGTTTGATGCAGCTGATTCGTGAAGCGAACATTGATGGCATCTTAGAGCTTTCTCCAGGTGTGCGTTCACTGCAAATTAAATATGATGGATTGCGTTTCAGCCAAGCGAATTTGATCCAGTTTTTATTGGGACTCGAAAATGAGATGGGCGATTTGAGCCAAATCAAAATTCCATCACGAATTATTCACTTGCCGATGACATTTGAGGATTCGGCCACTTTAGGGGCTGTAGAACGTTATCAAGAAAGTGTCTGTGCAAAAGCGCCTTGGTTGCCAAATAACGTCGATTTCATTCAGCGCATTAATGGCTTAGACAGCCGTGAGCAAGTCAAAGACATCATTTTCGATGCCAATTACTTGATTTTAGGTTTGGGCGATGTGTATTTAACTGCACCTTGTGCTGTGCCAATTGATCCACGCCATCGTTTACTCAGCTCGAAATATAACCCTGCACGTACGTTTACCGCAGAAGGCACAGTTGGTATTGGTGGAATGTACATGTGTATCTATGGCATGGACTCACCAGGCGGTTATCAATTGATTGGTCGTACCTTGCCTATTTGGAATAAGTTTAAAAAGAACAAGCAGTTTAGCGATCAGCAATGGTTCTTACGTTTCTTTGACCAAATTAAATATTATGAAGTGACTGAAGCTGAACTTGATCAATTTCGTGCTGACTTTGCCAATGGTGTGGCTGAAATCAAAATTGAAGAAACAGAGTTTGATTTTGCAGCTTATCAAGCCTTTTTAGAAACAGAGAAAGACAGTATTGCCGAATTTAAAGCACAGCAGCAGCAGGCATTTACAACTGAAGTTGAACGCTGGAAAGATGAGTTCGATGCACCTGCGGAAATGGAAATCCTGCAAGATGATACCGACTATAGCCAATTTGCAGCCTTGAATGCATCGATGACCGGCAACATTTGGAAAATTTTTGTCGAAGCTGGACAGTCTGTGAAGAAAGGTGAGACTGTAGCCATTATTGAAGCGATGAAAATGGAGCTTCCAGTCTATGCCGATGATGATGGTATCGTGAAAGCGATTATCTGCCGTGCAGGACAAACGGTACATAGCGGTGAACCGCTGGTTTATATGGAATAAACATGACCACAACCACCATTGTTGGGAAAAGCTCAGACAACTTGTCTGAGCTGGTTTTCCAAAAAATAAAAAACGATATTTTTGATTTCCAGCTCAAACCGGGCGCACGTTTTACCGAATCTGAAATTGCTGAATTGTATGAAGTAAGCCGTACACCCGTACGGCAGGCTTTATACCGTTTACAGCAAGATGGCTATGTAAGGGTGCATTTTCGTAGCGGTTGGGAGGTGAAGCCACTCAATTTTAAAGCCTATGAAGAACTCTATGATTTACGGATTTTGCTGGAATGCTATGCCATTGAGCAGCTCTGCAAAATGGAAACAGAACAACTCAAACAGGCTTTACAGACATTGGTGAATTTGTGGTGTATTCAGCCCGAACAGTTTTTGCATGATTTAAAAACTTTATCGATGCAAGATGAAGCATTTCACTGTCAATTGGTTGAGGCAATCGGTAATAGTGAAATGGCGAAAGTGCATCGGGATGTGAGTGAAAAAATCCGTATTATTCGACGTTTAGATTTTTCTAAAGATTATCGAATTGAAGCCACTTATGCAGAGCATCAACAGATTTTACAATTGATCCTTGGACATAACGTGACAGCGGCATTGGAGAAAATGCGCAGCCATATTCAGCAAAGTAAAGAAGAGGTGAAAAAAATTACTTTGGAAATGTTGGCGCGAATGGCATAGAAGTATTTGCAAAAGATCTACCTCATGGAAAGTCTTGGAAAATATGCATTTTACGAGTCAATCTGTGTCGTTCAGGTCGCGCTTAGAGCTACTAATATCTATATTCATTGGTTAATATGATGGAGCAAAATAAAAAAAACCACGAAGGGGAGGTTCTATATTTCAACTTTAGAAAACGCGATTTCTTTGGCGACTGAACGCCATTTCGGACAAGTCGATAAAGCGGGACAAGCCTATATTCAGCATCCACTTCGTGTGATGCAAAATGTGCAGCATCTTGATGCTAAAATCGTCGCTGTATTACATGACATTTTAGAAGATACTGCGACAACGACGGATGAGCTTAGTGCTATGGGTTTTCAAGCGCATATTATTGACGCGATACTGGCACTGACTAAAACAGCAGGTGAGAACCGATTTCAAGCTGCGCAGCGTACCGCTAAAAATGCAATTGCTTGTGAAGTAAAACTCAGTGATTTGTATGACAATATGGATTTATCTCGCCTAACAACGGTCACAGCAAAAGATCGACGTCGTTATCATCAATATTTAAAAGTTAAACGTAGATTAGAGCGTGCTCGGAGCGTCCATTTACATCTGATCGATTTAAATCTAACAACAGATTATCCGAGATTGCAATTTCAAAGTTCACAGCAAAATTTTCAATATCTGCTCAATGCGATGTTTGATCTTCAGCATTCATTAGGTGGCATTCAGATTGGAAGTCCACAGGAGTGGTGGATTTTATTTGAAGATGTCAGTGCATATTTTGCATATTGCCAAAGAAAGGGAGTGGTTCCTAACCAAGCAACGTTCTTCGATTTAATTTTAAACACAGATCGGGACTATTTCGGTGGCATCTTTCAATCTGAACAAGATCGGCAATTATTTTTCTCTATGTTTAACGTCTTTATGCAAAATCATTTTTATCGCGTGGAAACTGAAGGCTGATTAGATAGATTGCATCAGCAATAGAATAAAATCACCTTTGATTGATGAATTTTATCTAGATAATTAGATGCTGAGTGTCATTTAAGAATATCTCGAAATGCTTAATTTCGAGATGTTTAAAGTGATTCCATCCATTGACATCTCCAATGAAGCATGATGCCATGCTTGCTGAACCTTATGCCTCAATCCTACATGACATCATGGTGGCTGCAGGGTTTATCATTCCAACTTTGGTGTTGATGTGGTTGTATAAACGCAGTGAACGCCTTAGCCAAGCTGGATAAAAAAGCCCTCACATTTGAGGGCTTTTAATTATTTTACTTCGGGTAAATCAAACCAAATCACTTGAGCATCTTCAAGCGCTTCAATTTGGCTATCTTCTAAGAACGCAATTGCACCACCAGCTTCAACTTTATGTTCAGCAATTTGCACTGAACCTGAAATAACATGGATATAGTTGATATGCTGCGTTGCATGGATATCTAAAGCTTGACCTTTCGTCAAAAATGCAGATTTAACTTCCGCTTGCTGGCGAATATGCATAGCTGCATTGTCATTTGGACCGACAATTAAATGCCATTGATTGGGTTGATCGCGTGGATCACATTTAATTTGTTGATAGGTCGGTTCAGCATCACGTTCATTTGGAACGATCCAAATTTGTAGTAAATGTACATCTTCATCACCTTGGTTCATTTCGCTATGACGCACACCTGTACCTGCGCTCATCAGCTGCCATTCACCCGCAGAAATGCCACCATGGTTGCCCATGCTGTCTTTATGCGTAATGGTACCTTTTAACACACAGGTCAAAATTTCCATGTTGTCATGTGGGTGTTGACCAAAACCTTCATGTGCTGCAATTAAGTCATCATTAATTACACGAAGCGCACTAACGCCCATGTATTTCGGGTCATACCAGTTACCAAAAGAAAAGCTGTGTTTAGACTCAAGCCAGCCCATTTTTACGTGACCACGGTTTTCACTTGGATGTAAAAAAGCATTCATGGCATTCATCCTTATCTTAATTATTGAACATATGCCTATTTTAGGATTGAACTAAATAGTGATATATAGTTTTTTAGCGACAATTCATCCTATTTTTGCAACGATCATTCATGATTGAGTCTTTTGTTATGCATGAATGCACAGCTATAAAAAAAGCCTGCACGAAGCAGGCTTTTTTAAATGTGACTAAAATTATTCTAAGAATTTAACAGTCACACCAGATTTCACTTTCTTACCTAAGTCATTTGCATCCCAGTTGGTCAAACGAATACAACCGTGTGACGCAGTTTTAGAGATAGCAGATGGGTTCGGTGTACCGTGAATACCGAATGATTTTTTGCTCAAGCCAATCCAGATATTACCAACAGGACCATTTGGACCAGGTGGTAATGAAAGTGGTTTTTTGTTGTTGCCTTGAACAAAGTTAGACGGTGAGTAGCTGTACCAAGGGTTTGGTGCAACACCTGTGACTTTGTAAGTACCTGTAGGCGATGGAGTATCTGAACTACCAATCGTTGCAGGGAATGAACCGATCATTTGGTTGCGGCTATTAAACAAGTAAAGTTGTTTCGCGCCTTTATGTGCAACGATCAGGTGAATATCTTCAGGAACTTCGTTACGAATATTCGCAACTAAGATTTTTTCACCAGCTTTTTTAAATGTCGCTTTTGGATTCAACTTTTTCAAAAAGTCTTCATCCATGTGGAATTTTTCACCCAACATTTCAGTTACACGTGTGTAGTACAAGCCTTTCATTTTTGCTTGTAGTGCATAGTCGTGTGGAATCGATGCTGCATAAGGACCTTTCAAGTCTGCGTCAGTCAACGTATATTCAATAAATGCAGGTTTAGAACTTTGTTTTGCAATCAACGCATCCCAAGTTTCTTTGGTTAAAGTCCCTGTAGGTTTCAAGCTATTCATTTGTTGGAATGAAGCGATCGCCTTTAAGGTATTTTTACCACTGGTACCATCAATTGCACCCGGTGAAGCATGTGCATTATTGAGCATGACATGCGCACGTGCATAAACAGGGAACTGACCTTTACCAATGTTGTCATACCACTGTGCATTATTTAGGTCATTTAAACCCCAAGCAACTTTGGCAGCAGGCGAAGTTGATGTTGGAGTTGTAGCAGTCGATGTAGCAGGTGCAGCACCGATGTCGGCTTTAACATCTTCTGATTGTTGCAGGCTGTCTAAAGTTTGCGATGCTTGGTTCAGATCTTCTTGTTCTTGAGCGCTAATCTGGCTAGTTGCAGATGAAGCTTCAGTCGCTAACGGATCAATGGGATCCTGAACTGCAACATTAGTCACTTTTTTTGGCGTTAATGGTTGTTCAGCAGTAGATGCGGCAATAGCTGTACCAGCAAATATGCAACTTAGGCTCAGTGCGAGCATGGTGCGAACGAACATGTAATTCAACCTTAAGAATTATTCATTTACTGTGTATTAAAAACTGGCTAAGTATTACAGAAAAAAAGTGAAGATGCAGTAGTTGTTTTGTGTAAATATCATTTTTGGCACTCAACATGATCGGTTTTTAAATGCTTGAGAAGTTATTATATTTACAACCTTTTTGATATGATGATGCCAATATCGAATTAAGTTGGGAAAGTGAATGACGACCTTAAAAAATGATCGTTTCTTGCGTGCCTTATTACGTGAACCGGTAGATGCAACTCCGGTTTGGATGATGCGTCAGGCTGGCCGTTATTTACCAGAGTATCGTGAAACACGTGCAAAAGCGGGTGATTTCCTATCCCTTTGTAAAAATACAGAATTTGCTTGTGAAGTTACTTTACAACCTTTGCGTCGTTATGACTTAGACGCAGCCATTTTATTTTCAGACATTTTGACTGTACCTGATGCGTTGGGTTTGGGACTGTATTTTGAGGCAGGTGAAGGTCCGAAGTTTCATAAAACTGTACGTACCGAACAAGATGTACTGAATTTACCTAAGTTTAATGCCAAATCTGACCTAGATTATGTCATGAATGCTGTGACTACGATTCGTTCAGCATTGGGCGGACAAGTTCCTTTGATTGGATTCTCAGGCAGTCCTTGGACACTGGCAACCTATATGGTGGAAGGCGGTTCAAGCAAAGATTTCCGTTTTACGAAACAAATGATGTATGCACAACCTGAAGTGCTGCATGCCTTATTAGACCGTTTGGCTGTGGCGGTGACTGAATATCTCAATGCGCAGATTGATGCAGGTGCCCAAGCCGTACAAATCTTTGATAGTTGGGGTGGGGCATTAGCACACCGTGAATACATCGAATTTTCACTAAACTACATGCAAAAAATCGTGGCAGGTTTACAGCGTGAAAAAGATGGACGCAAGGTTCCTGTGATTTTGTTTACCAAAGGTGGTGGTCAATGGTTAGAGCCAATGATTGCAACGGGTGCAGATGCTTTTGGTTTAGATTGGACTACGCCATTAAATGTGGCGCGTCAAACAGTTGCAGGCCGTGCAGCATTGCAAGGCAACTTAGACCCAGCAACATTGTATGGTTCGCCTGAAGCGATTGCGAAAGCGACGCGTGCCATGTTAGATGATGCATATGCCAACGGTGAAAAAACTGGTTATGTGGCGAACTTAGGCCATGGTATTACCCAGTGGGTAGATCCAACCAATCCGAAAGCCTTTATTGATACGGTACACGAATATAGTGCCAAGTATTTATAAGGCTTCAAGGAAATAGGTTTAGGATTCAACCGTGGTCAAGATGATAAAATCATGTTTTGAGTTCTCTTATAAGGCAGCTTCGGCTGCCTTATTTGGGATATTACTGTTGATTGCTTTTGCATTAACAGCAGCAATGGGAAGTCAGGAATATTTTGGCTTTTTCCGTTATGACTATTTATTGTTTTATGCACTGATCATTCAAGTGTGTTTGCTCTGCTTAAAACTTGAGTCTTGGGCGGAAGCCAAAGTCATAGCACTGTTTCATATCCTTGCAATGGGGATGGAAATATTTCTGACCCATCCACACATTGCCTCATGGCAATATCCGCAGCCTGCCGTTTTCAAACTGCTGACCGTGCCATTATTTGCAGGTTTCATGTATTCGGCAGTAGGAAGTTTCTTTGCACGTTCGTTACGTCTATATCAGGTGTCGTTCAGTAACTTACCGCGTTTTGGCAATATGCTGTGCTTAGCCGTTTTGTCATATCTTAATTTTATGACCAAATTTTTTGTGCCAGATATTCGTATGCTTTTGTTTGCTTGGAGTGTGGTGATCTTTTGGAAAACCAAGCTCAGTTTTCAATTACAAAATCATGTGATTCAGTTGCCCATGTTACCAGTACTGTTGATTTTGGCATTTTTGATTTGGATTGCAGAAAATATCAGTACCTTCTATCAAATTTGGTTATACCCAAGTCAGGTCGATGCATGGCATATGGTCGGTTGGGGGAAACTTGGTTCTTGGTATTTGTTGCTATTACTCAGTCTGGTTTTAGTACTCAAAATCCTTGGAAAACGTGATGAAAATGGTACTTGGTTGCTCAAAAAATAGTGAAAAAGAACGTATTATTTTTAGCCAAAAGTTTTAGATGAAAATGTTTTGCCTTATCTGAAAGATCAAGTTAATCTACAGGTGTGTAATCAAAATTACACATGTTTTAATAATTAAAAACAATGGAATAAAATTCCCTGGAGAAGTGCTATGTTAAAAAAATTAGCTTTAGTTGCAGTCGTTGCACTAGGTTCTACAGCTGCTTTTGCTGACCGTGACGTAGGTTGTGGTGTTGGTTCTCAAGTTTGGGCTGGTCAATCAGGTAAAATTCCTAAAATTTTAGCTGCGACTACCAACGGTATTTTTACTAACCAGTTACTTGGTATCACCTTTGGTACTTTAGGTTGTAGCGGTACAGGTACAGTGACTGCTCAAGCAGTAACATTTACCAATGAAAATGCTGAATCACTTGCTCGTGATATGGCGGTTGGTCAAGGTGAGAGCCTGAATGTTTTGGCTGAGCTTTTAAACATTCAATCGACAGATAAAGCACGTTTCTTTGCTGTGTCTAAAGCAAATTTTGCTGAAATCTATTCAGCTGAAAACCAGTCTTCTCTACAAGTACTTGCTTCATTACAAAGCGTAATGGCGAAAGACGAAGTACTTAAAGCATACGTTTAATTGATGCTTTTAAAACCCTGTCTTTCGGCAGGGTTTTTTATTATCTAAAATATATAAAAATGGATATGAATATAACTGAATGAAATCAATTGCTTTATTTTGTACCTTTATGATTCCGAGTATCTTATATGCTCAGCAAGTTGTAGATCCAAACCTCTCTAAAACCGCTGAGGTACAACGATATATTGAACTTGCACAATCAAAAAAACTGTCTGAACACATCAGTTGGCAGCGACTTTTATATACAGATCATAAAGGACAAAGTGAAGTTGCCTATACAGGTTATTTTTTAGCTGAAAATGGCCGTCAAAGTGCTCAAGCTGAATTAGAGGCAGATGTCGCGGCACTGTTTAAAACCGCCGAACCTAATCAAGCCTTTCGTTGTCGTTTCCCTGCGCGTAGTCAGTGGCTGATGCAAGAGTTAGCCATCCGTTCGGAGCAGTTACCTGTGGTAAGTTGCCCTGAGTTTGATGAATGGTTTGGAAAAATTAAGCCGTATAAAGCGACATTAATCTACGCCACAGACTTTATGGGTAATCCAAGTTCTATGTTTGGACATACCTTATTGCGTCTCGATCCGAAAGATCAGAAAGAACTAAATTTGGTGTCCTATGCCATTAACTATGCAGCGACAGTTGCAGGTGAAGATAACTGGTCTTATGCATGGAAAGGCTTAACAGGGCAATATCCTGGTGAATATTCCTTGATGCCGTACTACCGTAAAGTGAAAGAATATGGTGATTTTGAAAGTCGTGATTTGTGGGAATATGAGCTAGCACTGACCGAGCAAGAAACCAGTTATTTGGTTAAACATATTTGGGAAATGCAAAATGTAAGTTTTCCCTATTATTTCGCCAGTGATAACTGTGCATATCGATTATTGGGCCTAATGGATTTGGTTCGCCCGACACTGAATTTAACCCAGAAATTTAAAGTCGCTTCGATTCCCGTTGAGACGATTAAAGCAATTAATGATGAGCAACTGATTCAAGCAGCGGTTTATCGTCCTGCATTAGAAACGCAGCTTTTATCACAAGCCCAGCAACATGGATATCGTTTAGCACGTGAAGCGCATAAGCTCGCTGAAATTGAACCTGCGAACATGTCGACAGCACTCGCTCAGTTTAACGAAGCAGAGCAAGCGAAAATATTGGAAATGGCGTACGACCATCTGTATTTATTACTGATTGGTCGAAAGGTGAGTGCGGAAGAAACGCAGCCTAAATTGCGTCAAATCTTGGCCTTACGTAGCCAATCTTCACAACCCAAACAACGGACTGAACCTAAGCAGCCAAGTCTAGATCCAGTCAATGGACATCATGCGCGAAATTTTTCAGCCGCAGTAGGCGAAGTTCAAGGTGAAAAATATATCGAACTCGGGCATCGTCAGGCATATCATGACTTGATCGATACGCAAGGTGGCTTTCGGATTGGTACGCAGTTGATGTTTTGGGATGGCTCGATCCAATATCGAGACGACCAACTCAAACTCAATCATTTTGATTTTTTATCGGTCAATTCTTACAACCCGATCACGCCATTTAAAACACCGCTAAGCTGGGGTTTTAATTTTGGCTGGCAGCAAGTGTCAGTAGATGCAGGTCAATTTAGCGAAACGAAACAACATGGTGTAGCTGAATTAAAAGCTCAATCTGGATATAGCTGGGCCAATCAGGAACGCACACATTTGTGTTATGTGCAGTCTCAAATGCAGGTGCAGGGCGGCAAGTCACTAGATGATGGATGGCGAGTGGGCCTTGGGCCGACATTGGGTTGCCAAAATATTTGGTCGGAAAAATTCAATAGTTTGGTTCAGGCAGAGCTTCCGTATTGGGAAGACACACATCAATGGAATCTGAAACTCGATGCTGAATTACAATATATCGTCAACCAACAAAATGCTTTAAGACTAGGCTATGAATACCAGCAGCAAGATGATCAAGATTGGAATAAATTGAAATTGAGTTATGTATTTTTCTATTAATTTTTAAGATAGATAAAATGTGAAATATCAAATAAATTTGTTTTTTTATGTAAGTAAAGCAAGGTATGATTGCTAGCTTTGTAATAGCTGTGGTTTGTGTCACCGAATGAATCAAGAATGTATTACAGGTCTAAGTCAGACTTGGAAAAATATTTGTGATCAATATACTGAAAATGAACATCTTGCAGCATTGCAATTTATCCAAAGACATGTTGAACATTTAGTAACTGTTTTTTATGAACAAATGTCACGTGAGCCAGAGTCAGCTGAATTTTTTAAAGACGATATCATTCAAAAAAGGCTCATCGACACTTTAAGAAAATGGTTGTTAGAAACGTTTAATGTCGCACTGAATGGTGAATTTGAAAGCTCAGTCAAAAGACAGCAGAAAGTTGGAATGGTACACGCGCGTGTTGGTATTCCGTCATGGTTCATCATACGTGGTGTGCGTGAAATAGAACGTAAAATATTTGAAATTTTAGAGCTAAACCAAACGCAAAGTATTCTCCATATGTGCAGTTATATTGTGCAAATTATGGGGTTCAGCACAGAAATTATGTGCCGCTCTTATGAGATCAATACAGAAAAAAACCAAGAAACAAAACACAATTATCGCTTATTTTCAGCGATGCAAGATGTGGCCGTGCATAAAGATAAACAACGGGGTTCATTGCTCGACTGGGAAAATGAACTGATGTTTAAAATCTTTTCGGGCAATGTTGGTTTTTATCATCCCTTATTTTCAAAATCAGAGTTTGGGCTATGGTTCATTCATAAAGCGGCATATGCTTTTTCTGGTTCAGATCAGGTGCAACTGATTATTGACCGAATTTATGAAGTGGATCAATTAACCCAGCAAACGATGCAGATGACGGAAAAAGATCAGCTGCAACAGTTGATTCAACAGATTCGTGAATTGAACCGTGAAATTCAGCATCTAGTCGATCAATTGTTTCAGGTGGCTGAATATATTGAGTCTGGCAATGATTCTTTGACTCAACTCCTAAACCGCCGCTATCTCAGTACTATTATTTCACGTGAAATTACCTTTGCGCGGCAAAATGAAACGCCGTTGTCTTTGCTCGCCTTTGACGCGGATTATTTTAAAATGATCAATGATAAGTTTGGTCATGCGGCAGGTGATCTTGCGCTCAAATTTATTGCCGAAGCTTTACAGCGTTATAGTCAAGGTAGCGATTATGCATTCCGTATCGGTGGGGAAGAGTTCTTATTACTCTTGGTGGATACTGGTGTAAACCGTGCGATGAAAATTGCAGAAAATATTCGCCAATATATTGAAAAGGGCTTGATCCGAACGGCACAAGGTCAGCAATTTAGTTTTACCGTAAGTATTGGTTGTGTACAGTATGATGGTCATCCTGACTATCAGCGTTTTTTAGATGCCGCAGATCATGCCTTATACGCAGCAAAAAATAATGGTCGAAACTGTATTCAAGTCACAAAGCATTTGTCGTATATCTAATTCATTCTGAGAATAAAAAACTCCCTTATGTGGGAGTTTTTTTATGGGTAAAGAAGTTTAATGGCGAGATGTGCCGTAATTTAAACTTCGACAACTACATAGTATTTTTTGACGGCTTCGACAACTTCAAACTTGCCCTGAAAAGATGGGGGAATAATGCCCGCATGGCCAGCGGAAACTTCAATATACCCGCCTTGTTGATCATGAATACGTACTAATCCTTCAAGGATTGTAAAAAACTCTTGTTTATTGGGTGCAAAGACAATATTCCATGCGCCAACTTCACATTGCCAAATCCCGCAGTCCATATTGGGGTGTGCATACATGCTTGCAGTTTCACGTTTGGGATTGCCCTGAACCAAACGGTCTGGGCGAGGGTAATCTATGCTGTGATCGGCTTGCGCTAAACCCTGACCAGCAATATATACATCTGACATGATTCATCCTGAAAATAGTGCTTTGCTATCAAAGCAAATGATTTGGGACATTAAAACACAAATAAAAAAGCCTCAAGAGTTTGAAGCTTTTTTATGAGTGCTAACGCTGAATGTTCTGTTAATAGCTTTCAGGTACAGCACTTAGGAATTCACGGCGTTCTTCTTTATTGGTTTTAAAGTCACCGACAAAAGAAACGGTACGGGTTGTAGACTCTTGTTTACCCACACCACGCATCATCATACACATGTGAGCTGAATCAATCACCACAGCAACACCACGCGCGCCGGTCACTTCAGCCACAGCTTCAGCAATCTGCTGAGTAAGGTTTTCCTGAATTTGTAAGCGACGGGCAAACATTTCTGTAATACGTGCGAATTTTGATAAACCTAAAACATTGCCTTCTGGGAGATAAGCAATATGTACACGGCCATAAAAAGGCAATAAATGGTGCTCACACAAAGAATAGAATTCAATATTCTTAACTAAGACCATTTCACGGTTATCGGATGGGAAAACCGCATTGTTGGTCACTTCTTCAAGTGTCTGGCTATAACCAGAAGTAAGATATGAAAAAGCTTTAGCAGCACGCATAGGCGTATCTTTAAGACCTGGGCGATTCAGATCTTCACCAACGGCAGTTAGGATATTTGCGTAGGATTGCTGCATAGACATAAGACGTGTTCACTTACACTGAGAGATTGAACAAGGACGGCATTGTAGCAGAAAACTATTACAATGCCTTCTTTTGGAGTTAAATCCGATTATTGTTTAAACTGTGGGTTCTTTTCTGCACGTTTAAGCAGAACCAGTACAGCACCTGTACCGCCTTGTTTTTCTGGGGCGCTCACAAATGCCAATACATCACGATGTTGACGTAACCAACTATTTACATAAGTTTTTAAAATTGCTTCTGGTCCTTTGCCATGCACAATTTTAATGACGTTTTGATTGTCATCTTTCGCCATTTGAATGATTTGCAGCACAGCCGAACGAGCTTCTTCTACAGTGCAACCGTGTAAGTCGACTGCTTCGAACCAACGTAGATTACCGGCTTTTAAATCTTCAAAAACTTTATGTTGTAAGGTTGCAATGCGATAGCTTAAGGCCGCTTGACTGGCAACAGGGTTGAGCATCGCTTGAGTATCAGAAAGCAATGCATCATCTGTTTCCATAGGACCAATTGCAGCAGCACGTTTAGCCAAGGTTTGCGCATCAGGTTTTTTACGACCCACTTTTTCCATTTTTGCAGTATTTCCTGCATTCATTTTTTGAACACCTTGCATTTGCTTTTGGAAAAGCGCTAAGTCTTCTTCCTGCTCTTGTTCAACAGTCTTTGGCGTTGGCTCAGGCTGTTTAGCAATCGTAGAGGAATGTGGATTCGTAATTTGCTTTTTAAAAGATTTCAGTAGGTTGTACTGATCTTTTGAAAGCGAAGAATCGTGTTTGCTCATAATGAAAAAACGGGAAATATACAAAAATTTAGAGCAATTATAGCCTTAAATGGCACTGATTTGAACTGGAAAGACTTTATATCAAGAAGATCTCTTAATTCATTACAAGTCCTATTTGGGCTTCAAAGTTGAATTAATTAATTTAATAACTTTTTTATTTTTATATTGTTCTGCAAGAGCTAATGCTGATTGTTCTTCATTAAATTTAGAAAGACACACGATTTCGGTTGAAGCGCCTTTTTCAAGTAAATAAGAAATTATCTGATATTGATTTAGGCGAATAGCTTTACCTAATGGGGAGCATCTAGTGAAATAATATGTTTGTGGTTCAACTTCATCTACTACAAGTTCATTTATTTTTCTCAGCTTCATTTTTTTGATGAAAGAAATATCTGTGTGCTCGATTGCCGCCATAATTAAGGTGGTATCATAAAATTCATTGTTTTCACCTAAATTTAAATATTCAAGATACAAATTTTTGGCTTTTTCATAATTATCAATATCATTTTTTTGTGTCAGGTTCTTTATCGCATTTTGGAAAAAATCATTCATATCATCAAAATCATTTATTGCTGCATGGAACATGAATAGGTTTATTAAATATGGCTCATCAGCTAAATTCTTTTTCAATAAATGAGAATTATCTTTATAAAAAATCTGTTCAAAATGATTTAATTTTTCCATGGAATAAGGGTGAGATTTAATATTGATTGGTTTTGATAAAGAATTTTTATGTCCTTTAGAAATAGAAAAATAGGCTGAATTTTCAATATTCTTGTTTTTAGTATTGATTGAGAAATTAATGACTATTGGTAAGCCTTGATAACTAATGATTTCAATTTGATTCTTATTGAAAACATAATTTTTGCCCTTTAGCACGTTAGTATTTATATTTGGAAAAATTTGATTTAGGTCAATCTGCGCAGCAATGATGCCTTCGGGCATAGTGGAAATATTAAAGTAGAGGATATGATTTTGGTCAATATGATACGGTGAGCCAGTATACAGAGTTATATTTTTTGCCCAACTTATCTGGTGTATTGAAACCAAGATTAATGAAATGAATAGAAGAGTTGAAGAAATAATCGACTTCATTAGATTTCTTTCATAAGTCATTTTTCACTCAGCTCCAAGTTATAAATTCCAGCAATTAGATTGAATCTTAATGCTAGTCTTTTGCATCGATTGCGATATCGCTCAGCAAGAATTTTGAAGGTTTTCAAACTGCCAAATACATGCTCAATTCCAATTCTTCTTTTATTGATTTCCTGATTATAGATTTTTAGTTCGGAATCCAGTTTACAGCGCTTCTTTGCTTTTAATGGCAACAAGCTATTTGGATACACTGTATAAATTCCCTGATAACCCTTATCCGCAAGGATAAATGCACCTGCAGGAATCTGATTCAAGTTACGTTTGAAGAGTTCGAAATCATGTACGGCACCACGACTCGTACATAAACTCAGGATTTTTTGAGTTTGATAATGAATGATGGCCTGTACTTTGAAAGTGTGGGTCTTTTTCTTGCCGCTATAGCTTTTCTTCTGTTTTTTTAGGCCTTTGGATTGGAATTTCTGTGGCATCCACGATCACAACATTCCAATCGATGCCTTCGCCCTCGGGTAAATCTTTGGGTAAATTAAAGAGATTGGACCGAATCAGGCAGTCTTCAACATGACGGACAATTCTTGAGGCTGTGGGCTCTGAAACCCCGTAGCTCGTCGCAACGTGAAATAAGGTTCGGTATTCCCGCCAATAGCTTAGACAGAGCAGAACCTGGTCTTCCAGGCTTAACTTGGGCGGTCTGCCTTTGGCAGGGACATGTTTCTTCAATTGCTCAACCATCAAATAGAAAGTTGACCATGAGATGCCTGTGTATCGCTTGAACTGAGGATCAGAAAGCTTGTTTGAATCGATGTATTTCATCCGCAGATTATGCACGAATGCTAAGAAATCCGGAGTGCAAATATTAACCAAAAAGAAGATCGTTTTTTGATTTATGAAAGAGATCTATTATTTTTAATTCTCAATTGAATAAAAATTATAAAAAGGATGTGTAATTTTTTAATATGGATGCAAAGGAGAAAAAGGGTGAGCGAACTCACCCTACATATTTCATTTATATTTTATCAGGCACACCAAACAGCTCCTTAAACGCCTGATCAGGACGTGGCTGCTTCATAAAACTTTCACCGACCAAGAAGGCATGAATATCATGTTCTTGCATCATCGCGACATCAGCAGGTGTTGCAATACCGCTTTCTGTCACCAGCAGGCGAGAAGGCTCGAGTAACTTTTTCAAACGTAATGATGTGTTGAGGTCAACATCAAAGGTTTTTAAATTACGATTATTGACGCCTAGTAGACAGTTGTCAGAAAGACGCATTGCACGCTCAAGTTCTTCTTCGTCATGTACTTCAACCAACACGTCGAGATTGTGCTCAAAAGCAGTTTTCGACATTTCTTCGAGTTGTTGATCAGACAAACAAGCCACGATTAATAAAATACAGTCCGCATGTAAAGCGCGTGCTTCAATTACGCCATAAGGATCAATTAAAAAATCTTTACGCAGCGCAGGTAAGTCACAGTTCTTACGTGCAATCTGAATGTTTTCATCGGCACCTTGGAAAAAATCCACATCGGTGAGAACAGACAAACATGCCGCACCAGCATCTTGATACTGCTGCGCAATTTCAGCAGGGTTAAAGTTTTCACGAATGATGCCTTTCGATGGTGATGCCTTTTTAATTTCAGCAATCACCCCCGGACGTTTAGAGCCGAGGTTTTGTGCAAAACCTCGAACGGGTGTAGCTGCTTGAGCTAGCTCTTCGACATCTTTATAGCTACGTTGTTTAAGACGGGCTGCAAATTCTTCTTTTTTACGGTCAACAATTTTACCTAAAATTGTATTGGCGATATCTACCATGATTTGAGTCCTAATCTTAAGCTTCGTATTCTTTTAAAGTTTTCGTAAATTCAGACAAAATGCCCATTTTCTCTAGTGCTTGACCGCCATAGATAATGTCATGTGCTAATGCAACACCTTGTTTATAGCTATTGGTTAAGCCTGAAACATAGATACCGGCACCTGCATTTAGGGCAATCATATTCGCGGCTTTATCACCGAGTGCAGATTTATTTTTACCTAAAGCATCTTTAATTAATTTTAGACTTTCCGCAGCACTATCTACAGATAGACCTGTTAAGGTTTGCGACTCGATATCTACAGCTTCAGGTTGAATTTCCCATTCAGTGACTTCGCCATCTTTGAGTTCAGCAACATAAGTACTTGATGCAAGGCTAATTTCATCTAAACCGTCTTTTGAATGCACCACCAAGACATGTTCTGCACCAAGCTGTTTTAAAACTTCAGCCATAGGACGACATAATTCTGTTGAGAAAACACCAATCACAAAACGTTTTACGCCGGCCGGATTTGTAAGCGGGCCAAGTAGGTTGAAAATACTACGGAAGCCCAATTCTTTACGTGGACCAGCAGCATATTTCATGGCTTTATGATGATTAGGTGCAAAGAGGAAACCCACGCCCATTTCACGAATACAGCGTTCAGTTTGCTGCATGTTCAGGTCAAGGTTAATTCCTGCCTGTTCTAAAAGATCAGAAGAGCCTGATTTTGATGAAACACCACGACCGCCATGTTTGGCAATGGTTGCGCCTGCTGCTGCAATGACAAAACTAGACGCAGTAGAGACGTTAAATAAGTTTTGACCATCACCACCTGTACCAACGATATCCACCAAATGTGGCAGATCACTGACATCGATTTTGATCGCAAACTCACGCATTACACGTGCTGCGGCAGTGATTTCATCAATACTTTCACCTTTTTGGCGTAAGCCCATCATGAGTGCGCCAATTTGCGCATCGGTCGCTTCACCTTGCATGATGGTACGCATCACTTCTTCCATTTGAGGTTGAGTGAGTTCAATATTTTTAGTGATGTTATTTAAAGCTTGTTGAATATTCATAATATTTTTTGCACTCGATTAAGCGTAAATTTCTAAGAAGTTTTTAAAGATTTGATGGCCATGTTCACTAAGAATTGATTCAGGGTGAAACTGCACGCCTTCGACAGGCAATGTCTTATGTTTTACGCCCATGATTTCTTCCATCGTGCCATCTTCTTCATTGGTCCAGCAGGTCACTTCTAAACATTCAGGCAAAGTCGCTTGATCAATCACCAAAGAGTGATAACGCGTTGCTGAAAATGGCGAAGGGAGGTTGCTGAAAATGCCTTGATCGCTGTGATACATGTCAGATAAACGACCGTGCATCACTTTTTTAGCGCGAATAATATCGCCGCCAAAAGCTTGTCCTATGGCTTGGTGGCCTAAACACACACCGAGTAAAGGAATTTTTCCCGCAAAGTGTTGAATCGCAGGAATTGAAATACCTGCTTCACTTGGCGAACAAGGGCCAGGACCAATGACTAAATACTTCGGTTGCCATCGCTCGATATCTTCCAATGTCACGGCATCGTTACGTACAACTTTTACTTCCTGATTTAACTCGCCAAAATATTGGACGATGTTGTAGGTAAAAGAGTCATAATTGTCGATCATCAAAAGCATGAGCGTATTAACCTTTGAAATTTATGCACTTAACTGTGCTTAGAATAGTCCGAAATGATTCTAAATAGTTGTATATTGACCCAAATATCGTGTGGATATTTTAAATAGAAAAATAGTGAAATATTTAGAATGCAGCCAATCATAGCAAATATTATTCAATTTCTGCTGAACAATTTCGCCAAAGTTCATCGCAACTGAAATCATTTCAGCAAATTATCGACTTATAAATTTAGGATTTAAGTTGAACAAAGCAATAGGCTGAATTTAAGTGTTTAAAATGTGTTCAATTGATATTTTAAAAAGATCTGCTTACTGTCGTTAAAAATTGCAATTCAGGCTCTAGCTGGAAAAATATGAACCGTTTTGAAGCAAAATCACCAAAATGGAGCACAATTAATGCAAAGGTAGATTGATCAAAATTAAAACAAAATGGTTAAATCTACTTCAAAAAAAGAGTGCTTTAAGGGCTCAAAAAACCTAAATATCGATCATGAATATAGTTATCACGCTGGTATTTTTCCATCTAGAACTAGCTAAACCATTAGTTTCTATCGTATTTAAATTCGACCTTAAAGCTTGAATAAAATCCTAATAATTTTATCGTTGAAAGCGATTAATCATTTTGGTGCATACTGGTGCAAAACCAAGTTGCACTATTTTGATACACCTGCGAGAAGTTTTTAAACAAAAGTGATGAAGAGTGGCTGAATATGGTGCATTTACTGTTACACACAGTATAATAGTCGAAAAGCAAGGAGCTAAAATCTTCTATTCTGATAAGGAATTCAGTATTTTAGCTTAGCTTTTAAAAGTTGGTACGGTAATTGCTTAATAACTACCAACTACTAACACGCACTTCAGTGTGCACAAAAAAATCATCGGAGCAAAATGAGCATGGCGAACAAGGTCCTTCAACTCATCCAAGAAAGTGGCGCAAAATGGGTCGATTTTCGCTTTACTGATACTAAGGGTAAAGAACAACACGTAACTTACCCAGCAGATTCAATCGACGAAGATACGTTTGAAGATGGCAAAATGTTTGATGGTTCTTCAATTGCTGGTTGGAAAGGCATTGAAGCATCTGACATGATCTTACGTCCAGATGCAGAAACTGGTTTTATCGACCCGTTCTTTGCAGAAGCTACAGTTGTTGTGACTTGTGACGTTATCGAACCTTCAACTGGTCAAGGTTATGAACGTGACCCACGCTCTATTGCTCGCCGTGCGGAAGAATACCTAAAATCAACTGGTATTGGTGATACTGCTTTCTTTGGTCCAGAACCAGAATTCTTCGTTTTTGACGAAGTAAAATGGGACATCGATATGTCTGGCGCGCGTCACACATTAATCGCTGAAGAAGCTGCTTGGTCTACTGGTAAAGATTACGAAGCGGGTAACTCTGGTCACCGTCCACGTGTGAAAGGTGGTTACTTCCCAGTTCCTCCTGTAGATTCTTCACAAGATATGCGTGCAGATATGTGTGCAAAAATTGAAGACATCATGGGCCCAGGTCGTGTAGAAGTACATCACCACGAAGTTGCATCTTGCCAGCTTGAAATCGGTGTAAGCTTCAACACTATGGTTCGTAAAGCGGACGAAGTACAACAGTTCAAATATGCTGTTTGGAACGTTGCTCACCAATATGCTAAAACTGCTACGTTTATGCCTAAACCAATGGTTGGTGATAACGGTTCAGGTATGCACGTTCACATGTCGATCTCTAAAGATGGCAAGAACTTGTTTGCTGGTGATGAATACGCTGGTCTTTCAGAAATGGCGTTGTACTTCATTGGTGGTGTGATCAAACACGCTCGTTCATTGAACGCAATCACAAACCCATCAACTAACTCGTACAAACGTTTAGTTCCACATTTCGAAGCACCGATTATGCTTGCTTACTCAGCACGTAACCGTTCAGCTTCTATCCGTATTCCTTACGTTTCTAGCCCTAAAGGCAAACGTATCGAAGCACGTTTCCCAGATCCAATGATGAACCCGTACTTAGGTTTCGCTGCGCTTCTTATGGCTGGTCTTGACGGTATTCAAAACAAGATCCACCCAGGTGAAGCTGCTGACAAGAACTTGTACGACCTTCCTCCTGAAGAAGAAGCTAAAATCCCTACAGTGGCTCATAGCTTAGATATGGCGCTTGAAGCTCTTGCAGCTGACCATGATTACCTTCTTAAAGGTGGCGTGTTCACTAAAGAAATGCTTGATGCCTACATCGAACTTAAAACTGAAGAAGTTCGTCGTCTTAACACGACTACTCACCCAGTTGAATTCGACATGTACTACAGCTTGTAATTCTGTACAGAATTTCACTGTAAAAAGACCCGCCTTGTGCGGGTTTTTTTATGGGATGGATTAAGATAAGGCAAAGAGTTGAATGAATATCTAAACATGGCAAAACCACGTAAAAAACATACCGGTTTTTTCCCTTGGATTGATCCAGCAGATCAGGCAAAGGGATTTAAACTTAACTTCTCAGAAGTGACTTATTTGGAAGTGGGGCGGACCGTTGAAGGTTATAAGCAGGCTCAATTTATCGAGCTGAAAAACCCAGAGCTGGCATTGGAGTTTCATTACCCTGAAAGTTTTTATATTACAACCGAAGGGTTGGTTTTAATAAAAACGCCGCAAGGCAAGTTTGAAGCTATTGCCAAGACAGATAACTTTTAATTCAACACTAAAAAATTGAACTGAAAAAATGACCTACAACGTTGCAGGTCATTTTTTATTGAGCTTTAAGTGATTTGCTAACCGTCATTGCAAACCATGCTGTTTTAAATTGTCGCCTTCATAAGGCGCATCTTCGGCGGGGTAGCGCAGCTGTGTAATTCCTTGAGTTTTGGCAATCGACCAAATCACACTTTCACCCGCAGGAATGTTTTGACTGCGCTGCGCATATAAGGGGTCTTGTAGGGCGTTTGCTGCTGAAATAAAAGTCCAGCCATGTTGCTGAAATGCGGTAATGACATCCTTTAAAAATGCAGCATTAATGGCATTTACATGTAAAAGTAAAACATGTTGTGGCGAACGATTTATGGTGAGCTGTGCAAGTTGGTCATAATAATCTGCTCGGTGAAGCAGGTGAGCAATATAAGCTTGTTTTAGTCGGTCTAATTTGTCCTGATCTTGCTGTTTGGCATTGTCGAGATATTTTCGGTTATAAAACCAGTCACTGGCATCAATACTCACACCGCCAATGCGGTATTGATGCTGCTCTAACCACTGATAGACAGCATCACGTTTTTCAGCGCTATTACCTTCTTTTAAAAATGGATAACGATAGATACGTGTGTAATTCGGCAGCGTTTTTAACACTGTATCCGCATGTTCAATGCTGTGCAGATAATCTTTTAATGTAACATTTTCTTTATTCAGATTTTGGTGTAGTGCACTATGATTGCCAATCAGATGGCCAGATTGTCCCCACGCTTGAATCAGTTGTTTACCTTGATAATCGCCAATTTTAATCAGGCTAGGGAAGACAATAGTTTTGATTTGTTGATCATGCAGATGTTTTAAAATTTGGGCATTGATTTGTTCTGCTTGTGCGTTAAACACTGGATTTAATCCATCATCAAAACTGAGCGCAATAGATTTTGCTTAAACCGTGATATTGGCACAAAGTAAAACGAAAAAAATAAAAACATGTAGCGGGTAAAATGGAAACATTATGCTTGTGTAATTTAGTGGTTATCCACGACATCATACTGTGTAAGTGAGGTTTGTGTTGATTGCAAATGTAATGAAGTACTTAAGCAGTTTTGGTTTTGTTCATTTTACTGAAAACAAGCTATGGGTCATGAAAAACGATGTTGAGTTGGTTACACTAATGATTCGCTATACTCAGCAAATGGTTATAAGGGAAATGAAATATGCAGCGTCAAGCATGCGAAATGCGGGATAAAAGAATGTCTCCTGAATTAAGAACATGGTTGTATGCTTCGGGTTCATTAACCCAACAATTAACAGATTTTGCCCAAGGTGTATTTAAAGTTGAGCCGAGTATTGAGCAATTTCAACGCATGACGCTTCAAGATGCACGGTGGCTACAAATGCCAATACAGCACACAGCTTGGGTACGTGAAAGTTATTTATATGGCTGTGAAGCTGAGCCGTGGGTCAAGGCAAAAAGTATATTTCCAATCCTCAGTATACAAGGCCGTGCGCGGATTTTTCAGCATATTGGTAAAAAACCGATCGGACATTTTTTATTTCAGCGTACCAATCCGAAGTGCGAGCGGCGTGTATTGTGGCTAGACGATGGTTGGACACGTCAGAGCTGTTATACTTGGCATGGTTGTAAATTTATTGTTCAGGAAACTTTTTTAGCGAGTTTTGAACAATATTTGCAGAAATAACATTACCAGATGAAGGACAATCATGGCCGTGGTGCAACAGATTACTTGGCAGCAGCGTTTAGAAGCTTATTACTATTTATGTCGCTTCGATAAGCCAATTGGCACGGAACTGGTTTTTTGGCCAACCATGTGGGCACTGTGGATTGCCAATCAAGGAACACCGCAATTCAGTATTTTGATTCCCATGATTTTGGGCACGATATTTATGCGTGCAGCAGGTTGTGCGATTAATGACTTTGCTGACCGTAAAGTCGATGGTGCTGTGGAAAGAACCAAACATCGTCCTTTAGCCACTGGAGTGATTAGTGCTAAAGAAGCCATATATGTGTTCTTGATCTTGGTGCTTGCTAGCGCATGTATGTTGTTCTTTTTACCGATAGAAACTTTTTATTGGTCCTTTGGTGCATTGTTTTTAGCGTTCATTTATCCCTTTATGAAACGCTACACGCATCTGCCACAAGTATTTTTAGGCGCGGCATTTTCATGGTCGATTCCTATGGCTTATACCGCTGTGGGGCAAACACCTGATTTGACTTGCTGGTTATTGTACTTTGGTAATTTGGCGTGGACCGTTGCATATGACACACAATATGCCATTACTGACCGTGAATATGATTTGAAAATTGGTGTGAAATCAACTGCGATTTTATTTGGTAAATATGATATAGAAATCATTTCTTTATTACAGGCGCTAAGCATTGTACTGATTGGTTCTGCGTTGTATTTAGAAGATCTCTTGATGCCATTTGGTTTAGTTGCAATGTTGGCTGTGGCTGCCGATTTTATTTACCAGTGGACTAAAACCAAAGGCCGTGATCCTCAGTTATGTTTTTGGGCGTTTCGCCATAACCGTTGGGTAGGGCTTATGATTTTTATTGGAATTTTCATGGCACTGACGCTTTAATGTCATTGATCTGAAACTGTTTAAAATGAGCTAAAGCATCCTATTTGGGTGCTTTTTTTTATGCATTAATAAAAAGGCATGTAGTTTCATGCTTAAAGAATAATGATTAAAAAGGATATTTTATGAAACGTTCAAAAATAGCATTAGCTCTGACAGTTGCAGTTTCTATGCTGTCTTTAACCGCGTGTAATGACGATGATAATGACTCATCATCTTCGAATCAAAAATCAACATTTGTGTCTGAAGCAAATTATGCTTTAGATACTGTAGACAATACATCGTCCATTAAAGTCATGACGTATAACATGACCAATGTGCAGGGGAAAGCAGCAACAGCAACAGCCTTAGTATTATTTCCAAAAGCTACACAACCTAAAGATGGGTATCGTGTTGTGGTATGGGAGCATGGAACAGTCGGGGCTGGAGATGAATGTGCGCCAAGTAAAAATCTAATTCATCCACGTTTTAAAATTCTAGCTAATACGCTTATGGCGGCAGGTTATGTAATTGTGGCACCAGACTATGAAGGTTTAGGTACGAAGGGGGTGCATCCATACCTCAATTTATCGAGTGCGGCAAATTCGGCACTTACTGCGGTTAAAGCGGCAAAAGAACATTATGGTAAGCAACTCAATGGTCAGTGGATGTCGATCGGTCAATCGCAAGGTGGTCATGCATCCTTAGGGACGGCGGAATTTGCAAATACGGATGCAAACTATAAAGGGGCAGTGGCAGCCGCACCTGCATCGAGTTTGGGGACGATTATTAAGATCTATCTTGATCCTGCTTTAAATCTGGATGACAACGGCGTGAGTAAGGGCGTCAATATCTTAGATGAACAATTGCTTCAAATTCGTTACGCGCTTGCAAATAACATAATCAATGCACAGCAAGCGGATGCGTTAATGGGGCAACTTGCAGATGGCTATGCTGAGCTTTTGGCATATGCTGCATTGACCAGTTCGGGTATTAAAGCCTATGAGCCAAATTATGATTTAAAAAATATCTTTACTGCTGATGCTGGTGTTATTGCAGAAAAAGCCTATGGACGTACAGGGGATGACGGTGCATGTTTAAGTTATTCTGATCCAAATGGCGCAAATGGTTTGCAAGAACAGTTTAAAGCAGCTGTGATTGAATTCTTAAAGGATCCAACGCATACGGTTTCACAGTATGGAATTGATTTGAATAAAATCGATACCGATCCTGTTGTTCAGAAATTTTTAAATGATAATCAACCAGCGACAAATGCAAGCGCTGATAAAGTGATTAAAGCACCTGTTTATATTATTCAAGGTGCAAATGATAAGGCCGTTATTCCTGTGGTTACGCAAGCGCTATTTGCAAATATGAAAACGCAAGCGACGAAGTATTTCCCAGAGGCAAATTATGCTGAAGGTTATCAATTAGACATTGTGCCAAATGCAAGTCATACACAGGCAATTATCTGTAGAAATGCGCAAGCGGTCGAATTTATTCAAGCTAAAATGTCTGCAGGTACAGGTATTGTCTTAACCAATGAGCAAAAAGATGCAAGCCAAAGTCCACATTGTACGGGTGTAGCTGCTTCAAGCTAAGTTTTTTCAATAATAAAAAAAGGAGCATGTCTCCCACTGCTGTCCCACAATTTTTCACAAGAGGAAGCTCATTTGAGCTTCCTCTTGTTTTATGGGTATTTTATCGGGTGAAAATAAAGCTTTTAAAGTTCTTCTTTCAAACAAATTCACTTGAATTATTC